>NZ_AMXE01000046.1 GCF_000310205.1 Thauera linaloolentis 47Lol = DSM 12138 | reverse complement strand
GGGAGCCGGCGCCTGGGGCGCGGGACGGTCGCCCAGCGCGGCCGCGTCGAGTTCGGCCAGGCCCGCGCGCCGTGCGCCTTCCGCGTGCTGCGGCGGCAGCCCGAACACGCCGATGGGTTGCAGGCGGTAGCGGCGCAGCAGCGAATTCAGGCCGGCCCAGTCTATCGTCGGCGGGACTTCGGGCAGCGTCGAAAAATCGAGGATGACGGCCTCGCCGTTGAAGAAGTCCGGCATGCCGCCGAGCATCTTGTGCAGCGCGTCGGCCAGCGCGGGCGGCTCGGTTGCCTGCAGCATGGCGACGGTCGCCCCGAGCGTGGTGTTGCGGAACTCGATAGGACGGACGGGCGCGGAGGCGGACATGGATGGAAGCTTCTTCAAAATCAAAGAAGTGTACTGATCGGCGTGCGATCGGGCAAGGCCGGAGCGCGAGCCGATCCCCGGCCTGCATGACGCGAGGCCGGGGATCGGACGGACGAGGGCGCCGATCAGAGCGTCCGCAGGAAGGCTTCGAGCGCTTCGAGTTCGGCCGGCGTCAATTGCAGCGGCTGCAGCAGCTCGGATGTGGCCGGGAACAGCGGGTCGCGCTCCTGTTCTTCGTTGGCCGGTCGGGGCCGGGGCATGCCGGCGTTGTACATGTTGAGGATGCCGCTCAGCAGGGGAAAGCGCCCGTTGTGCATCCATGGGCCGGTGTGCGCCACTTGGCGCAGGGTCGGCGTGCGGAAGCGGCCGACGTCGGTATGGTGACCGGTGGCCTCGTAGCGCCCCAGGTCTTCGTACTGGCGGCCGTACCAGGTCAGCCCCAGGTTGTGGAAACGGTTGTCGCTGAGCAGCGGGCCATCGTGGCAGGCCATGCAGTGCGCCTTGGTGCGGAACAGGTGCAGTCCGAGCAGTTCGCGGTCGTCGAGCGCGCCGCGCTCGCCGCTCAGAAAGCGGTCGAAGCGGGTTTCCGGCGGTAGCAGCGTGCGCTGGTAGTCGGCCAGTGCGCTGGCGATGCGCGCCAGGGTCACGGCGCTTTCGCCGCCAAAAGCCCGCGCGAAGACCGCTTCATAGTCGTCGAGCGCGGCGAGCTTGGCGGGCAGTTCGGCCAGCGGCATCGCCATCTCGTCCGGATGGGCGAGGGGCCCGAGCGCCTGTTCCTCCAGACTGGCGGCGCGGCCGTCCCAGAACAGCGAGGTGGCGTATGCCGCGCCCAGCACGGTCGGGGCGTTGCGTTTGCCGAGCCGCCCATCATGCCCGGACGAGGTGGCCTGGGTGTCGGCGAAACCGTGTGACGGACGGTGGCAACTGATACAGGCGAGCAGGTCGGAGCGCGACAGGCGCGGGTCGAAGAACAGCCGCTCGCCCAGCGCGCTGCGGGCCGGGTCCGTGGCGGGCGGCCGAAGGCTCGAAAGCGGCGCCATTTCGCGCCAGTCGGCGCGATCCATGCCCTGCGGGCGGGGCCATTCGCCGATGTCGTGGGTGTAGAGGGTGCGCAGGCAGGCGGCGTCCCAGGCTCCGCCGGAGGTGGTACAGGATGCGTACGCGGGGGCGAAGGCCGGGGCGAACGACAACATGGCGAAGAAGGACATGGCCAGGCGGCGGTGGAGGGCGGTGCGGCGGTGCGGGGAGGGGGAAGAAGGCATCGGAATGGACGGAAGGGCTGCGTGTCTGTGGGGATCGGGCGTGTTCCCGCCCGCGCGCTGGCGGGCGGGAAAGGATGGGCGGATCAGAAGCGGTAGCCGAGCTCGACCCAGAACTGGCGGCCTTTTTCGTACACCCTGTCGTTGTCGATGTCCTCGATCTCGTTCTTGCGATTGAGGACGTTATCGACGTTCAGGTTGATGAAGGCCTCCTGTCCGGTGGCGACCGGCAGCCGCCAGTTGAGCCGCAGGTCCCAGGTGATGGCGGTGCCGAACTTGTGCTTTTCCCAGACGCGGGCCGTGCTGTCGCCGTAGGGGACGAAAACGTCGGTAGCGGCCATTTTTTCGAAGCCGTCGCGCACGCGGAAGAAATTGGAGATGGTCAGGCGGGCCGAGGGAATGTCGGTGGAGAGCAGCAAGCGGGCGCTCCATGGGCGGTTGTAGTTCTGCGCCGGGCGGCTGCCCCAGGCCATGGGTTTGCCGTCGTAGATGATGATGCGGTCCAGCCCGCCGGTGAGTTCGCTCAAGGTGTCCGAGTAATCGGCATGCGAGGTCGTCAGGTCGGTGTGGTCCAGGCCGAACATCAGCGAGGTGAGGGTCTTGCCGATGCGGATCGGTTGATCGCTTTCCACGCTCAGCGCCCAGGTCTTGGCGTCGGAGTAGCCGCGGTTGTCCCAGTAGAAATTGGACGCCGAACGCAGGTGCAGCACCATTTCGTCACGGCTTTCGCGCAGCACCCGCTTCAGGCTCCAGGTATGCCCGAGCCATTTCTGGCTGATGCCGACCATCCTCTCGTCGTCGTAAGGCACCTTCATGTCGCCGAGCTTGTACCAGGTCCAGTTGGAGGCCATTGACGGGGCGCTCCAATCGGTGAGCAGCCCGCCGCTGAGGCTGCGCAATTGTGTCGTGCTCTGGAGTGCGAGACGCTGGGCCTGGGCCCGGTAGACCATGAAGTTGCGGCTGTAGTAACGGTTGGCGCCGAGTTCGAGGCGGGTGCGTTGGTCGCCGAAGACGTCCCAGAATGCCGCGGCGCGCGGTGCCAGGGTGGATTTCGGGGCGAGGTCGTCATTGTCGTAGCGCGCCCCCAGCCGCAGGCGTACGTTGCCCAGGCGCATTTCGTCCTGGACGAAGAAGGCGCGGTTGGTGTTGACGAGGTCGAACTTGCCGGCGAAGTAGATCAGCCGCTGCCGCAGGTATTGCCCCCCCGCCGACGAATTCCACGGCGACGACAGCGAGCAGGTCTCGGTGTCCACGCCGCCGCCGGCCATGTTGCAGGTGGCCGTATCCGCCGACACGGTGTACTGCGTGTAGGTCGTCTTGCGATGGTAGCTCTGTTCCTGGCGGTTCAATTCGAAGCCGGCCTGGAAGTGGTGGTCGATACCAAGGAGACGCACGGGTTCCCAGTCGGCCTTCGTCTGCCAGGTGATGGACTCCTGCGTCTGGTCGACATCTCCCCAGCCGCCTTCGAAGCTCATCCAGCCATTGGCGGCAGTGCCGGTCTGCACGCCCCAGTCCTTTTCGTCGGAGCGCCGCCAGCCCTTCCAGGTCGTAGCATCCGAGCTTCGAGAGCTTTCCATGCTGTTCCAGCTCAGGCGGTGGCTGAGTGCCGCATGGTCGCCCAGCGGGTGGGCCAGCCCGATATTGATGCCGTAGCCCCCGCTGTTCAGCTCGAAATCGGTGTTCTTGCCGTCGGCGATGAAGTAGCGCCCCGTGCTTGGCGCATACAGCAGCGAAAGGTCGCCCTCGACGCCTCCGCCGGGTGTCCAGAAGCCGCGTACGAAAAAGTTCTCGCTCTGGCGGCGCTGGGTCTTGTCATTGCCGTCCGTCGTACTGGCCAGGCCGCCGGAGTATCCGCGCAACGGAATCTCGGAAGATTTGCGCACGAAGCTGCCGATCAGGCCGATGTTCTCGCTGGGCTTGCCCTGCAGGGCGAGGCGGTAGGTCCATTTGTCGAACTCGGGCTGCTGCTCGGCGGTGGACGATTGGTGGTAGTCGATCTCCTGGTCCGGGGTGAGCTTGTACTCGGTCCATGCCGAGCGGGTGCGCTCGACCGATACCTGCCCGCCGAAGCTGCGTGTGGGGGCGCAGGTATCGGCGGCGATCACCCCGCCCGAAAAGCGGCCGAATTCGGCCGGCACGTTGGCGTCGCGCACCGTGATGTTGCACAGCAGGCTGGTGTCGATGGCGAAGCCCTGGCTGGCCGAGGGCGGCGCGGTGTTGTTGTTGGTACCGGCGGTGCCGTCGCTGATGCGGTTGGCCGGGTTGATGTCGTTGTTGAACGACATGCCGTCCATCAGGTACAGGTTGTTGTAGAACTTGGCGCCGTGGATGCTGATGTCCGCCGGAGCGATTTCGCCTTGCTGGCCGGTATGCAACTGCCGGTTGTCGAACTGCACGTTGGGCAGGACGCGCAGGATGCCGGTGATGTCGCCGTTGCCCAGCGCATCGAGCGTGCCGCGGCCGATGGTGCGCACGCCCTGGGAATCGGGCGGGGCGCTGACCAGGACTTCGCTCAGCACCGGGGCTTGTTGTTGCGGCGCTGGACGCAGTACCCAGGTGCCGTTGGGTTCGCGCGTTGCGATCAGGCCGCTGCCGGCCAGCAGCCGTGCAAAACCGTCATCCACGCCATACACGCCGTTCAGGCCGGCGCTGTCGCGCCCGGCCACCAGCGCGGCGTCCACCGACAGCGACAGGCCGGCGTCGGCGGCGAAACGGGTGAGCGTGGAGGACAGTGCGCCGGCGGGAATCGAGTAGTGCCGCTGGAGAGGGGCATGCTGGGCCTGGGCGGCGCCGGACAGCAGCATCGCAGCGCTGGCCAGCGCCGGTGCCATCAGGCGGCCGAAGGAGAGGGGCAAGAGAGTCATGGTGATGAACGTCGTTATGGGTGTTTGAGCGGATGTTCACCACGCATGCCGGACGGCGTGCGAAAAAGGGAACCGGCGCGCGGAAAAAATTTCTGCGCGCCGGACGGGGCGCTAGCGCGCCTCGATGCGCCAGTCGTGTGAATCGAGCTGGCGAGCGCGCACCGGCAGGGCCTGCTGGACGGCCGTCAGCGCACGGCCCACGTCGCGGGCAGGGTCGCGGATCGGATACACCCCGACCAGGCGCAGCGCGGCGATGTCCGGCGCCACCTCGATGCGCACGGAGACGTAGCGCGAGAGTTCGGCGACGAAATCGTCCAGCCTGCGGTCATCGGCGACCAGCAGGCCGCGGGTCCAGCTTTCGCGGGCACTTCGGGCGGGGGTGGCGGGCGCCGCCGAATGGCGGGAGAAGCGGATCTGCCGGCCGGCAGGAATGATCTGCGCGGGTGCGTCGCGCGGGGCGATCTCGACCATGCCGTCGAACACCGCAACCAGGGTGGCTTCGTCTTCGAGGCTGACGGAAAACCGGGTACCGAGGGCGGTGAGGCGGCCGTGCTGGGTATCGACGACCAGCGGGCGGGGCGGCTGCGCGGGGTCGGGTGCGGTGTCGAGCAGGAGTTCACCGGCGTGCAACAGGATGCGGCGCAGCCGCGGACCGTAGTCCAGATCGGCCGCACTGCGGGTGTTGAGCCACAATTGGCTGCCGTCGGCGAGCGTCAGTTCGCGCACCTCGCCGATCGCCGTGCGCTCGTCCGCGCGCCAGACCGCGAGTTGCGTGCGCCAGCCGTGGGCCGTGAGCAGGGTGTGGCCGAGCCAGCCGCCGAGCGTGGCCACGCCGCCGCCGGCGAGCAGCTTCAGAACGCGGCGGCGTGCGCGGGAAGGGGGGCAGGACAGGATGTCGTGCGCCGTGTCCGCTTGGGTGTGGGTGCCGAGGGAGGCGAAGGAACGGGTCACCGTCTCGACCCGGGCCCAGGCGAGACGGTTTTCGGCGCTGGCCGCCAGCCACGCCTGCCAGCGCCGCCGTTCGTCTTCGCCGGCCGTGTTGTCGTGCAGTACGGCGAACCATTCCGCCGCCTGTTGCAGCGCAGTGGCGCCGGGCGGCCTGCCATTGCCCGCTTCAGGCGGCATCCAGGCCGTTTCCGTCGAGTGTCGTCACGCAGGCGAGCATGGCCTGGGCCATGTACTTCTTGACCATGCGTTCCGAGACGCCCAGAAGGGTGCCGATTTCGGCATAGCCGAGGCCGTCGAGCTGGGCGAGCAGGAAGGCCTCGCGCACCTTGGGGCGCAGCCCCTCGAGCATGGCGTCGATGCGCAGCAGCGCTTCGATGGCCAGCGCACGGGTTTCGGGCGATGGCGCCTGCGCTTCGGGCAGCAGGGCGGCTGCCTGCTGCCAGGCCTGTTCGATATCACGCCGCCGCCAGTGGTCGATGACCAGGCCGCGGGCGATCGTCGTCAGGTAGGCGCGTGGCTGGTCGAGGTTCTCGATCTGCCGCCGGTTGCCGAGCAGGCGCAGAAAAGTGTCGTGTGCCAGGTCGGCGGCGTTGTGGGGGCAGCCGCCAAGGCGCGTCCGCAGCCAGCCCAGCAGCCAGGGGTGGTGCTGGCGATAGAGGTCGACGACCGTGCCGGTGTAGGTGTCCACGGTACGCCCTCAGGGTGCGGGGAGGTCGTTGCGTGTGGGCGGGATGCAGGGCATCCGGTAGCGAGGCATGAGCGGCATCCGGCAAATATCAAACAATAATGAGAAACACTATTGTTTGATATTTGCCGGCGGGTGGTCAAGCTTCGTGTCGCGACGAGGAGCGCGCCCGCCATGCCGCCAGCCCCGCCCCTTGTGCCGCCATCCTTTACCGGGCGGTGGCGGAGCAGGGTGTTCAGTGCAGCGTACGCGCCCTGAACAGCGCATCGACGTCCGCGGCGTCGAAGCGGTAGCTGTGGTTCGACAAGTCGTCGTGCACGACGATCTCGCCATGCTCGGCAAGCAGCTCGCGCAGCGCTTCCTCGCCCAGCCCCAGCAGCATGGCGGCGACCTTTTCGGGGTCTGCCGGCCAGTCGTGCGTGACGGCGCGGGCCTCGAACAGGCGGACGTTTTCCTCGGCGAACAGGCGGCGCAGGATCTCGGCGGCGTCGAGCCCGAGCAACTCGTCGTCGCGCACGGTGGCGGCGAGCTGCTGCACGCGCGACCAGCCGTCGAGATCCTTCAGGTCCGCGCCCGGCAGCTTCTGCACGAACAGCGCGACCGCCGCATCCGCGCCGCAGGCCAGCCACAGGCCCGCCGGCTGCTGTTCGGACTGCGCCAGATAGTGCTCGAATACCGCGGCGATGCTCTCGCCCTCGAGTGGCACCAGGCTCTGATAGGGCTGGTCCAGGCCGGGAATGTCGAGCGACAACTGCAGGCGGCCGTCGCCGACGAGTTCGGCGAGCGTGCCACCGGCCGGTGCGCCCTCGGACTTGGCGTAGCCGCGCAGGTTCAGCGTTTCTGCGCAATCGACCACCAGCAGGCTGACCGGCCCGTGGCCGCTGACCTGGAAGGTGAGCCGGCCGGGCTGCTTGAGGTTGCCGGCGATCACCGCCGATACCGCGCTCATCTGGCCGAGCAGGCGGGCGACGGCCGGTGGGTAGTCGCGTCCGGCCTGCAGCGCCTGCCACACGTCGGTCAGGCGCACGACGGCGCCGCGGATGTCGAGGTCTTCCAGCAAGAAGCGCTGGACGTAGCTGGAGGGCAGGGGGGAATTCATCGTGAGGCTCCGTTGAAGGCGGCGGCGAAGCGTTCGGGATCGAAGCCGACGATCAGTCCGCCCCCGGCGGTTTCGACGACCGGGCGGCGGATCAGGCTCGTCTGCGCCTGCATCAGCGCGATCGCGTCCGCCGTCGTGGCGATGGCCTGCTGTTCGGGCGAGAGCTTGCGCCAGGTGGTGCCGCGCTTGTTGACGAGCGCCTCCCAGCCGAGTGTGCCGCACCAGCGCGCCAGCGTGGCGGCGTCGATGCCCGACTTCTTGTAGTCGTGGAAGTCGTAGGCGACACCCGTCGCGTCGAACCAGGCAAAGGCCTTCTTCATCGTGTCGCAATGCTTGATGCCGTGGATTACGGGTTTCATGCTGGCATCCTTTTGTTACTTGCTGCCGCGGGCGCGGGCGAAGGCTTCGACCAGCGCGTTGCCGGCGGCGGGCTTGTCCTGGCCCTGGCGTGCGGAAGAAGCGGCGCGCGCATTGCCGCCGCTGCGGCGCTCGTCGCTGCGGCGGTCTCCGCGGGCATCGCCGCGGCTGCCGTGGTCGTTGCGCTTCGGCGCGGCTTCATCGCTCAGCCGCATGGTCAGCGCGATGCGGTGGCGGGGGATGTCGACCTCCAGCACCTTGACCTTGACCACCTGTCCGGCCTTGACGACGCTGTGCGGGTCTTTGACGAAGGTGTTGGACAGCGCGGAGATGTGCACCAGCCCGTCCTGATGCACGCCGATGTCGACGAAGGCGCCGAAGTTGGTGACGTTGGTGACCACGCCTTCGAGCTGCATGCCGGGCTGCAGGTCCTTGAGTGTCTCGACGCCTTCGCGGAAGCTGGCGGTGCGGAACTCGGGGCGCGGGTCGCGGCCGGGTTTCTCGAGTTCGGCGAGGATGTCCTGCACCGTCGGCAGGCCGAAGCGCTCGTCGGTGAATTCCGTTGCTTTCAGGCTCTTGAGGAAGCTGCCGTTGCCCATCAACTCGCGCACGCTCTTCTGCACCCTGGCGAGGATGCGTTCGACCACCGGATAGGCCTCGGGGTGGACGGAGGAGGCGTCGAGCGGGTTGTCGCCGCTCGGAATGCGCAGGAAGCCGGCGGCCTGCTCGAAGGTCTTGGGGCCGAGGCGCGGTACGTCCTTCAGCGCGTCGCGGCTGCGGAACGGGCCCTTGGCATTGCGGTACTCGACGATGTTGCCGGCGAGCGTGGCGTTCAGGCCGGAGATGCGGGCGAGCAGCGGCGCCGAGGCGGTGTTCACATCGACGCCGACGGCGTTTACGCAGTCCTCGACCACGGCGTCCAGGCTCTTGGCCAGGCGGCCCTGGTTGACGTCGTGCTGGTACTGGCCGACGCCGATCGACTTGGGGTCGATCTTGACCAGTTCGGCCAGCGGGTCCTGCAGGCGGCGGGCGATGGAGACCGCGCCGCGCAGGCTGACGTCGAGATCGGGGAACTCGCGCGCGGCCAGTTCGGACGCCGAATACACCGAGGCGCCGGCTTCCGACACCACGATCTTGGTCAGCGGCAGATCCGGGTGGCGCTTCATCAGCTCGGCCGTCAGCGCGTCGGTTTCGCGCGAGGCGGTGCCGTTGCCGATCGCGATCAGCTCCACCGCGTGCTTCTTCGCCAGCGCGGCGATGGTGGCGATGGCGGATTCGCGGTCGCGGCGCGGTTCGAAGGGATACACCGTGGCGGTGTCGACCAGCTTGCCGGTGGCATCGACCACGGCGACCTTGACGCCGGTGCGGATGCCAGGGTCCAGCCCGATGGTGGCGCGCGTGCCGGCCGGCGCGGCGAGCAGCAGGTCCTTCAGGTTGCGGGCGAAGACGCGGATGGCCTCTTCCTCGGCGCGTTCGCGCAGTTCGCCCATCAGTTCCAGTTCGAGATGGATGGAGATCTTGACGCTCCATGCCCAGCGCACGGTGTCGGCCAGCCAGCGGTCGGCCGGGCGGCCCTGGTTGCGGACGCCGAAGCGGGCGGCGATGCGGCCTTCGCAAGGATGGGGCGCGTCGGCGTCGGCGCGTTCGACGTCCAGCGTCAGGCGCAGCACGCCTTCATTGCGGCCACGCAGCAGCGCCAGCGCGCGGTGCGAGGGCATGCTGGCGATGGCCTCCTGGAAGTCGAACCAGTCGCGGAACTTGGCGCCTTCGGTTTCCTTGCCCTCGATCACCGCTGAACGCACCAGGCCGTGTTCGTGCAGGTAGCCGCGCAGTTCGCCCAGCAGGGCGGCGTCTTCGGCGAAGGCTTCCATCAGGATCTGGCGTGCGCCGTCCAGCACCGCCTTGGTGTCGGTGAAACCGGCTTCGGCGTTGAGGTACTGCTCGGCTTCGGTTTCGGGCGTCAGCGCCGGGTCGGCGAGCAAGGCCTCGGCCAGCGGCCCGATCCCGGCTTCGCGGGCGATCTGCGCCTTGGTGCGGCGCTTGGGCTTGTAGGGCAGGTAGAGGTCTTCGAGGCGCTGCTTGGTATCGGCGTGCTCGACTTCGGCGCGAAGCTCGGCGCCGAGCTTGCCCTGTTCCTCGATCGACGCGAGCACCGTGGCGCGGCGGTCTTCCAGTTCGCGCAGGTAGCCCAGGCGCTCTTCCAGCGTGCGCAGCTGGGTGTCGTCCAGCCCGCCGGTGACTTCCTTGCGGTAGCGGGCGACGAAGGGAACGGTCGCGCCATCGTCCAGCAACTGTACGGCGGCAATGACCTGGCGCGGGGAAACGCCGATTTCTTCGGCAATGCGGTGTTCGATGGGTGGGAGCATGGGAAGCGGCCCGCCGGCGGCGGGCGGAGAAGAAACGAAGCGGGGCGGCGATAGTGCTATAGATGGCGCCGTGGAGGCAAGATCTTGCGGCCGTCGGCCAGGACATGACACTTCGATTGCCAAATTCATCACATTGATACTGCAAGGGTATTGCGGATAATGCCGGCGATGCGTCCGACTCGGCTGGTCCCCATTTCTTGCAGGCAGGGTACGGCATGCCGCGTGCTCGCGCTGCTGGCCGGGCTGCTGTTCGCCGGGCTGTCCGGCGCCGCGCCGCGGGCGCTGGTGGTGCAGAACGAACCCCACCTCCAGCATGCCCGGGCGCTTGTCGCGGCGGCGCTGGCCGCCGGCGGCGTGGAGGCCGAACTGGTGGATGCGCCACACGGCAATGAGCGGCGCAACCTGCACATGATCAGCGACGGGCATGTGCATGTGGACATGATGCCGGTCACCCCGGCCCGTTTGCGGCTGGTGCGCGAGGGACGTTTGCGGATGATCCCGATCCCGCTCGATCGCGGCCTGCTGGGCTATCGCATCAATCTGCTCCTCGAGCGCCGGCGTGACATGCTGGCCGGTGTGCGCAGCGCCGCTGACCTGCGCCGCTTCAACATGGGCCAGAACGTCGGTTGGATGGATGTCGAGGTGTATCGCGGCGCGGGGATTGCGACCAAGGAAATCAAGGACTGGGCCGACGGGGAGTTCGCCTTGCAGATGGAAGCCGGCCTGCTCGACCTCTTTCCGCTCGGGCTGGAAGAAACGCTGACCCATTTCCTGCCCCATTTCCGCAAGAAATTTCCCCAGCTGACGATCGATCCGCACGTGATCATCCGCTATCCCTGGTATCGCTTCGTCTGGGTCTCGCCCAAGGCCGATGCGGACGAGGTCTACGATGCGCTGAGCCGGGGTTTCAAAATGCTCGTCGATAGCGGCGAATTCCTGCGCATCTGGGAGCGCTATCGCCGGGTGCCGTCGCCGGACGTGTTGCGCGGCCGTGTCGTCATCGACATCGACAATCCCTTCTACGGGCCGGAACTGGTGCCGCCGGCCTGGCGTTGGCTCCAGATCCTGCCGGAAGCGCCATGACGCCCGTGCCCGACAGCCCCCCGCCGCGGCCGCGCCGCCCGCTGTTCCGGCAGTTCGTCCGGCAGTTGCTGGCTCCGCTTCTGCTGGCGTTCGTGCTGGCCACCCTGGGTACGGTGCTGATCGCCTACCAGACGAAGCAGGGAGAGGAAATCGCCGAGCGCGAGAGAACGCTGGAGACTTTCGCCCGTTCCTTGGTCAAGCCGCTGTGGGACTGCGACAACGCGACCGCGAGCGGCATCCTCGACGCCCTGGCGCACCAGCCGGCCGTGCTCGCCGCCCGCCTCGACGAGCGTTGCCAGGGACAGCATCTGCTGGCCGGCGCAGCCTGGGACGAAACGGGGGAGGGGGCGGGCAAGGCGACCGTCGGCCGCCTGCCCATCGTCTATGAAGACGAGCGCGGGCGAGAGTTCGCGCTGGGCGAACTGGCGGTGGCTTTCCATCCGCCGTCGATCGCGGCGGTCATGCTCGAAGTGCTGTGGCGCTATCTGGCGCTGTTTTCCGCGTTGTTCGGCGTCCTGCTGGGCGGGACGCTGCTCATCTTCCGGCGCATGATCAGCGAGCCGCTCGCCCGTTTCCAGGCCGCTATCCGCGCCAGTGCCGGCTCCGGCGACCTGGCGCCGCTGGAAGAGGAAATGCACCGGCACAACGACGAACTGGGCGACGTCATGCGCGCCTACGACGAACTGATGATCAAGCTCGCCAGCGTCATCGGACAACTGCGCGACAACGAGACGGTGCTGCAGGAGGCCGCCCGCCGCGATCCGCTGACCGGCCTGGGTAACCGCCTGGCGCTCGAAGAAGAACTGACGCGGGCGCTGGCGCGTGCACGGCGCAGCGGGGAGCCTGGCTGCGTCCTGCTCCTCGACCTGAATCGCTTCAAACCCATCAACGACACCTGGGGGCATGCCGCCGGCGACAATGTCCTGCAGGAAACCGCGCGCAGGTTGAGCGAAGCCTTGCGAGCCAGCGACACCATCGTCCGCCTGGGCGGCGACGAATTCGTCGTCATCATGGAGAATCTCCAGGATCGGGAGAACCTGCCTGGGCTGATCGCCAAGCTGGGCGAGATCATCGCCCGGCCGCAGCCTTACGGCGAGCACGGGCTCACGGTCGGCGCGAGCATCGGCACGGCATGCTTTCCGGCTGACGGCGAAACCAGCGCCGCCTTGCTCGCACACGCCGACCGCGCCATGTATGCGAGCAAGCGCGGGCGCTGACGCGGGAAACCCTCAGAGGCAGACCAGGGTCTGCCGCCCGTGCCAGGTTTCGCTGGGGTCCAGCGCGATGCGCCGGTGGATGGCGGCGGCCTCGATGCACAGCATGCGGCGGAAGTCGCGCGGGGCCATGTCGTCGATGCGCGCGTTGCCGTCTTCCCAGGGGTTCCACACCACCACGTCGGGGAAGCCTTCGGCGTCGATGCCCAGCGCGCCACCATCGTCGCGCAGCAGCAGCGGGCGCTCGACGTTGCGGTAATGGCGATCGATGGGACCGTCGAACAGCAGCACGTCGCCGGAGTCGCGCCGCAGGCCTTCGCCGGCACCCAGCGCATCGCGGTATTCGAAGCCGTGCAGGCCCTGCAGGCGGCATTCCTCCAGTTCGGCGACGCGCAGATAGGTGTGCAGTGCGCTGGTGAAGGCAAAGGGCGTGTGGCCGCTGTTGATGACTTCCAGTTCGAGATCGAGACGGCCGCCGTCGATGGCCACGGTGAGTTCCAGCGTGAACGGATGCGGCCACAGCGCGAGGCTCTGCGGGTCATCCGCGAGGCGCAGGGTGGCGAGCGCGAAGTCGTCGCCGGTGCGCTGTTCTGCGACCGTCCACACGCTGGTGCGGGCGAAGCCGTGGCGCGGCAGCGTGCCCTGGGCGGCGAATTGCGGAAAGCACACCGGCACGCCGCCGCGCACCGGGCCGTTGCCGAAGCGGGCGCGCTCGCTTAGATAGAGGCGTTCGCGCCCGCGCGCGGGCACCCACGACAGCAGTTGCCCGCCGTACAGGGAGAGCACCGCGCTGGCATCGGCGGCGGTGCTCAGCCGCAGCGCCGGCAGACCATGGAAGTCGATGCGCTCGATGCCTGCTGCCATCGCCATCAGTCCTGCAGCGCCAGCACGCCGAGCTTGACGGTGTTGTCCTCGGGATCGTTGCTGAGCACGAAGCCGAGCTTCTGCACGAACTTGAGCATGCGCTCGTTGTTCGACAGGAAGACGCCGTTCATGTACGAGATGCCGCGGCTGCGGGCGGTCTCGATCAGCACGCCCATCAGCTTGCGCGCGAGGCCGCGGTGCTGCCAGTCGTCGGCCACGACCACGGCGAATTCGCAGGACTCACCATCGGGGTTCACCGCGTAGCGGCAGACGCCGATTTCCTTCTCCTTGCCATCGACTTCGAGCGTGGCGAGGAAGGCCATTTCACGGTCGTAGTCGATTTGAGTCAGGCGCGCGACCATCGCCGGCGGCAGTTCGCGCATGGTGTTCATGAAGCGGTAGTACTTGGTCTCGGACGAGAGTCCGCGCACGAACTCGACCTCGAGTTCGGCGTCCTCGGGCTTGATCGGGCGGATCGTCACGGTGGTGCCGTCCGGCACGATCCAGTGCTGGGTCAGGTGCGAGGGATAGGGGTGGATCGCCATGTGATCGTAGCGGTCCGCGGTCGGCGACACGTTGTCCACGATGATGCTGGCGTCGACCGCCACCGCGCCGTTCTCGTCGACGATCAGCGGGTTGATCTCCATCTCGGTGATCCACGGCAGTTCGCAGGTCATTTCCGAGACCCGCAGCAGCACCAGCTCCAGCGCATTCATGTCGACCGCGGGCAGATGGCGGAACTCGGCCAGGCGCGTCGAGATCCGGGTCGAGCGAATCATGTCCTTGACGAGATAGCTGTTGAGCGGCGGCAGGGCGACGGCGATGTCGCGGTTGGCCTCGACCAGGTTGCCGCCTTCGCCGAAGGTGATCACCGGGCCGAACACTGGGTCGCGCTTCACGCCGACGACCAGTTCGCGGCCGTTGCGCTTCTGGATCATCGGTTCGATGGCGATGCCGTTGATGACCGCGTCGGGCTGCACGCGCTTCACCTCGTCGAGGATTTCCTGGTAGGTCGAGCGCACCGCGGCCAGGCTGCGGATGTTGAGGCGCACGCCGCCGACGTCGGACTTGTGCACGATGCTCGGCGAGTCGATCTTCATCACCACCGGCAGGCCGATTTCGGCGGAAAGCACCATCGCCTCGGCGGCGGAGCGCGCAACGACGGTCTGCGCGATGGGAATGCGGAAGGCGGCCAGCAGCGCCTTCGATTCCATCTCGTTGAGCTTCTTGCGGCGCTCGGACAGCGCCATCTCGATCACCAAGCGCGCGCTCTCGATCGAGGGTGGTGACAGGTGCGACAGCGACGACGGCGTCTGCATCAGCAGCTTCTGGTTGCGGTAGTAGGCCGAGATGTGGCTGAACAGCTCGACCGCGGGTTCCGGCGTCTGGAAGTGGGGGATGCCGGCCGTGCTGAATTTCTGGCGCGATTCGGTGACCAGGTCCTCGCCCATCCAGCAGGCGACGACCGGCTTGTCGGCGGTTTTCTCCAGTTCGATCAGCACGTCGGCGACATCGCCGGGGTTGGTGATGCCTTGCGGTGTCAGCATCACCAGCACGCCGTCCACGTTCGGACCTTCGAGTACGGCCTTCAGGGCCTTGCCATAGCGGTCGGCATTGGCATCGCCGAGAATGTCGACGGGGTTGCCCTTCGACCAGTTCGCCGGCAGCACGGCGTTGAGCTTCTCCATCGTGCTGTCGGCGAATTCGGCCAGCGGAATGCCGATGTCGGCCGCACGGTCGGCCGCCATGATGCCCGGGCCGCCGCCGTTGGTGATGACCGCCAGGCGGTTGCCGCGCGGGCGGAAGTGCGAAAACAGCGCATTGGCCGCGGCGAACAGCTGGCCGAGGTTGTACAGGCGGATCACGCCAGCGCGGCGCAGCGCCGCGTCGAACACCGCGTCGTCGCCGATCGGCGACGCGGAGTGGGAAAGGATGGCACGCGAGGCCTCCGGGTGGCGGCCGGCCTTGATCAGCAGCACGGGCTTGACCCGCGCCGCGCCGCGCAGGGCGCTCATGAAGCGGCGTGCGTCGCGGACGCCTTCCACGTACAGGAAGATGCTCTCGGTACGCGGGTCGGAAATCATGTATTCGAGCACGTCGCCGAAGTCGATGTCGGACGAGGTGCCCAGCGAAACGACGGCCGAGAAGCCGACGTTGTTCGGCTTGGCCCAGTCGAGGATGGCGGTACAGAGCGCGCCCGACTGCGAAATCAGGCCGATGCTGCCTTTCTGCGCGCTGGCATGGGCGAAGGTGGCATTGAGGCCGAGCTGCGGGCGCATGATGCCCAGGCAGTTGGGGCCCAGCAGGCGGATGCGGTGGCGGTGGGCGGCGTCGATGACCTGGCGTTCGAGCAGGGCGCCGCGCGGCCCGGCTTCGGAGAAGCCCGCCGACAGCAGGATCGCGGCCTTGACGCCCGCGCGCCCGCAGCTATCCATGATCGCGGGCGTCTTTTCCGCGCGCACGGCGATCACGACCAGGTCGAGGCGCTGGGGGACATCTTCCACCGATTTGTAGCAGGCGACGCCATGCACCGACTCGTGCTTGGGGTTGATGGCGAACAGCTTGCCCTTGTAGCCCGCATCGAGCATGTTCCGGACCAGTACGCTGCCCAGCGAGCCTTCGCGTTCGCTGGCACCGATGATCCCGACCGAACGCGGCTCGAGGAGCGGGGAGAGATAGTGCATGTCTTTCATGGCTGCAACCTGTTCTGGATGAGTTCTCTGGCGCTTCTGCCCATGAAACAGGGCGTTTGCATAAATTAACTGTGTTAATCACTGATTATACTGCAGTGCACAAAATTCGCGTCGCCGCCGACGATTAAAGCTCAAAACAGCGTACCGACCCGGGCATCCCGTCACGTTTTCACCTCATTGTCCGAGAGTGAACAAGAAACGTGCGCCTTCGCCCGGGCGGGACTCCGCCCAGATCGAGCCATCGTGGCGCTGCACGATGCGCTGCACGGTCGCCAGCCCGATGCCGGTGCCGGGAAACGCCTCGTTCGCATGCATGCGATAGAACGGCCGGAACAGGTTGCCGGCGTGATTCATGTCGAAACCGGCGCCGTTGTCCTCGACGCAGAACACGCGGCGGTCGTTGATGCGCTCGGCGCTCAGCGCGATCCGGGCCGGCCTGCGCTGAGCGGTGAACTTCCATGCGTTGCGCAACAGGTTGTCGAGCATGGAGAAGATCAGTGCGCGGTCGGCGGTGACATTGAGTCCCTGGGTGATCTCGACCTCCACCTCGCGTCCGGGCTGTTCGGCCTGAAGCTCGTCGATGATCTGGTGGGCAAGCTCCGACAGGTCGAACGTCTCCTTTTGCAAGGGCTGCCGGGTCAGCAGGGCGAGATTGATCAGTGCGTCGATCAACTGCGCCATGCGTTCGGTTGCCTTGCGGATGCGCGCCAGGTGTTCGCGGGGACGGGCTTCGATACGGCCATCCAGTTCGTCTTCGAGGATGCGGGCGAAACCGTCGATCGCGCGCAGCGGCGCGCGCAGGTCGTGCGAGACCGAGTACGAAAAGGCTTCCAGCCCGCGGTTCGACGCCTCGAGCTCGGCCGTGCGCAACCGGACGCGGGCCTCCAGCTCCTGGTTGAGGTTGCGCAGGCTCAGTTCGGCGACCTTGCGCGCCGAGACGTCGTCCACGGTGCCGGTCAGGCCCGCTTCGCCCAACTCCGCGCCCCGCGCGCGACGCGCGGTGACCTCGATCCAGCGGATTTCGCCGCCACGGGTGCGGAGGCGGAATTCGTGTTCGCAGACATCGCTCGCGCCGGTCGTCAGGTTGCGCAACAGTTGCGCCGCGGTGTCCCGGTCGTCGGGATGGAAGAACTCGTAC
This sequence comes from Thauera linaloolentis 47Lol = DSM 12138, assembly GCF_000310205.1. Lineage (GTDB taxonomy): Bacteria > Pseudomonadota > Gammaproteobacteria > Burkholderiales > Rhodocyclaceae > Thauera > Thauera linaloolentis. Next base: position 13,007 of record NZ_AMXE01000046.1, on the reverse strand, counting down.
AGCGGCTTGCCGAGGCTGTTCTGGATGCCATGGCCACTCAGCTTGCGCCACACGCTGTTCAGATAAATGAGGCGTCCTTGCGGGTCGGTGCGGAAAATGACCTCGTTGACGGATTCGAGCATGTCCAGATAAAGGCTGTCGCCCTGCAGGAGCAGGGCTTGCTCCACCGCGCGGGCCGCGGTATCGGGCACGTCGGGCGCCGGCTCGGGCCCGGGCGCTGGCGCTGGCGCTGGCGCTGGCGCTGGCGCTGGCGCTGGCGCTGGCGCGGCGGGAACGGCGCGGCGGCGTGCCAGGACATAGCCCAGCACGATCCCCGCCAGCAGGCACAGCGGCAGCCACATCCAAGGCGCGTCGGCAGTTGGCGATGGCTGGGTGTCGGCGGCGGCGGACGGGCGTAGGGCGATGAACAGCGCAAGCCCTGCGCCGACACGGGCCGGCATCGGGATTCGTCCTGAAGCTGAAACGTCCTTGCCCACGGCGCGATCCATTGCCTTTTCAGAAACGGGCCAGGCGGGAGCGCTGGCGAGTGGCTGAATTCTATAGCACAGATCCGGGACAGGATGCATCGGCATGCCGCAACCATTCACCGATCATGCCGGATGCCATGCGTGCTGCCGGGCGCAGCGGGCGGGCGAGCTGGTTAGAATGCGTGCTGCACGTCCAACGACAAGTGGAACTCTCTCATGCACGACGTCCTGCACACCGCTGCGGCAACCCCCTCCGGCTGGGTGACGCGCTTTGCGCCGCTGATCGCTTCCGGCGGCGAAGTACTCGACTATGCCTGCGGCAGCGGCCGCCATGCGCGCTGGCTGGCACAGCGCGGGTTCCGCGTGGAAGCCGTCGACCGGGACGGCATTGCCCTGCAGTTGTTGCAGGGCCTGCCCAAGGTAAGCACCCGCGAGGCGGACCTGGAAGGTGGGGCGTGGCCCTATGGCGGGCGCCAGTTCGATGCCGTCGTGGTCACCAACTACCTGTTCCGCCCCTACTTGGCGCAGTTGCTGGTGTTGCTGCGGCCTGGCGGGGTGCTGATCTACGAGACTTTCATGCTCGGCAACGAGCGCTTCGGCAAGCCGAGCAATCCGGATTTCCTGCTGCGCCCCAACGAACTGCTCGAACGGCTGAGGGGCGAATGGACCGTCGTCGCGTTCGAGCAGGGCGAGGTGCATTCACCTCGTCCGGCTGCGGTGCAGCGCGTGTGCGCCGTGCGTGGTCAGCCCGGGACGCTGGTGCTGCCCTGAACGGGCGCAGCGGCCCGCTCTTGTGCCGGGTCGGTCTGCAGTATCCGCCGGGCCAGAACATCGATGCCGGCCGGGCCCAAGTCGTCGGTTTCCAGCCGGGGAGCGGTGCCGAAGGCGAAGTAGTTGCCGTTTTGCGAGCGGCGGTAGTGGGGGTCGTAGTGCAGGTCGATCAGTTCGCCGAAAAGTTCGGGCAAGGCGCGAGTTTCGGCCAGTGCGTGCCATTGTGCGATGGTCTTGCGGCTCTGCAGTTCCGCGAGGCGGTCGATGTTGGACTGCAGGCGGGCGATGTCGTCGCCGAGGTAGGCGTAGTCGCGCACCAGAAAGGCCAGCCGGGCTTCGCGCGTGGCCTCGATGGCGACGCAGGGTGAGCGGCGCATGGCCATGATCAGGGGCTCGGGCAGGAACAGGGCGCCGATCTTGCGGCTCTCGGCTTCGATATGGACGGGGCGGGCCGGGTCGAAGGCCCTCAGCCGGGTCCACAACGCGGTCTCGAAGTGCTTTTGTGTCGGCTGGGGGCGGTCGGGCAGGGCGCCGAGCACCGATCCCTTGTGGGCGGCCAGGTCCTCCAGGTCGAGCGTTTGCGCACCGGCGCGCGCCAGCGCCTCGAGCACGCGCGTCTTGGCGCTGCCGGTGGGGCCGCAGATGACGCGCCAGCGCAGCGCGGGCGCGAAATGGGCGATTTCTTCGATGACGTGGTGGCGGAAGCGCTTGTAACCGCCCTGGAGCTGATGCGCGTCCCAGCCCACCATGCGCAGCCAGGTCGTGAATGCGCCGCTGCGCTGTCCGCCGCGCCAGCAGTAGATCAGCGGGCGCCAGTTTCTGGGCTTGTCCTTGAGATGGTCCTGCAGATGGCGGGCGATGTTCTCGGCGACCAGGGCGCCGCCCAGCCGCCTGGCCTCGAAGGCAGACTGCTGCTTGTACAGGGTGCCGACGACGATGCGCTGCTCGTTGTCCAGCACCGGCAGGTTCACTGCGCCCGGAATGCGGTCCTCGGCGAACTCGGCCGGGCTGCGGGCATCGATGATCTCGTCAAAGCCGGAGAGCTGTGCTACGGTCGCAACGCCTTTCTTCATCTTCGTCGCGGCTGCGCTTTCCGTTCCGGCCCGCGCGCCCGCTGCTCCTTCTTTCAATATGAACGAAATCAAACTCACGCAATTCTCCCACGGCGGCGGATGCGGCTGCAAAATCGCGCCGGGCGTGCTGTCCGAACTGCTCGCCACGTTGCCCGGCGGCCTGGTGCCGCCCGAGCTGCTGGTGGGCACCGATACCGCCGACGATGCGGCGGTCTATCGGCTCAACGACCGCCAGGCCGTCGTCGCCACCACGGATTTCTTCACGCCGATCGTCGACGATCCGCGCGACTTCGGCCGCATCGCCGCGACCAACGCCTTGTCGGATGTCTACGCGATGGGCGGCACGCCGATTCTCGCGCTGGCCATCGTCGGCATGCCGCTCGACAAGCTGCCGCGCGAAGTCATCGGCGAGATCCTGCGGGGCGGCGCCGAGGTGTGCCGCGACGCCGGCATTCCCATCGCCGGTGGCCATTCCATCGACGTGCTGGAGCCGATCTACGGCCTCGTGGGGCTGGGCGTGGTCGATCCGGACAAGGTCAAGACCAATGCCGGCGCACGCGACGGTGACGTGCTGGTGCTGTCGAAGCCGTTGGGCATCGGCATCCTGTCGGCGGGCTTGAAGAAGGGGTTGCTGACGCCGCAGGGCTATGCGCAGATGATTCGCTGGACGACCACGCTGAACCGCGCCGGAGCACGGCTTGCCGATCTGGAGGGGGTGCACGCCGTCACCGACGTCACCGGCTTCGGCCTGGCCGGCCATCTGCTGGAAATGTGCCGGGGCGGAAAGCTCGGCGCAGAAGTGCGTTTCGATGCTTTGCCGGTCATCGACGAGGCGGCCGCGCTGCTTCGGGAAGGCGTGGCCACCGGGGCATCGACACGCAACTGGGCGAGCTATGGCAGCGACGTGCGCTTGCCGGACGAGGCGCCCGAATGGCAGCGCAAGCTCGTGAGCGATCCTCAGACCTCGGGCGGGCTGTTGATCGCCTGCGCCGAAAGCGCGCTGGCCGGGGTGCAGGCAGTGATCGCCGAGGCCCAGGGCGAGCCGGGCACCGTGATCGGCCGCATGCTTGCCGGCGAGCCGGTGCTGAAGGTGGTCTGAACGGACGAAGCTGCTCAGTTCCGCTTCAGCAGGGGTTCGAGCCCGCGCCAGACGGTGTCGAGCACCAGCGGCTGAGCATCGGCCGTGGGATGGATGCCGTCGGCCTGGAAGCGTTCGGGCTGGCCGGCGAAGCCTTCCAGCAAAAAGGGCACCAGCGGCACTTGCTGCGCTTTGGCGACGTCGTCGAAGGTCTGGGCGAAGCGGCGTGTATACGCGGGGCCGTAGTTGGGCGGCATCTGCATGCCGACGAGCAGTATTTGCGCACCGGCGTCGCGGGAGGCGGCGATCATGGCTTCCAGGTTCTCCGCCATCAGTTGCGGGCGCAGGCCGCGCAGGCCGTCGTTGGCGCCGAGTTCCAGGATGACGATGTCCGGCTTGTGGCGTTCGAGCGCGGCCGGCAGGCGCGAGCGGCCGCCGGCGGAGGTTTCGCCCGAGACGCTGGCATTGACGACGGTATGGCGGAACCCTTTCTCCTGTAGCCGCGTCTGCAACAGGGTGGGCCACGCCCGGCCGGGCTCGAGGCCGTAGCCGGCGGACAGGCTGTCGCCCCACACCAGAATCGTCGCCGCGTGGGCGGCGCCTACGAAAAGCAGCATGAAAAAGAAGGTAGCGATGGATCGCAGCGGCATTGAAATCTCCATTCCTGTCATCGAGGTCGAGCGTTTGTCCAAGCGCGTGCGCGTGGCCGACGGCGAGGACGAACTGCATATTCTGCAGGATGTCGGCTTCGCCGTCGGGGCGGGCGAGTCGGTCGCCATCGTCGGCGCATCGGGCTCGGGAAAGTCGACCCTGCTGGGATTGCTGGCCGGGCTCGATGTTCCCGCCTCGGGGTCGGTCAGGCTGCGGGGCACCGAGCTTTTCGAGTTGGATGAGGATGCGCGCGCGGCACTGCGCGGCGAAGCCATCGGCTTCGTGTTCCAGTCGTTCCAGCTTCTGCCGGCGCTGACCGCGCTGGAAAACGTGATGCTGCCGCTGGAGCTGGCCGGCGTGGCACAGGCGCGCGAGATCGCCACGCAGTGGCTGCAGCGGGTCGGGCTGGAAAGCCGGCTGCGGCACTATCCGAAGCATCTGTCCGGCGGCGAGCAGCAGCGCGTCGCTCTGGCGCGCGCGTTCGCGCCCAATCCGCGCCTGCTGCTGGCCGACGAACCCACCGGCAACCTCGATGCCGAAACCGGCCGCGCCATCGTCGAACTGATGTTCACGCTCAACCGCGAGGCCGGTACCACGCTGATCCTCGTCACCCATGACGAATCGCTCGCGCGCCGCTGCGCCAGGGTGCTGCGCATGACGGCTGGGCGGCTGAGCGAGACGGCCGGGGAGGCCGCCACCGGGGCCCGGCTCGGGTGAGGCCGGGCCTGAGTCCGGCCGGTTCAGCCGAAGAGGTCGAGCAGCCCGTCCAGGCCGCTGTGCTCGATGCAGCAGTCCGCCACCTGGCGTAAGGCCGCCTTGGGGTGGAAAGCCACGCCGAAGCCGGCGGCGTTCAGCATCGGGATGTCGTTGGCGCCGTCGCCCGCTGCGATCACCTGATGCGGCTGCAGGCCGAGCTCGTCGCGGATGCGCAGGAGATGGTTCGCCTTGGCCGCGCCGTCGATGATTTCGCCCAGCACGCGGCCGGTCAGGCGGCCATCGAGCACCTCCAGCTCGTTGGCGAAGGCGTAGTCGAAACCGAGGCGCTGCTTGAGGCGTTCGGTGAAATAGGTGAAGCCGCCCGACACCAGCACCGTACGAATGCCGGCGCGCTGCAGGCCCTTGACCAGGCGCTCGGCACCGGGGTTCAGCTGCAGGCGGTGGGCGTAGACTTCGCCCAGTGCGCTTTCGGGCAGCCCCGCCAGCAGCGACACGCGGCGTGCCAGTGATTCGCGGAAGTCGATTTCGCCCTGCATCGCCGCTTCGGTGATCTGCGCGACCTGGGCCTTCAGACCCTGCATGTCGGCGATTTCGTCGATGCACTCGATGTTGATCAGGGTTGAGTCCATGTCGGTGACGAACAGGCCGAAATCGCGCAACTGGCGGCCCGAGGGCAGCCAGGCGTAATCCAGTCCGCCAGCCGCGCAGTTCCGGGCCAGATCGGGGTGGGCCTGGGCCGCAACCAGGCGGAAGGAGCGCGGCGTGATCTGCACGATTTCGCGCGCGCCCGTCAGCTTGGCGACGTTCTTCAGCGCGATGCTGTCGACATCTTCGGCAAGCACCACGAGATTCATGGACGGCTCTCCCGCTTGCCGGCGACTTCGCGCAGCATCGTTGCCGCATTGCGGATCATCTCTTCGGTCGTGTCCCAGCCCACGCAGGCGTCGGTCACGGAACAGCCGTACTTGAGCTGGGACAGATCGGCAGGAATGGACTGGTTGCCGGCCTCGATGTTGCTTTCGATCATCAGGCCGACCACCGAATCGTTGCCCTCGCGGATCTGATGCATCACGTCCTTCATCACCAGCGGCTGATATTGAGGCTTTTTCCAGGAGTTCGCGTGCGAGCAGTCGACGACGATGTTCTGCGCCAGCTTGGCCTTGGCAAGCGCCTGTTCGGCCAGCGAGACCGATACCGTGTCGTAGTTCGGCCGGCCGCCGCCGCCGCGCAGCACGACGTGGCCGTAGCGGTTGCCACGGGTGCGCGTGATCGCCGACTGTCCCTGGCTGTTGATGCCGAGGAAGCTGTGCGGGCTGGCGGCCGACAGGATGGCATTGATCGCCACGTCCATATCGCCGTCGGTGGCGTTCTTGAAACCGACCGGCGTGGACAGGCCAGAGGCCATCTCGCGGTGGGTCTGCGATTCGGAAGTGCGGGCGCCGATCGCCGTCCATGAAATCAGGTCGCCGTAATACTGCGGCGCGATCGGGTCGAGTGCCTCGGTGGCGGTCGGCAGGCCGATCTCGCACACGTCGAGCAGGAACCTGCGCGCACGCTCCATGCCGACGTCGATGCGGAAGGAGTCGTCCATGAAGGGGTCGTTGATGAAACCCTTCCAGCCGGTGGAAGTGCGCGGCTTTTCGAAGTACACGCGCATCACCAGCAGCAGCACGTCCGAGACCTCGTCGGCCAACTGCTTCAGCCGGCGTGCGTAGTCCAGACCGGCGACCGGGTCGTGGATCGAGCACGGTCCGACAACCACGAAAACGCGCGGGTCCTTGCGATCGAGGATGTCCATCACGGCCTTGCGTCCGGCCACGACCGAATCCGCCGCGCGCTCGGTGAGCGGTACGGCGGCCTTGATCTCGTCGGGCGAGGGCATGTGGTCGAAAGCGACGATGTTGAGGTTTTCGGTCAGGGCGGCGGTCATTGCTGAGACTCCGGTGTGCAGCTTGGGCAGCGAAACGCGGAATTGTAACTCCCTAAAGCTTCTGCTGTCCGTCCGCTGTTCGGCTGCGATACCCGTGCTGGTGCATCGACTGGAAAGACTCCAGTCCGGGGCCGTGCCGATGCCGGCCCTCCATATCACCGCTCCGCTGGGAGCCCGGCTTGAGAAAATCCCTATATAATGCGAATCGTTATCATCTGGTGAGTTTGCCATTTGCCTATCATGGGAATGACCGAAGCTGATGCGCTCGCGCAGGATGTCGCCATGCTCTACCAGAACAATCACCGCTGGTTGAGTGCATGGCTGCGGGCCAAAATGGGCAACAAGGCCGATGCCGAAGATCTGGCGCAGGACACCTTCATCCGTGTGCTGTGCGCGCACACCAGCACGCAGATGGCGCTGCGCGAGCCCAGGGCCTACCTGGCTACCGTCGCCGGGCGGTTGCTGGCCAACTTCTACCGCCGCCAATCGATCGAACGCACCTATCTCGAAGTGCTGGCGAACATGCCGCAGAGCGAGATCCCCTCGCTCGAAACCCAGGCGCTGATGAAAGAGGCGCTGCTGGAAATCGACCAGATGCTCGATGGACTGGGGCACAAGGTCAAGCAGGCATTCGTCATGGCGCAGTTCGAAGAACTGCCGTACGCGGAAATCGCGGAGCGGCTCGGTGTTTCGCTGCGCTCCGTCAAGAATTACGTGGCGCGCGCCATGGTGCATTGCAGTGCAATGCTGCCATGAGGCGGGGCATCTTCCGCCGGACTCGGGCCGGGTGCATGCATGAGTAAGTCGGTCAGCCCCATCGAAGAAGCGGCCTTCTGGTATGCCTGCCTGAAGGCAGAGGACGCCACCGAGCAGGACCATCGCCACTGGCAGCAATGGCTCGACGCCAGTCCGTGCAACCAGCAGGCATGGGCGCGGATTCAGCAGATACGCAGCCTGTTCGAAAAGGTGCCTGGCAAGTTCGCCTCTCCGGTGCTGGCGCAGAAGAAAACATCCAGGCGCGCGGTGCTGCGAAGCGCGGTCGTCGCGGCTTGTGCCGGGCTCACGGGGGCGGAAACCTGGCGTCACCTGTCCTCGCCGGAACTGCGTGCCGACTTCCGGACCGGCGTCGGGGAACGGCAGCGGCAGGTGCTCGCCGATGGTTCGCTGCTGTACCTCAACACCCGCAGTGCCGCCGATGTGGTGTTCGATCATCTCGAAAGGCGGGTTCTGCTGCACGCCGGGGAAATTCTCATCGAAACACGGCCCGACAACATGGCCGGGGCCGCACGCCCGTTCATCGTGCATACCCCGCATGGCAGGGTGCGCGCGTTGGGAACACGCTTTGTCGTCCGGCTGCACGACGGGCGTTCCAGCGTGCAGGTACTGCAGCACGCCGTCGATGTGCGTCCGGCGTTGTCGATGGCGCCTGCGGTCCGCCTCGCCGAGGGGCAGGAACTGAGCTTCGACAGCCATGGCACGGACATGCCGCGGCCGCATGCGGCGGGGGCAGGGGCGTGGCGGGACGGGCGGCTCAGCGTCGTGGACATGCGCCTGCACGATTTTCTGGCCGAACTTGCGCGCCACCGCAGGGGCTATATGGACTGTGCCCCCGAACTGGCCGGTTTGCGCGTGTCCGGCGTGTTTCCGCTGGACGATACGGACGCGGCGCTGGGCATGCTGGCCGACGCTTTTCCTCTGCGGGTGCGCTATCTGACCCGGTACTGGGCCACGATCCTGCCGCAACAGGCCAGGAGCGGCGCGTCACGCTGAGCCGGGTTGTACCCCGGCTCCGGCGGCGGATCGTCCGCTTTTCCAGAATTTTTTCCAGAAAGGTGCACTTTCGGCTTTGCTCGCGTGTCCTTCAAGTCGTAACAGTTCTCATTAACTTTACTTCTTCCTGGAACCGCAATGCCTGGAGCAGTTCAATCCCGTGCCACGCCGTCTCTCGCTGGCAAGCAATTTGCCCGCGGACGGCGAAATCTCCGCCTCAACGCCACGCTGCTGTGCATCGTGGCCGCCTTCTTGCCGGAATCCCAGAGCCATGCCCAGGCCTTGTCCGCAGAGCAAGGCGTGCCGCAGCAAGGCCTGCGCAGCTATGACATCGAAGCGGGGCCGCTTGCCCAGGTGCTCAACCGTTTTGCGCAAGAGGCCGGGGTGCTGCTGTCCTTCGACGCAGCGGCCCTGCAAGGGCGGCATTCGGGCGGTGTTCGGGGCAGCCATGCGGTGGGGGATGGGTTCCGGCAACTGCTTGCCGGCAGCGGCCTGGAGGCCATTGCGACGGGAAAGGACACTTACACGCTGCGTCCGGCACTGCCCGAGCTTTCGGGCGAGGACCGTGCATCGAGGAATGCAACTGAACTGAAAGGCGTACTGGTCACTGCCGAGCGTACCAAGGACGAGGTGGGACATGACAACGTCTACGAGAAGGATATTTCCAACCTGTACGTCGACCGCAAGTACATGGAGCGTTACCGGGGTGTTTCGACGGGAGACGTGTTTGCGGGGATGAACGGGGTGTACAACACCGACAACCGGAATGGCTCGGCGTTGTCGCCGAACATCCGTGGCATTCAAGGTAGTGGCCGTATCCCTGTGACAGTGGATGGAACGGAACAGTCCCTGGATGTATGGATGGCCATGCGTGGAATACAAAACCGTAACTATGTAGATCAAAAATTATTTCGTAGCATTCATGTAGAAAAAGGGCCTTCCATCACTCGGGGTCTTAAAGGCGGTCTTGGTGGGTCGGTTGAAATTCGCACCATCGAGGCCGCTGATATTATTAGCGACAATAAGAATTGGGGCTTGGAGATCAAGCTTGGCACCGCTACAAACTCTGTAAAACCCAATACGACTGATCCGTTTCACTATGCCGGAATGGACTATCGGGACATCAATAATGCGTATTCCACAACGTCTATCGGCACTCCTCAGTTGAATTTTGGGGATCCGCAAGGATGGCGGCGAAAACGTAATGAGGTTTCGAAATTAAACTTCGATGATCGAAATGCATTCTTGTCTGGAGCTTACAAGCATGATTATTTCGATGTTTTGGCCGCCTATAGCTACAGCTCACGGGGAAATTATTTCGCTGGAACAAAAGGGGCGTCCAAATTCATTCAGCGTGGCGCTAACCCAGGAACGAACAACTATACCAGCACCTCCAGTTTCTACCCTCAAATTGGCAAGTTGTTCGAGTCGGGATGGGAAGTTCCGCTAACCAGCGCCAGAAATGAAAGCGTACTTCTAAAGAATAACTGGAATATGGCAAATGGAAATAAAATTCATCTTAGCTATAGCCGGAACAAGCTCGAATTTGCCGAAATGCCTGCGCTCTTGTCCGACTGGATGCTTTGGTACACGGAAACAAACCAGTTTACGCCTGATGCTAGGACGAGGCTCATGTATCCGATGCCGAATACAGAGGTGACGCAAGAGAGTTACCGCCTGGGATATGAGTTCAAGCCGGAAGGTTCAAAACTGGTCGATCTGGAAATGTCGCTATGGCGCACAGATAGCCGCAGTAAGCGCTATCAGAATGGGGACAACACTTATCAGATGCCTGATCGAGATCGACCATGGGACGATTGGGTAAGGTGCAATGTCCTGGCGCCCGAGCTTGCCGCTCAGGCATATGAATGCAATGGCCTGATAGGTGCAACTGCACCGCAGCGGCAACCAAATACGGACGGGCGCTATAACGTGGTTATAGCGACAGAGCAACTAGGCTGGTCGGAACGTACCGGCTTCGATATCAGCAACCGTTTTCAATTTGACAATAATCTGAAGCTCACCGTTGCAGCCGATTACCAGTACGAGCGTCAACAGGAAAGAAAACCGGATTTTCCTGCGGGGATTGATCTTGCCGGATCCAACAAATTCTTTGGCCCAGCTTCCGGGAGACGGAAGGAATATGGCGCTAGCCTGAATCTTGACTGGCAGCCTGCCAGCCGGCTGCAATTGTCGGCTGGGGTCCGTTACGGCTCCTACTGGAGCTTTGATGATGAACTCGATCATCGGCGCCAAAGCCAGGAATGGCCGGCGAGGCCTGAAAAGACGCACCAAGTCCTTCGGTATCAGCGGCTAATGAGTGATGAAGAACTTGAAATGGCGAGTGCAATCTGGTCTGCGCCTGATTTCCAGCAAGCCTGGAATGAATTGATGGATTATCAAGAGCGCAACAACATAGTTGATGGTGGTTTGCTTTCCCCTTATAGGGATCGTCCTACAGGGTTGAAATACGTGGGGATCGAGAAGGAGGTCCCCTTGATTGATGGCAAGGCAGATCGTAACCAGAATCCCTTCTACAACGGTTCGAATGACTTCCACGAGACTGTGGAGAATCCTCAAGGTCTGGGCGGCACTGCCAATAAATACAGAATATATGACACCTCGTTCGGCGCCTACAGGCTCAAGCCTGCGACCAACCCGTGGCGAAGGCCGGTCAAACGCCGTGCGGACGCCTGGTCAGGGCAGTTTGTTGCCTCGTATGCCTTGAGTGAGCGTTCGCGCGTCTATATGCGTTTCGGCAGCATGGTTCGCTTTCCAAGCTTGTATGAATCGGCCAGCAATACTTATGGTATCAATGAGTATTTCGCTGGCTCTACGATCAAGCCCGAACGCAACGAAGCATGGGAAATTGGCTACGGCCACAATTTAGGCGGCTTGTTACAGAATCTCGAGTTGGCTGATGTGAAAATAAGCTATTTCCACAACACGATTCATAATTTTTACGACCGCAGCACTACACTGGAGAGCATCCAGTTTGACCGGAAAATAATAAGCGGTATTGAGTTTCAGGCTCGAGCCGATAGTGGCCGTTATTTCGGTAATTTCGGCATGACTTATCGCTTGAGGCAGGATATGTGTGACAAGGACTACGCCGTCATGCTCAGTCCATATCAGAATCGTATTCCTGCGTGCATGCCCGGCGGTTTTTCGAGCAGTCTTTCATTTACCAGCTTGCAACCCAAGTACTCTATAAATCTGGATCTGGGCGCCCGATTGCTGGAGCAGAAAAACTTGGAAGTTGGTGCCCGATTGCGCTATCACAGCCGCGCCGAAAACAAAAAAATGGACAGCTTGCTCCGCGCAGGGGCCAGTGAAGCTTATATCTACGGAATCCGGCCCTATTATTGGGACCCGGTCAAGTTGCTTGATCTGTACGCAGAGTATCGTTTCGACAAAAATGCCAGCATCCGTGTCGCCGCCGAGAATGTGACCGATCGGTATTATATCGACCCATTATCCAAATCGCCGATGCCCGGCCCCGGCCGTACCATCATGATGGACGTGAGCGTTAATTTCTAAGTTTTTTGCTGGTTTTCGTAAAAACCAGTTTCCGCAGTTCCTTTGCTCTATTGGAGAAGTAACATGAATGAGTTCAAGCTTTCCCTCGTGGCGTTGGCATTGGCTGCTTCATCGGCAGCGTTCGCTGCTGCGCCCAATATCCAAGGTGGTGCATCAACTGGCCTTATCAACGTTACCACGCCTTCCAATGCTCCGTTCTTGCCACCGGCAGCGGTGGGGTACGCCGGCATTCAAGTGGGCAGCTCTTACTCGATCGACATGTTGGCCGGGCCTATCAGCCAGGCAAGTAGTGGCCCGTGGGGCTATCTGCCCCCTGCAATGGGTGGAGGCGTGATCGCTCAAGTATGGAACAACACTTCCAACACCACTGCGAATATCTACAGCCTCCGACAGGTTACGGCACCGCCTGCTGCCATGCCTGCATTTGGCGGTCTCGTGATCGGGCAGGTGAAGGATGCAAGCGGCGTTGCTTATGCCAGAGGAGCAGGGGTGTATTTCGGTGAGTGGTCGCCGCAGGGCACCCCCGTTGCCTATCCTGCCACAAGTACCGATCTGAACATGGGGGACAATGACCGTACTGTTTGGTACGTGGGCGATAATGCCGTTACCGCTGCCAACATGCCGTCGGCAATCAACGCGACGTATAACGTCGTCGGCATCCGTCAAACCGGAGTCGCTACTGCTGGATATGGTTCGAACCTGCCCAGCTCCCCGGATCTGTACACCGGAGCAGTTACGGCCAACTATTCGTCCGGCTCGGGTTCGATGTCCGGTTCGATCAGCCGTTACAGCGGCACTCAGGTCGTAAGCTTCAGCGGTACCGCCATCAGCAGCAACGGTACTTTCAATAACGGCAGCAATCTTGAAGGCCGCTTCTACAATGGCGCTCAAGCGCTGGCAGGTATTTATCTGGGAGCTACGGCGCAGGATGACGTTGCCTTCGGCGGCAGCAAAGTCAGCGGCACCATCACGCCTTGATGCCTGACCACTCTCCACTGGCGGCCACCAGC
>NZ_AMXE01000045.1 GCF_000310205.1 Thauera linaloolentis 47Lol = DSM 12138 | reverse complement strand
GCCGGCCACGGCGCCGATTCGGCCGCCGCCGGTGCGCGCGGCGTGGCGCGCGACGCCGTGCTGATCCTGGTCAACGGCGAGCGCCCCACCGCCAGCGGCCGCCACGCGCTGACCCTGGTCGGCCGCCTGCCTGCCGGCGAACTGGAACGCATCGAACTGCTGCGCGGCAGTTCGGCCGAATTCGGCGCGGGCGCCGAAGTGGTCGTCAACCTGGTCATGAAGGCGCCGGCCAGCCAGCGCACCGCCTCGGCGCGCGTGGTCGGCGGCTGGCGCGGCGACCAGCCCAATGGCCAGCTCACCGCCAGCCTGGGCGGCGGGCAGGGCGGCTTCTCCTGGCTGCTGCCGCTTACCGTCAACCGCCACCGCATGCCGGTCGACAGCCGGCAGTGGCGCACGCTGCCGGCGGCACGGTCCGCCGAGGCGGTGTCCGGCCACTACCGTGTCGATGAGCTGATCCTGTCGCCGCGTTTGTCGTGGAAAGCCGGCGACACCCGCCTCAGCCTGTGGCCGAGCTACTACCACAACAGCGGCACGCGCCGGCAGGCGGTCGAGCGCGGCGAGGAGGGTGGCCCGCTGGCCACCGCGCGCCATGACCGCGAGCGCGGCGCGATCCGCATCGCCCGCCTGCGTGCCGACGGTGAAACCCGTGCCGGCGCGGACGGCAAGCTCAGCGGCCGGCTGGCGCTGATGGAAGGCGAGCGCGACACCCGGACCTTGCGCGCGGGGCCGTTGTCGCCGGTATGGTCGGAATCGCTCGACCGGCGCGAGCGCGAATTCACCGCCGCGCTGCGCCTGGACCAGGCGCTGGCCGACGTCCACCTGCTTTCGCTGGCGCTGGAGGGCGCGGCATTCTCCCGCGACGACCGACAGACATGGGGCGCCGCCGCGCGCCATCGCCATGAAGTGCGCGAGCGCAGCGCGGCGCTGTGGGTGCAGGACGAATGGACACTGACCGACGCCGTCACGCTGACCTCCGGCCTGCGCCTGGAGGCCGCCCGCCAGCAGGCCGGCGCCGGCTGGCACACCGAACGGGCGCTGTCGCCCTCGCTCGCGCTGCGCTGGCAGCCGGACAAGGCCTGGGTGCTGCGCGCCTCGGCCGGCACCGGCCTGCGCGTGCCCAAGCTCGACGAGATCACGCCGCTGGTGACCCGCAGTACCGAGTACAACACCCCGCTGGAGGCCGATGTGGCCGGCAACCCCGATCTGTCCGCCGAGCGCGTGGTGCGCATGGAGTTGGGCGTGGAGCGCTACCTGGGCGGGGAAAAGAGCGTGCTCGGCGTGAATGTGTACGCCCGCCGCACGCGCGACTTCATCGAGCGCCACAGCGCGCTGGAAGCCGGGCGCTGGGTGGAGCGCCCGTACAACGCCGGCGACGCGCGCCACTGGGGCGCGGAATTGAGCGCCAAGCTCGATGCCGCCCTGTTCGCCCGGGTGCTGGACGGCGGCAGCCTGCGCGCCAGCCTGACACTGCCGCGCGCGCGGGTGGACGACGTGCGCCTGGGTATCCGCCGTATCGCCAACGACACGCCGCGCCACATCTTCAGCCTGAGCTACGAACACGCCCCGTCCGGCGCGGCCACCCGCTACGGCTTCCAGCTCAAGCACAGCGGCGCCGCGCGCACCCGGCTGGGAGACGAGCGCGTCGCCCGCGTGCGCGGCGGAACGCGGCTCGATGCCCACGTCACCCGCCAGATCGCCCGTGGCGTCGATCTGCGCCTGTCGGCCGAAAACCTGCTCGGCGCCGAAGACCGCCAGGACCGGTATGCGCAATACGGCGCCGACCGCTGGCGCCTGGCGGGGCGCGACGGCGGCGAGCGCACCTGGCTGCTGGCACTCGAAGGCAAATGGTAGGGCTTTCGCCGCCTGCCCCCATATCCGCAAGAACCTTTCCCCTGGAGAAAACGAAGCATGTCGCAAATCGTCGAATCGGCCATGTACGGCCTCAGCCAGTTGTTCCTGCTGCCGGTGCTGTTGCTGGTTGCCGCACTGTTCTTCTACGCCTTCTATGCGCTCGGCTGCTTTGCCGTGCAGGCCAGGCAGCGCCATCGGGGCGACCCGCGCGCCTTCGAACTGCGTGCCGCGCTGCATGCCCGCCCCGGGCTGCACATCACCGCGCTGGAGGCGATCGCGGTGAAAAAGCTCGAAGTGCTGCGCATCGCCAGCCGCGTCGGCCCCATGCTCGGCCTGGTGGCTACCATGATCCCGATGGGGCCGGCGCTGATGGCGCTGGCCGACGGCCAGTTGCAGGAAGTCAGCCGCAACCTGATGGTCGCCTTCTCGGCGGTGATCCTGGCCCTGATCGCTTCGGCCATCACCTACTGGATCGTCAGTGTGCGGCGGCGCTGGCTGGCCACCGAACTGGCCGAGATCGAGAACGAGGACATGGCGGATGAACCCGAGGCGCACGACGATCCGGTCGCGCCGCTGGCGGCGGAGGGCGTGCTGTGAGCCCGCGCCAAGGCGCCGCCGCGGCAACGCGCCCGCCGGCCGGGAAGGCGCGCGGCGCCAAGCATGCCCGCCAGGGCGGCCTGCGCCTGATGGACGACCTCGAAGCCGACGACCCCATCCTGTCGGTGGTCAACCTGATCGACGTGTTCCTCGTCATCATCGCCGCGCTGCTGCTCGCCGTCGCCAGCAACCCGATGAACCCCTTCGTCCAGGAAGACGTCACCGTCATCAAGAACCCCGGCCAGCCCAACATGGAGATGATCGTCAAGAAGGGCGAAGTCATCGAGCACTACCAGGCCAGCGGCGAGATCGGCACCGGCGAGGGCTCGCGCGCCGGCGTGGCCTATCGGATGAAGGACGGCTCCTTCATCTACGTGCCGGAAAGCGGCGAGTGACGACAGTGGGGCAGAGTATTCTGCAGCGGCCTTGTTCTCCGGACGGCGCCGGGCGATTCCGGAGGCAAGGGCGATGAGCCGGGGCCGGCCTTGGCGATGCCACGGGCCGGCCTGGAGGTCGTTTCCGGCGTGCGGCTCAGAAGCTCGCCGTTGCTGAAAGATAGAAGGCGCGGCCGCGTTCGTTGTAGGTTTGCGCACCGGCAGTCACGGCATCGCCCTTGCGGTACAGGCGCTTGTCGAACACGTTGCTCACCCCGGCGCGCAGCTTGAAGTTCTTGTTGATCTCATACCCCGTGCTGAGGCCGAACAGCGAGTAGGACTTGATTTCCTGCAGGTTCGTGTTGGGTGCGCTGGTGCCGGTTTCCATGGTCGGTGGTTTCTGCTTGCCGAACACGGTGGCCGTGGCCTGGAACGAGAGCTTGTCCGAGGCAAACCAGTCCAGAGTGGAATTCAACGTGAACTCGGGGGTGATGCTCAATGGCTCGCCTTTGAAAGGGCCTTCGCGCCGTTCCGCATCGATCATGTAGGTCAGATTGTTGTTCCACTGCAAGCTGCGGCTGATCGGGATGAACAGGTTGCCCTCGATGCCATGCACCAGCGCCTTGCCCATGTTCTCCCAGCGGTAGATGTTGTAGTCCCCGATACGGCCACGGAGGGTATGACCAGCATCCACCTTGTTCTTGTAGTCGTTGCGGAAGTAGGTCGCGCTGACCCGCCACGTGCCAGGGGCATAGGCAAAGCCGATTTCCTGGTTGATGCTGGTTTCCGGTTCCAGGTCCGGATTGCCCAGCAGGAAGCACGCGTCAGTCCACGGCCCGACGGCGGCAGTGCCGGCGCCGAAGCAACCCCGCCCGCCACTGGCCAGCAGATAATTCTCGGTGGACTGGTACAGATTGGGCGCCTTGTAGGCGCGTGCCACACCGGCCTTGATGGTGAAGGTGCTGGTGAGCGCATATTCGGCATTCAGACTGGGGCTCCAGTTGTTGCCGAAGGCGCTGTTATGGTCAAAGCGAAGGCCGGGCGTGACAATCAACTGCTCCGTTACGGCCATGTTGCTTTCCACGAACAGGGCCTGGCTGTTTTGCCGGGAGGTCGTGGGCGACATCCCGGAAACGGTGCCATCGCTGGTGCCGCCCCCGCCGGTTGGTCCGGAGTAGCCCGGGGTGATGCTGTCGCGCATTCCACCGGGGTCATCGAGGTGTTCGCGGTTGACTTCCAGCCCGGCCGTCAACACCTGATCGAAACCGGCAACCGGAAATGGCATGTCGACCTGCGCGTGCAGGCGGGTGTTCTTCAGGCGGGAAGTGTCGAACGGTGCTGAAAGCGCATCGTCGCCCCCACCGATGACGCCCTCGTAACCACCGCCCAAGCCTTCGCGCAAGCGGCGGTTGCGGGTCACGTCGTGCGACAGGCTGGCCTGGGTGCTGCCCCAGTCATAGCGCCCGCGGTGAGACACAGAGAATGCCTGGCGGTACATGATATTCGTCTCGGTGTTGTAGACGGCATTCAGGTTGACCGGCTCATTGGCAAGGGTGTCGCCCGCGTAGCGGTTTCCCTGGCGGGAGAAACTGGCTTCCAGGTCGAGGATGTTCCGGGCATCCGGGCGCCAGGACAGCAGGCCGTTGAAATCCTTGTTGACCACGCCTTCACGTCCGCCAGTCGTCACGCCGGGGGAGCATCCCCAGCCTTCCCAGCATTGCTCTGCGATGTAGGGCTTGTTGAGGCTCAGCGCATCCGGCTCGGCCTTGTTGTAATTGCCATAGATGCGTGCGGAAAGGGTTTCGCCGAGTGGTCCGCTCAGATTGAAGTTGATGCGGTCGGTATCGCCTTCCTTGCCGTCCTGCGGGCGATCGGCGTAGTAGGTGAGCGAGCCTGACAGTTTGTCCTTGGCGGGCGCCTTGGTGATGATGTTCACCACGCCGCCCATGGCACCGGAACCGTAGCGGGCCGCAGCCGGGCCGCGCAGTACTTCGATGCGCTCGACCATTTCGGCGGGCACCCAGTTCGTGTCGCCGCGTGTGTCGCGGTCGCCCCGCCAACCGTAGCGGACGGCATTGCGCGAGGAAACAGGCTTGCCATCCACCAGGATCAGGGTGTTTTCCGGCCCCATGCCGCGGATGTCGATCTGGCGGTTGTTGCCGCGCTGGCCGGAGGCGCCGTTGCCGGTCAGGTTGACGCCGGGCTGGCGGCGAAGGATGTCGGACAGGTCGTTGACGGGTGGGGTGCGCTCTATGTCTTCGTTGGTGATGACGGAGACGCCGAGGGATTGCTTGCCTTGATCTTCTGCGCTGCCCAGGACGACGACCTCATCCAGTTGCTTGGCTGAACCGGTGTCGTTGGCCGAAGACGCTTGAGCCCAGGCGGTCGAAATGGCTGCGCCGAGCAGGCAAGGTATGAATGCGCGGGCGGCAGGTGCCAGCGGACGGATTTTTGCCATTGGTTGCACTCCTGATTGTCGAAAGACAGCCCACGGACGGACGTCCCCCCGACAGGCATGCGGGAATGCCTGTCATGACGGAGGCGTTTGTCGAAATCGTTGGCTGAATCATCGAGGAATGACTTTGGCTAGTGGGTCACGACCGCCGTGTTTCCGCAGGCTCTGGAAACACTTTCTTGCCCATGCTGATCGTCGTCGGCTTTTCCTGCAGCGCACGGCGACTTCCGGCAGGGGAATGGCGAGTTTATGAATTGACACCCCCGCGCGGTGAATGATCATTATTCAGCGCGCAGAGGGGAGGCCGGCGACGCTAGGCGCCGTTTGCTTCGGAAGCGGCCCGGGCGAGCGTTTCGATGAACCAAGCCACCACGGGGTCGCGGCGGCTGCGTTCGTGCCAGTACAGCCAGTAGTCGAACGTACCGAGCTCGACCGGCGTCGGCCGCGTGGCTAGTTGCAGGTCGGCTGACAGCCTCCGCAGCGCCCGGACCGGAGCGACCAGGATGGCATCGGTTTTCTGCAGCAGCAGCAGTGCGGAAACGAGATAGGGCAAGCGCGCGGTAACCCTGCGTGGCCGCGCCGAAGTGCGCAGGTGGGGCGCCAGGGGGTCGATGTCCATTGCATGAATGGACAGCATGACGTGCGGCCAGTCGAGCAATTCGTCGATGGTCAGCGGCGCATCGAGGCCGACCGCGGCCAGCCGGTGCCCTTGGCGGAAGATGCAGCAGTAGCTGTCCTGGAACAGAAGCCTCTCATGGACCCGGCATGGTTCGGGATCCCAGCCGCTGACGGCCACATCGACGGCTCCGCCGCTCAACTGATTGAGATTTTCAGGACTGAGCGGGCAGATATCCACATGCAGCCCCGGCGCCTGCCGCAGGATGTCCGGCAGGGCGGGCTCGATCACGGACAGCACGCCGTAGTCGGTGGAGGCCACGCGGACATGCCCGGCAATGCCGGCCCCGTCATCGGCATCCTGGCTGCGCAAGATGTTGTGCGTGGCGGAGAGCCATTGATACAGTGGCTCGCGCAGTGCTTCGGCGCGTTGGGTTGGCGTCATGCCGGCGTTGGTCTTGACCAGCAGCGGATCGCCAAAGGCCTTCCTGAGCGTCTCCAGCGCCCTGCTCGCGCTGGGCTGGCTGATGCCGAGCCGCAGCGCGGCACGGGTGACGCTGCGTGTTTCTAGCAGCGTCACCAACACGCGCAGCTGATTCAAGTCGATCTTGTCGAGCTTGTTCATCGTCCGGTTCAGTTTTCTTCGTCGAACGCGGGGTCGGCCAGATGCGATGCCACGTCTGCCAACGGCAGGCTCAGGGTCGCAAGCAGGCCGCCGCCGGCACGGTTGGCAAAATGCAGGGTGCCGCCATGGCTGTGCAGCGCGCGGCGGGCAATGGCCAGCCCCAGGCCGTAACCCTGGCGAGACTGGGCGGCGCTCAGCCTTACGAAGGGCTCGGCCATGCGTTCGAGATCTGAGTCGGGCACGCCGGGCCCGCGGTCCGCTACTTCCAGGGTGACGCTGCGCGTGGCGTTGTCCAGGCGCAGCCCGACCTCGATGCGATCACCTGCCGCGGAATGCTGGACGGCATTGCGCACGACGTTGTCCAGCGCCCGCCGGATCAGTTCGGCATCGCCCTGGATCAAGGCGCGGTGCGTATCGCGGTCCCGGAATTCGATGGCAATCTTCCTGGCTTCGGCTTCGAAGCGGGCATCCGCCAGCACGGTATCGGTCAGATCGCGCAGGTCGAAATACGTGTCGACTTCTGCCGTGCCGCTTTCGCGCCGTGACAGCGAAAGCAGTTCGCCGACCAATCTGTCCAGCCGTGCAACCTCCGTCTCGATGCGGCGCAACGCGTCTTTTGCGCAGCCGCCTTCCCGGCCAGCCAGTGCGGCGGCCAGATTCAGCCGCGCCAGCGGCGAGCGCAATTCATGGCTGACGTCGTGCAGCAAGCGGTCGCGGGCGTCGATGAGCTGCTGCAGGCGCTCGGCCATACGGTCGAAGTCTCTGGCCAGATCGGCGATTTCGTCGCGCCGGCGCCCGACGCCGGGCCGCAGGCGAGTGGAGAACTGGCCGTCGGCAAGCTTGCGAAATCCGCGCCGCAGCAATTCGATGGGGCGGGCCAGATACCAGGCCAGGCCGGCACTGAAAAGCAGCCCGCCCAGACCGGCTGGGATCGCCCACTCCAGCGGCAGATAAAGCCACGAGTAACTGTGATCTCGGTACGAATCGCGCCATTTCTCCGCCGGCATCGTGTAGTTCAGCCGCCAGACGCGGGCCTCGGGGTCGGTCGCCTCGATGCTGACACCGCCGCTGCCGTCCGGGGGCGGCTCTGCAGCCCCCGCTTCGGTTACGGAAAGCCGGTTCCATTCATGGCCTTCCCAGTCCTGCGAGACTTGCTCCAGTCTGGTCAGACCGCCGGCTTCGATCGCCAGCCTGGCGGCCGACAATTGATAGGGCGCAACGATCTGCGCCACCGACCAATCGTAGGACTCGCGCTCGCCCCACATCACCGCGTAGGCCATCCATACCCCCTGCAGCATCAACAGGAAGGTCAGCCAGAAGCCGAGCAGGATTTTCCAGAACAGGCGCGAGCCCCCGTATGCGCCGAGCCGCCTCAAGCGTATTGATGCTCCCTCGGGGAGCAAGGGACGCAGCGGGCGTGGAGGTTGTTTCATTTCAGCCGGCTCCTGCGATGCGATAGCCGACGCCGCGCACCGTCTCGATGCCGAATGCGGCGCCATCGCTGCCCTGCAGTTTCTGCCGGATGTTGCTGATGTGCACGTCCAGGCTGCGATCGTAGGGTTCGCGCCGCCGCCCCAGAGCCTGCAGCGACAGATCGTCCTTCGATACCACCGCGCCTCCGGCGCGCAGCAAGGCTTCCAGCACGTTGAATTCGGAAGCGGTCAGATCCACCTGCACTCCCCGCCAGAGCACCTTGCGGGTGCCGGGGGTGAGCACCAGGCCGCGCACTGCGTACTGCTGCGGCCGGGCCGCGTTGCGGATGACGGGCTGGCGGCGCAGCACGGCGCGTACGCGGGCGACCAGTTCGCGCGGATCGTAGGGCTTGGGCACGTAGTCGTCCGCGCCCATCTCCAGGCCGACCACGCGGTCGAGGTTGTCGCCGCGCGCGGTCAGCATGATCACGGGGATGTCGCTGTGGCGGCGGATCTCGCGCAGCGCGTCGAGGCCGTTGAGCGAGGGCATCATGATGTCCAGGATGACCGCGTCGTAGTGTCCGGACAGCGCGGCCGCCACGCCCGCGCGGCCGTCGCCGACGGCGGTCGCGGCGAAGCCTTCCGCCTGCAGGTAGGTGCCCAGCATCTCGCACAGGCCCGCATCGTCGTCCACCAGTAACAGCCGCAAGCGCACGCCCCTTCCTAACGTTGCCGACGGTGGAATCGTACCGCTGCCCAGCGCGCTCCCGGGCGCCGTTCCGGGACATTTACGCAATCCTGACAATACGTTTTCGCGCTGCTTTCGCAGCGCCCACGCCGGGTGCGATCAAATGGCAACCAGTGCATTCGTGCAGGTTCATGCCGCATTTTCTGTGGCAAATCCATGAAGAAAACACCCTTCGGTATCTTGCTGACCATCCTTGCCGCCCTGGCTGTCGCGGCGGCCGTTATCACCGTGCGCCAGAGCGGCACGGATGAATTGCCGGCCTTCATCACCGCCGAGGCTGCGACCGGCCCCATCGAGCACACCGTGCTGGCCAGCGGCGTGCTCGAACCGGCCCGGCTGGTGACCGTGGGCGCGCGCGCCTCCGGCCAGGTGGTGAAACTGCACGTGAAGATCGGCGAGCGCGTGCGGGCCGGACAACGGATCGCCGAGATCGACTCGCAGCCGCAGCGCAACGCACTCCACAACGCCGAGGCCGCGCTGCAAAGCATCAGGGCCCAGCGTGCCGCGCGGCAGGTCAATCTGCGCCAGGCCGAGCGCGTCTACGTGCGCCAGCGCAACCTGTTCCAGGCCGACGCCGCCTCGCGCGACGCCTTCGAAAGCGCGGAGGCCGCGCGCGACGTGCTGGTGGCGGAGATCGCCGCGCTGGACGCGCAGATCCGCCAGGCCGCCGCCGCGCTGGAGACGGCGCGCACCGACCTGGGCTACACCCGCATCGCCGCCCCCATCGACGGCGTGGTGGTGGCTGTGGTCACCGAGGAAGGGCGCACCGTCAATGCCTTCCAGTCCGCGCCGGCGATCGTGATGCTGGCGCAACTGGACGTGATGCGGGTCAAGGCGGAAATCTCCGAGGCCGACGTGACCCGCGTCCGGCCGGGCCAGCCGGTGTGGTTCACCGTGCTCGGCGAACCGGGCAAGCGCTACCGCGCCACCTTGCAGGCCGTGGAGCCCGCGCCGGCCGCCATCGTCGCCAAGGCCGAACAGGGCGGCCTGGCCGGCGCCAGCCAGAGTTCGGCGGCGAGCAAGACCGCGGTGTACTACAACGGCCTGTTCGAACTGCCCAATCCGGACGGCGAACTGCGCCCGCTGATGACCGCCCAGGTGCACATCCTGCTGGCCGAGGTCGCCGACGCCCTCACCATTCCGGTCGCGGCGCTGGCCGAAAGCCGCTTCGATGGCCGCAACAGCGTGCGGGTGGTCGATGCGCAGGGCCGCGCGGCGGTGCGGCAGATCGAGACCGGCCTCAACAACGGCCTGCGCGTGCAGGTGCTGTCCGGCCTGCGGGCGGGCGAGCGGGTGGTGGTCGGCGATGCCGCCGGGGCCACGCCCGGCGGCTCGAACTGGGGAAGCTGAACATGGGCGAACCCTTGATCCGCATCGACGCGGCATGGCGCGAGTTCGCCGCCGGCGACCAGCGCGTGGCCGCGCTCAGGAACGTGTCGCTGGACATCCACGCCGGCGAGATGGTCGCCATCGTCGGTGCCTCGGGCTCCGGCAAGTCGACGCTGATGAACCTCCTCGGCTGCCTGGACCGCCCCACCCGCGGCGACTACCGGCTGGCCGGACATTCCGTCCCGGGCCTGGCGCCGGATGAACTGGCGAGGCTGCGGCGCGAGCACTTCGGCTTCATCTTCCAGCGCTACCACCTGCTGCCGGACCTGAGCGCGCAGGCCAACGTGGAAGCCCCCGCGCTGTACGCCGGCCTGCCGGCCGCGCAGCGCCACCGGCGCGCCCGCGAACTGCTGGCGCGCCTGGGCCTGGCGGCGCGCGCCGGCCACCGGCCCGGCCAGCTTTCCGGCGGGCAGCAGCAGCGCGTGGCCATTGCCCGCGCGCTGATGAACGGCGGCCGGGTCCTCCTCGCCGACGAACCGACCGGCGCGCTGGACCGCCACAGCGGGCAGGAAGTCATGGACATCCTGCGCGAACTGCACCGGGCCGGCCACACCGTGGTGCTGGTCACCCACGACATGCAGGTCGCCCGGCACGCCGGGCGCATCGTCGAACTCGCCGACGGCGAGGTGATCGCCGACCGCCCCAACCTCGTCACGGCCGCCGCCGCGCCCGCGACGCCCCCCGCCGAACCCGCGCCCACGCCCATTGCCGCAACCCCCTGGCGGGCCGCCAGGGACCGCGCGCTGGAGGCCCTGCGCATGGCCCTGCTGGCCATGTCCGCGCACCGCCTGCGCAGCTTCCTGACCATGCTCGGCATCATCATCGGCGTGGCCTCGGTCGCCTCGGTGGTGGCGGTCGGCGAAGGCTCGCGCCGGCAGGTACTGGCGCAGATCGACCAGCTCGGCACCAGCACCATCGAAGTCTGGGCCGGGCGCAACTGGGGCGATACCGACGCCGAGCGCCAGATCGCGCTGCGCCCGCAGGATGCTGCGGCGCTGGCCGGCGAGGCGTATCTGGCCGGTGCCTCGCCGGTGCTGCAGACCACGCTGCAGGTGCGCCACGGCAACGTCACGGCCAGCGCCAACCTGACCGGGGTGAATGAACAGTATTTCGCCATCCTCGGCCTGCGGCTGGCGGCCGGCGCGTCCTTCGGCGCCGACGCGGTGGCGCGCCGCGCCCAGGACGTGGTGATCGACCCGGCGGCGCGCAAGACCCTGTTCCCCGGCGGCGAGGACCCGCTCGGCCAGGTCATCATGCTCGGCGGCGTGCCCGCCCGGGTGGTCGGCGTGGCCGCGCCCGGCGCGGCGCTGAACCGCTGGCCCGGCGGGCGCAACCCGGCGATCTTCGCGCCCTATACCACCGTCGGTGACCGCATCACCGGGCAGACCCGCCTGGACAGCATCGTCATGCGGGTACGGGAAGGCGCCTCGGCCGCCGCCGCCGAGCACGCGGTGCTGCACCTGCTGGCCCTGCGCCGCGGCAACGATGAGGTGTTCGTGCAGAACGCCGACGGCGTGCGCCAGGCGGCGGAAGCCACCTCGGCGACGCTGACGCTGCTGATCTCCACCATCGCGCTGATCTCGCTGCTGGTCGGCGGCATCGGCGTGATGAACATCATGCTGGTGTCGGTCAGCGAGCGCACCCGCGAGATCGGCGTGCGCATGGCCGTCGGCGCGCGGCGCGCCGACATCCTGCTGCAGTTCCTCATCGAGGCGGTGCTGGTGTGCCTGATCGGCGGCGCCCTCGGCATCGCCCTGTCGTTCGCCGCCGGCTGGCTGCTGGACGCCTTCGCCAGTTCGCTCAAGCTGGTCTGGAGCGCGCCGGCCATCGCCGCCGCCTTCGCCAGCTCGCTGCTGGTGGGCATGGTGTTCGGCTACCTGCCGGCGCGCAACGCCGCGCGGCTCGACCCGGTCGTGGCGCTGGAAAGGGAATGATAGGGAAACGTGCAGGAGAGAAGGAAGTGCCGCGCGCCTGGCACTTGCGTTGTCCGTTCAAGGCAATGAAGGACGAAATGTCCGCTGACACGGGAGGTGGCAGATATGCCCAAAAAAAGTGAATAACGATCATCCGGTTTCAGGCGATGGCGAGCGGTTCTGCATGACCTAGACTCGTCGCCTACTGCACATTCAGTTGTTGAACAAGTTCTCATGCCATTGGAAATATTGCTGTCTTCGGGCGGGTTGCTGTTGACCGCGGCAGGGTCGGCACTGCTTTATGGCGCATCCGACAATCAGCGTCTCTTGCGCAGCACGCCGTCTCGCCGTTTTTTCCTCATTCTTGCCGCCATACTGATCCTGTTCGGAATCGCGGCATGGGTGTCGACCTGGGGTGGTCTGGTCGGCGGGCTGCTGGCGCTCCTCACCTGGATGCTGGTCAGCATCGCCTTGCCGTACGCCGCCGCACGCTGGGGGGTACGATGAGCTATCGCTCGCAAGCCGTTGCCAGCGTCATTCTGGGAACGCCGCTGGCATTCGCCCTGTGCGGCGTATACGCAACGCTCGGCCCGGCGGAGCCGGCGACCAACTACATTGCCGCACTCTTCCTCCTGCTGCCGGTTTGGTGTGGTGTGCTGATCTGGGGGCTCAGCCGTCAGCGCGCACGCCAGGCCTGGATGCATTTGGGCACGGGGTGCGCGGTAATGGTGTGCGTCTTCCTTGTCATGCGCCTGTTGCCGGGAGCGTGAAACATGTCGAGAAAACGGCTTTTTTCCCCCGCGTTCATCCAGCGCTTCACGTCGGTCCATCGCTGGGTGGGCATCTGCACCGGCATGGCGCTGTTCATCGCCTTCTTCGCCGGAGCCCTGGCCGTCTACCTGGGACCGATCCAGAAATGGGCGAACCCGGACTTGCGGCAGGCGTACGGCGGCATGGCGGACATCGAGCGCGTTGTCGACGCGGCCGTGCAACACGCCGATTTCCCTCAAGCGCTGGAATTGAGTTTCAATGCTGACGGACAGGGCCCGAAAGCCGTCTTCTACGGTGGCAATCCTGCCAGAGGTGAGCCATGGATCACTTATACACTCGCGCTGGATGCGAGCGGGCAGGTCGTCCGGCTCAATGCGCCTTCGAGCGTCGGCGCCATGATCAATCAGATCCACTACTCCCTGGGGCTGCCCAAACATGCGGGCTATACCCTCATGGGAATAGTCAGTGCCGTCTATGGCCTCGCCTTGGTCACGGGCCTGCTGATCCACCTTCCCCACCTGTTGCGCGACCTCTATTCGTTGCGGGTCGGCAAGAACCTCAAGAAGATGTGGCTGGACGCCCACAATGTCATTGGCGTGCTGTCGCTGCCGTTCCATCTGATGTTCGCGTTCACGGGGCTCCTGATCTGCATCATGCCGATCCTCGGCGATGCGATGGACCGGGTCTCGCCCAGCCTCGCTGCATCGCAGGCGTTTGCAACGCAGGAACAGGCGGGCTTCGTCGCTCGGCGCCACAATCATGGTGGGGCCGAGGAGCGTGAGTATCCGTACGCCGCAATGCTGACGGCATCCCGTCTGCTTGATATCGCAACGGCGCAGATCGAGGGCTTCCAGCCCACGGGCATCCACTATTCCAGCTATGGCACCACCAATGCGCAGGCCAGGGTCGTGGGGCAGGTCCGACGCGCGCTCGTGCCGGAGTCGTCGGTCGACATCGTCGCAGCGACGGGCAAAGTGATCGCGGTGGATGCGCCAGGCCGGCGGAGCGTTCCCACCGTAATGGAGGCCGGCTACGTCTCGCTGCATTTTGCCGATTTTGGCGGGCAGCTTACCAAGGCGATCTATTTCGTGCTCGGCCTGGCTGGAGCCTTCCTGTTCTATTCCGGCAACCTGCTCTGGATCGAGACCCGCAGGCGCCGCCACCACGTCGAGCAAACCATGTCCGGATGGGTCATGGCACAGCTCAGCATCGGCCTCTGCCTGGGCTGCTGCCTGGGTATCGGCTTCATGCTGCTGGGTACGCAATTGCTGCCGCTCGATTTGCCCGGCCGCGGCCAATGGGAAGAAAACCTCTACTACATCGGGTTCTTCGGCGCCGTGATCTGGTCGCTTGCCCGCCCTCCGATCCGCGCCGGCATTGAAATACTCGCTGGCTGCGCGGCCGTGTATGGATTACTGCCCATTCTGAACGTCACACGATCGTCGTGGCACGGGGATTGGGACGTTGCGCTGTTCGACGCGATCCTGCTGCTGCTGGCCGCATGCTTCCTGGCTCTCGCACGAGGCACGATGCGCCGTGCCGCGACCGGGCAGGCCAACAGCGTCTGGGCGCTTTCCAGCCGGCCACTGCAACATGCTCAGCCCAGGCGAGCTGCCGACACGGTTGCTTCATGAGTAGAGGCTCGAAACAGTCCGGCACAAACCAAACCGCAGGCGCCTCCAGGCGCATCATGGACATGCTCTACAGGATCGGACTGTCGGCCGGTGTGACCAGCATGATCCTGTTCATTGCGGCGGATATCGTGCCTGCTCCCTGGATGGCCATTTCGAGCAAGGCGGCGCTTGCCGCCGCCATTGGAACGCTCATCGTTGCGGGCCTGTGGGAGGCATGCCTGGATAAGGGGCGCTTGCCGCCCCGTTGAGAGGTGATCGGCCAGCCGAAGATGCCGCGGCGTTTGCGCCAGGGGCGGACGACAAACCGCCGGGTCTGCGTGGGCAACCCGGCGGGTTTCTTTGTGCTCTCCCTATGTAAACGTTTGAGCGGGGCAAAACCGGAACTGAATTTACAGATTGTTGCATTCCGTCCGTCTTGGCGGACGCTGGCGCCGGTCTTCTCCGCCGCCCGGGGGCCCTTCGGCACCCCCGACAGGGCTGCCGAAGGGGAGTGCGGAGGGGGGACGTGGGCATGTCGTGCCTGTGGTGATGACATCCGTTATAACAAGCCCGGGAGCAGCCGATGAAGCTCAAGATCACCGCCGTCGGCAATTCCGCCGGCGTCATCCTTCCCAAGGAACTGCTGGCCCGCCTGAGGGTGGAAAAAGGCGATGAGCTCTATGCCATCGAAACCCCGGACGGCATCCGCCTGACGGTCTACGATTCCGCACTGGCGGCGCAAATGGCCGTGGCCGAGCAGGTCATGCGCGAAGACCGCCAGGTACTGCACCAACTCGCGCAATGAAGGCGGGCCCGGCCATGATTGCCTGGATCAGCTGCCCGCTGGCCCTGGCCATCCACGATCGCCAGCTTGCCGAACATGGCGGAGCCGGTGGTGTGCGCGATGAAACGCTACTCGATTCCGCCCTGGCCCGCTCGCAGCAACTGCACGCCTACGGGCCGCCGCCGCCGGATCTGGCCGCCAGCCTCGCCTTCGGCCTGGCCCGCAACCACCCGTTCGTCGATGGCAACAAAAGCACCGCGCATGTCTGCTACCGGGTATTCCTCAAGCTCAACGGTTGCGATCTGCGCGCGAGCGACGAAGAAAAGTACGCCAGCATGATCGGTCTTGCCGACGGCACCATCGGCGAAGCCGAGTTCGCGCAATGGCTGTGCGCCTGCATCGCGGCCGACATACCCGACAGCGTGCAGGAGCCCGCTACCCCTTATCGGCGCTGAAGACGCCTCCAACGGGGCGGAACAATCCGTCGGTCCAGCACGGCCCGTATCCCGCACCGCGCCCGCTTTCTTCCTGAAACAGACGAGTTTCGAGGTGCACGATGACGAAGCCGTCGATGATCAGCAGGCGCATTCTTGCCGGCCCGATGGCAGCGACCACATCCTGGCCATGTTCGAACAGCGCTTCGCGTCCGTGCCAAGTACCGTACCCGCTACCGGGTACGCTGACACGGCGCTGAAACGATGCTCCCGCTGCAAAAAAAACGGCAGTTTTTCCTTTCTTGCGTGTTAACCGGTAAGAATCCTCGCGAGGCGCCTGCGGGGTTTCCCTTTTACCGATCCTGCAACAGGAAATCCCGACATGAACATAGCCCGGCCCCTGCTTTTGCGCACGGCACGAATGCAACAGCCACAGGCCCGCCCCGTCCACCACGCCGTCTGCGTGGCTCTGCTCGCCCTGGGGGGCCTCCATTCGATCGATGCACGCGTCGCCTACGCCCAGGAGGCCCACCCCGCTGCCTCCCGCCAGCAGTTCGCCATCCCGGCAGGTCCGCTTGATGATGCCCTCGGTGCTTTCGGCATTACCGCCAACATCATGGTCGCTGCGGATCCCGCCCTCACAGCCGGCATCCGCAGTCCCGGGCTGAGCGGCGAATACGGCATCGACGACGGCCTTGCCCGCCTCCTTGCCGGCACGCCCCTGCAAGCCATCCGCCTGGATGTGAAAAGCTACCGCCTGCAGAAGCGGCCGGTCGCACGCGACAGCGAGACCACCCTGGTTCCCATGACCGTCACTGCCAGCGTCGACCGGGACGTCGAAAAGCATGAAAGGACTTACACCGAGAACGTCACCAGTGTTTATCAAGACCGGGAGCAACTGCAGCGCTTCAACATGACCAACCCCGGCGACGTGTTCAAGGGCATGAATGGCGTCTACAGCATGGACAGCCGCAGCAGCCAGTCCATCACCCCCAATATTCGCGGCATCACCGGTGAAGGCCGCACCCCGCTCACCATCGACGGCACCGAGCAATCCACCAACGTCTGGCTGCACATGTTTGGCACGGGCAACCGCAGCTATGCCGATCCGGCCATGTTCCGCAGCGTCGAAGTCGAGAAAGGCCCGTCGCTCTCTCGCGGCATCAAGAGCGGCGTTGGCGGCGCGGTGAACATTCGCACCATCGACGCCAAGGACATCATCCCTGAGGGCGAGAAAATCGGCATCGAAATCAATCTCGCCACCGCCGGCAACACCAGCAAGCCACGCCGTGATGCCGATGCCTATTTCGGCCAGGACTACCACAACATCCCCGGCGCGGAACGGATAGGAAACGCTACCATCAGCCTGCCCTTTGAAACGCCGCGTACCAAGGGCGATGCCTCCATCCTCAATTTCGAGGATCACGCCGAAATGTTCGCCATCGCCGCCCGCAATGAATTTGCCGACGTGCTGCTGTCGCACAGCGAGCGCAGCGCGGGCAACTATTACGCTGGCAAGAAAAAGGTCGGCAACTATGCCGGACACGATGCCTATGACCAAACAAGCACTGACAGCTACGTCCCCAACCTGACCAAGATGTACAAGGCGGGCAACGAAATCTACAACACCGCCAACGACATCCAGACCACCCTGTTCAAGAACAACTGGTATCTGCCCAACGATCAGAAAATCGGCCTGCAATTCATGCGCACCAAATCGGTATTCGGCGAAACTACGCCCGGCAATACCACCTTGTATTATTTATATCGGGAAGCGGGTGAACACGATCGACCGAATGATCGTGACTGGTCAAAGGAACAATGGGTACAGGAATTCCCGCGCAGCACCCTGAAAATCGACAGCCATAAACTGACCTACGACTTGAAACCTGAAGGCTCCGACTGGCTCAATCTGGAAACCAGCCTGTGGCAGACCAAAACGCGCGGCACGCGCTACCAGACCGGCTCTGAATCCTACAGCCTGATGCTGGACGAAGACACGGAAAATGCGCTGAATCTCTACGATGCTTTCTGCGGCCCCGGAAAAATGGATTGCGCCAGCCTCGGCTGGCTGCCGCCCGACCACGACGGCACCATCGTTCCCGCCGGCAAGCAATGGACGAGCCACGACCGCAGCGGCTTCGACTTCAGCAACCAGATGCGGCTGGCCGGCAATCTGCACCTGACCCTCGGCGGCAGCTACCAAAAGGAAAAGCTCGATGATCGGCTGCTCATGGTCGAAAAACAGCCCAATCCGTTCGCGCCCAGCGGCGCCGATCTGCTGATCAGCACCGACCGCCTCGGCCCACGCGCCGGTGAGCGCAAGGAATGGTCGGCCATGATGAACCTGGCCTGGCAGCCGACTTCATGGCTCACCCTCACCGCCGGCACCCGTTATCTGCATTACACCGGCAAGGACACCGGCACCGCCAAGCGCCGCCGCCAGCAAGAGGCTTTCTTCGAGGCAAGCCGGCGGTTGGCCGGGCTGGAACTGAAGTATCAAGAAATAATGACACCTGAGGACAAGGCCACGATCACTCAGCTAATACAGGATTTCAATAACGCTTGGAGTGCCGCCTTTGTCGCTCAGAATCCGGCAGATTTCAAAACCTGGGAGTATATTAATCATGACGGCAGTAGCGACACTCATCACGTCGTAGACTATTTCCCGACAGAAAATGCGCAAGTCAGGGCAGCGGCACAACGTTATGCGGATTTTCTCTCGGCAAACAATGCCAATCATTTTGCCAATGATCGGAGTGAAACCCTGCTGAATTCCAACGAGTCTGATAGAACATTGTTTGCAATGTTTCGGCATGGCCCTACCGGTCTCGATGTGAATCCAATGTATGACTCCTCTTGGGAGAATGAAACTTACTGGAACAAAAAAGCAACCCTACCGTACAAGGACGGCAAATTTGATTCCTCGTACAACCCCTTTGCCAACGGCGAAGCGGATATGAACGAAGTGGTCGACAGCCCCTACGGCACGGGCACGGTCAATAAATATAGAGTCGGCGGTCATAATGAAGGCGGCTATGGCACGGAGGTTTATCAACGCCTCGATACCGGCAAAGCCTGGGAAGCGCCGGAAGAAGAATCCGGCCACGCCTTCAGCCCGGTCTTCAGCGCCACCGCCCGCGTCACGCCCTTCGGCACCGCCTTCCTGCGCTACGCGCAGACCACCCGTTTCCCGAGCATCAACGAACTGACTTCCAGCGCGATCATCGACGGCGCCGGCACCCTCGGTGGGCTGGCCGTCGAGGGCGCCAGCAAACCGGAACGCAGCACCAACTGGGAAATCGGCTACGCCCACGACCTGCGCCAGTTCTTCCCCGCACTGAATTACGCCGACGTGCGCGTCAGCTACTTCAACACCGAAATCCGCGATTTCCTGGATCGCTCGCTGAACATGGGCATCCTCCAGCTCGACAAGAAAAAAAGCAGCGGCATCGAACTGCAATCGCGCTTCGACACGGGCCGTTTCTACGGCGGCCTGGGCGGCACCTACCGCCTCAAGCAGAAAACCTGCGACAAGGACGTCGCTTCGGCAATGGATCCTTTCTGGAACCGCATTCCCACCTGCATGACCGGCGGCTTCCCCGGCAGCTACAGCGGGACCAGCCTGCAACCCAAGTACTCCATCGACATGAACCTCGGCGCGCGCCTGTACAACAACCAGTTCGAGTTCGGTTGGCGAGGCGTGTATCACTCTGGCGCGGAAAACGATCAGCTCGAAAAGTTGCTCGGAAATACAGAAGGCGATCCAGATATCGCAAAATTTCTGCTGCATAGGGTTTGGTTTCGTGGCAACAAGGAGGCCTTCTATTGGAAACCCGTCCTCCTCCACGATATCTACGCCACCCTGCGCGTAAACAAGGAGCTGGCCCTGAACCTCGGCATCACCAATCTCACCGACCAGTACTATCTCGACCCCATGTCCAAAGTACTGCTCCCGGGGCCGGGACGGACGCTGCGGGCGGAGCTGCGGGTGAAGTTCTGATGTAGCGCAGAGGCGTTACGGCGCTTCAGCGCCGCGTCAGCGTGACCCAATAGCGCGTGCGGTATTCGGCGCGCACCGGCAGAACCTGTTCGAGCATGGCGAGCACGCGGTCGCCGTCGTCGAGCGGGAAGGCGCCGGTGACTTGCAGGCCGGCTACGGCGGGGTCGCAGCGCAGCAGGCCGGGACGGTGGCGGGCGAGTTCGGCGATGAACTGGTCAAGGGGCATGCGGCTGGCGACCAGCATGCCGCGGACCCAGGCGTCACCGCCGCTGCGCAGGGTTTCCGGCGGCTGGATGGTGTCGGCGGTGAAGTCGGATTGCGTGCCCGCATGCAGGCGCCGTGTGGGGCCGCCATGTCGTGGCCGGATGTCGACGGCGCCTTCGAAGACGGCGACACGGATGGGGTGGCCGTCTTCGGCCAGCCGGCGCACGCTGAAGCGGGTGCCGACCGGCAGGAGTTCGCCATGCGGGGTGGCGATGACGAAGGGGCGCCCGCCGGGGTCGGGCGCGGTGCTCACCATGATCTCGCCCGTGTGCAGGGTGAGGCGGCGCTGGTGGGCGTCGAATGCGATGTCGACCGCGCTGCGCGTGTTGAGCGTGAGCAGGGTGCCGTCCTTGAGCGTGACGTTGCGGCGTTCGCCGGTGCCGGTGTGCTGGTCGGCGAGCAGGCTCGGCAGCAGCCGGGCGTCGTTGAGCAGGGTGCGTCCCTGCCAGGCGATGCCGGTGGTCAGCCCCAGGCCGAGCATCCATTTGAGTCCGTTGCGGCGGCTACGTCGACTGGCGTCGCGGGCTTGCTCCAGCGTGGTGGCGACCTGCGGCGCGGCCATGCCGCGGGTGCTGTTGCGCAAATCTTGCCCGAGCATGTTCAGCCGCTGCCATGCCAGTTCGTGGCCGGGGTCGGCGGCGCGCCACGCGTCGCAGTTCTGGCGGGCGGCCAGGGTGTCGTCGTACTGCAGGCGGACGACCCATTCGGCGGCCTGCGCCACCACCTTGGGGTCGAGCGGTCCCGCGTCGGGTGCGAGGGGCTTGAAGGCGCGGGATGGATTCATCGCGGCGGCCGCGCGGTTTCCGGAGCGGCCTCGCTGTAGATTGCCAGATAGCAGTGCTGCAGCGCGGCGGCGGCTTCCTTGTGCACCACGTTGAGCGTGGTGCCGAGCCGGCGGGCGATTTCGGCGTGGGGCAGGCCTTCGAACTGGGCCATCAGGAATACCTTGCGGCGCCGTTCGGGCATGCCGTCGAGCAGGCGCCAGATTTCCGCCAGGGCTTCGATGGCCGCGACCTGATCCTCGGCCGATGGGGCGTACTGTTCGTGCTGCTGCGCAAGCACTTCCAGATAGGCTTGTTCCAGCGCCTGCCGGCGGAACTGGTTGATGGCCAGGCGTTTGGCGATGACCGTGAGGTAGGCGCGGGGCTGTTCCAGCGCGGGCGTGGCGCCGGCCTTCCACAGCCGTTCGAAGGTGTCGTGCGCGAGGTCGGCGGCGCGCTGGGAGCACCCCAGCTTGCTGCGCAGCCAGCCATGCAGCCAGCCGTGGTGGTCCTTGTAAAGCGCGGTGACGGTGTCGGAA
Organism: Thauera linaloolentis 47Lol = DSM 12138; assembly: GCF_000310205.1. Classification (GTDB taxonomy): domain Bacteria; phylum Pseudomonadota; class Gammaproteobacteria; order Burkholderiales; family Rhodocyclaceae; genus Thauera; species Thauera linaloolentis. Next base: position 9,742 of record NZ_AMXE01000045.1, on the reverse strand, counting down.
AACGGGTTGACGGCGTTCAAGCGGAGTGCTCCGGGAGGAATCGGCCTGCCGCCGCAACGGTGTACAGCGGATGTAATGGGAATCGTTCCTATTTTGTTGCAGGCGCCGATGCCCGTCAAACCCGCGCATGTGGGAGCGCTCGGTGTTTCACAAAATACGCAAATATGAATTAATATAAGTCGTTGAATTTGTTTATTTTGTTAATGATTTAAGTGCGTTTTGCGAATTTTGCGAACATTTGCGCATAAACATCCGGAACCTGCATGAAAAAGACCTTCATGGGCCCGCGCCTGCGCCGGCTGCGCGAAGAGCGCGGCCTGACCCAGGTGGCGCTGGCGCGGACGCTGGAGATTTCGCCCAGCTATCTCAACCAGATCGAGCAGAACCAGCGTCCGCTCACCGTACAGGTGCTGCTGAAGATCAGTACTGCGCTGGGCGTGGACGTGCAGCGCTTTTCCGACGACGACGAAGCACGGCTGATCGCCGACCTGCGCGAAGTGCTGGGCGGCGGCTCGCTCAGCGCGACGCTGGACGAGCCGATATCGCTCGGCGACATCCGCGAACTGGCCGCCGGCCTGCCCGCCATCGGCCGCGCCCTGCTCGCGCTCGACCGGCGCTGCCGCGAGGCGGAGGAGCGCGTCGATGCGCTCGCCCTGCGGCTGGGCGAGGACCGCGGCATGGTGGCGGGTGCGCCGCCGATGCCGTATGAAGAAGTGCGCGACTTCTTCTACGCCCGCCACAACCACGTCGCCGAACTGGATGATCTCGCCGAGCGCCTGTTCGACGCCTGGTCGCTGCAGCCGGGCGAGGTCGCCGCCGGGCTGGCGGCGCGGCTGGCGCGAGTGCATGGCGTGCGCGTGGTGAGGGACGATTCGGGCTTCGGCGAGGCCGGGTTCGAGGATGGCCCGCTGCGCGTGTTCGACCCCGCCGGGCGGGTGCTGAGCCTGTCGCCGCTGCTCGAACCCGGGCAGCAGGCTTTCCAGATGGCGACCCAGCTCGCCTTCCTGGAGGCGGGCGAGGACATCGACCGTGTCGCCGCCGGGGCCGCCTTCCGCAGCGAAGAGGCGCGGGTGCTGGCGCGCATCGGCCTGGCCAACTACTTTGCCGGCGCGCTGGTGCTGCCCTACGGGCGTTTCCTCGCCGCCGCCGAGCAGTTGCGCTACGACATCGACCGCCTCGGGCGGCGCTTCGGCGTCGGTTTCGAGACCGTCTGCCACCGTTTGTCGACGCTGCAGCGGCCGGATGCGCGCGGGGTGCCGTTCTTCTTCGTCCGCGTAGACCGCGCGGGCAACATCTCCAAGCGCCAGTCCGCCACCGATTTCCACTTCTCCCGCGTCGGCGGCACCTGTCCGCTGTGGAACGTGTACGAAGCCTTCGCCCGCCCGGGGCACATCCTGACCCAGCTCGCCGCCATGCCGGACGGCCGCACCTACCTGTGGATCGCGCGCTGCGTGTCGCACAGCCGCGGCGGCTACGGCGTGCCCGAGAAGAGCTTCGCCATCGGCCTGGGCTGCGACCTGCGCCATGCACCGCGCCTGGTTTACGCCAAGGGCCTGAAGCTCGACGACCCCGAGGCGCCGACGCCGATCGGCGCCGGCTGCAAGGTGTGCGAGCGCCCCTCCTGTCCGCAGCGGGCTTTCCCGCCCGTGGGAGGTGGCCTGGCCATCGACGAGAACCGCAGCCGCTTCGAGCCGTATGCGGCCGTGGTACGCGGTGCCGCACGCTGAGCGCGGCAGCGTGCGTGCGTCGTCCGGCGGGCCGCCGAGGCAGTGATCGGTGCGGCTGTTGCTGCTATATACTGCCCGCCAGCGCCGGGGCCCCGCGCGGTTCGTGCATGAGGCTCCGGCGATGAGAACTACAGGTGCCGGCGTGGTCTCGATCGAGCCACCCGGTTAAACGGGAACAAGGTGAGCAGTGTCCGGGGCGGTTGCCGCCCCTCGCACCGCAAGGCCTTGGCTGCCCCCGCAACGGTAAGTACATCAGGATTCACCCTGGCCACGGCTGTTGAGCGATCAATGCCCGGGCCAGCCACTGATGCGCCACGTGGCTTCCGCCAAGGAATCGTGCGAGCGCATCGGGAAGGCGGTGGTTCCGGCATCCGACGCGCGCCCGACGCGCCCGGATGCGTTGTGCGAGCCCGGATACCGGCCTGTTGGCGCCGCGCGTCCCGTAATGGATGCGCGGCTTTCGGCAACAGACCGTCTGCGGGGAAGCAGGTGGCGGGCTCCAGGTGTTCCAGATGCGCTGCGCATCGGGCGCCGCGGTGTGCCGCCGGGCACATCCAGGCGGTCAGAACCTCCATCTGACCATGAAACACACCCAATCTCGCGTTCTCCGCCATACCGCGGCCAGCCTCCGCCCGGTCCCGCTCGCCATGCTGGCGATGTTCTGCAGCCCATGGCTGTCCACCCCCGCGCTGGCGCAAAGCGTATTGCCGCCGGTCGAGGTGACGGCCAAGCCCGAGGACGGCGGCCTGGGCCTGTCCCGGCCGTCCAGCACCGGCAGCCGCACGGGTTTGTCTGCGCGCGAACTGCCCGCCAGCCTCGAACAGGTGGACGCCGATACCCAGCGGCAGCGCGGCGACTTCGGCCTCGTCGAGGCCGTCACGCGCACGACGGGGCTGACCGCGCAGGGCACCGGCGGCAATGGCGGCCTGGCGTTTTCGGCGCGCGGTTTCACCGGCGTGACCTCGGTCGGCGTGGCCGAGGACGGCACACGCCTGGGCGTGGCCGCCGGCACGGTGAACTACCCGAGCGACAGTTGGGGCTACGAGCGCATCGAGGTGCTGCGCGGCCCGGCGTCGATCGTCCATGGCACCGGCACCGCCGGCGCCACCATCAACGCGGTACGCAAGCAGCCCAGCCGCGAGCAGTCGGTGGAAGCCCTGGTGGGCGTCGGCCAGCACGGCAGCGCGCGCCTCGGCCTCGGCGCCGCCGGCCCGATCGGCGAAATCGCCAGCTACCGTGTGGACGCCTACGGCCATACCACGGACGGCGAACGCGACCTCGGCCGCGCCAAGGGCGGCAAGTTCATGGGCACGCTGCGCTTCGACCCCAGCAGCGACCTTCGTTTCGAAGTCCTGGCCGACATCAGCGAGCAGAAGCCCGAGCGCTACTGGGGCACGCCCACGCTGAACGGCCGCGTGCTCAGCAGCCTGCGCGACCAGAACTACAACGTCCGCGACAGCGTGATCCGCTACCAGGACCAGCGCCTGCGCGCCCGCGCCGAATGGAAGGCCAACGACTGGCTGACCGTGCGCAACGAGGCCCACTACTTCAAGGCCGACCGCCACTGGAAGAACATCGAGGCCTACAGTTACGACCCGGCGAGCGGCACCGTGGCGCGTTCGGACTACCTGGAAATCACCCACGACCTGGAGCAGAAGGGCAACCGCCTGGAGGCGGCGATCAAGGCGGGTGCGCACAATGCCGTGATCGGCTGGGAAACGAGCAAGGCCACGTTCACGGGCGGCAACAGCTCGCCGTACCGGGGCGCCTCCACGGTGTCTGCCCACGACCCCGTGCATGGCTACTGGGACAGCCCGGACGTGAGCGCGCCCAAGTTCGACACCGACACCACGCAGCACGCCTTCTACCTCGAGGATGCCTGGCAGGTGGGCGACAAGTGGCTGTTGCTGGCCGGCATCCGCCGCGACATCAACGAGGTCGACCGCCGCGATCGCACCGGCGGCACGCCGTTCGACAAGACGCTGGGCGGCACCGCGTGGCGCCTTGGCCTGACGCACCACCTGACGTCCGATACCAGCGTGTATGGCCAGGTCAGCCAGGGGCACGACCCGGTGACCAACATCCTGACGCTGAACCTGGCCAACAGCAGTTTCAAACTGACCACCGCGCGCCAGGTCGAAGTCGGCGTCAAGCAGCAGTTCGGCCAGGGCCTGGGCGAATGGACGGCGGCGGTGTATCGCATCGACAAGGACGACATCATCACCCGCCATCCCGACACGCCCTCGATTTCGGTGCAGGGCGGCAGCCAGCATTCCAAGGGCCTGGAGCTGAGCGCCGCGATCACGCCGACCGCGCAGTGGCGCCTGGAGGGCAACTTCGCCCTGGTCAGCGCCGAGTTCGACGAGCTGATCGAAGCGGGTGGCGCCAACCGTGCGGGCAATCGCCCGGCCAACGTGCCGCGTCAGGTGGCCAACCTGTGGGCGCACTACCGCTTCGGCGACTGGCAGGCCTCGCTGGGCGGGCGCTACGTGGGCAAGCGCTACGGCAACAACGCCAACACGGTGGACCTGCCCTCCTATGTGGTGGCCGACGCCGTGCTGAACTGGCAGCTCGATTCCACCACCACGCTGCGCCTGCTGGGCCGCAACCTGACCGACAAGCTCTACGTCACCGCCGCGTATGGCAGCCAGCACCTGCTGGGCGACGGACGCCGGGTGGAGCTGGTCGCGGACTTCCGGTTCTGAGCGGGCGGACCCTTGCGGGCGCGCTTGCCCGCAAGGCCAGGGGCGTCCCGCGGGGCGCCTGTCCTGGCGGCCGCATGCGCCGGCCGCCGCTTTCCGAGCAGCCATTGCGATGAAGAATATTTCCACTGCCGTGCATGTGTGCCTGTGCGCGGTCCTGCTGGCGGCCTGCTCCCCGCAGCAGCCGCCATCGCCGCCCGCCGCGGCGCAGACCGTCCGGCCCGATGCCGCCGCGCTGCCGCCGGTGACCGTCGAGGTGTGCGGCCAGCCGGTGCGCTACGACACGGTGCCGCAACGCGCGGTCACGCACGACGTCAACATCACCGAGCTGTTCCTCTACCTGGGGCTGGGCGACCGGCTGGCGGGCTACAGCGGCATCTCGACGCGCAAGGAGATCGACCCGGCGTTCCGTCCGCTGCTCGACGCCGTGCCCAACCTGTCGCAGCAGGGCATGAACATCGAGACGATCGTCGGGGTCGAGGCCGATTTCGTGTTCGGCGGCTGGAGCTACGGCTTTCGCGAAGGCCAGGTGACGCCCGCCATGCTGGCGGAACTCGGCATCGCCTCGTACATCCTGACCGAGTCGTGCATCCGCAAGATGGCGCGCGACAAGGTGTCGTTGGAAGACACCTTCGCCGACATGCTCGCCATCGGCCGCATCTTCCGCATCGAAGCCCATGCGCAGGAGCGGGTGGCGCAGCAGCGCGCCGAACTGCATGCCGTGACCACCGCGCTGCAGGGCGTGCAGCACCGCCCCCGGGTGTTCGTATACGACAGCGGAACCGACGCGCCGACCACCTCGGGCCGCTTCGGCATGCCGCACGCCATGATCGAGGCGGCCGGCGGCGACAACATCTTCGCCGACATCCCCAACAACTGGCCCAAGGGCAACTGGGAAGACGTCGTCGCGCGCAACCCCGAATGGATCGTCGTCATCGACTACGACCAGCCGGGGCCGCAGGGCAAGATCGACTTTCTGCTGTCCAAGCCGGAGCTGTCCGGCGTGGACGCCATCCGCCAGCGCAATTTCGTCGTCATCACCTATGCCGAAGCCACGCCGGGGCCGCGCAACGTCGCGCGCGTGCGCACCCTGGCACGGGCCTTCCACCCCGGGCGCGTGCCGTGACGCAGGGCGTCGGGGTGGAAAACCGCGCAAACCTGGCCGGGGATGGCGCCAGCCAGGCCGCTTCCCCGCCGCGCCGCCGCATGCCGATGCTGCTGCTCGCGCTGATGGGCCTGCTGCTGCTTTCCATCACGTTCGGCATCACCCTCGGGCCGGTGGAGATCTCGCCAGCCAGCGTCTGGCGCATCGCCGGGCATGAACTGGCGCTGCGGCTGGGGATCGCGTCCGCGCCGGGCGAATGGACCCTTGCCCAGCACCAGATCGTGTGGCTGATACGCATGCCGCGCGTGCTGCTGGCGGCGCTGGTGGGGGCCGGGCTGGCCGTGGTCGGGGTGACCATGCAGGCCATGGTGCGCAACCCGCTGGCGGATCCCTACCTGCTCGGCGTGTCGTCCGGCGCCTCGGTCGGGGCGGTGCTGGTGCTGGCCTACGGCGTGCTCGGCTTTGCCGGCGTGTATGCGCTGTCGCTGGGCGCATTCGCCGGGGCCCTGCTGGCCTGCGTGGCCGTGTACTGGCTGGCGCACAGCGGCGGCAGGCTGCTGGCGCCGCGCCTGATCCTGGGCGGCGTGGCCATCGGCTACTGCCTGGGCGGCATCACCAGCCTCGTCACCCTGACCGCCGGGCAGCGGGAACTGGCCAACGCGGTGCTGTCCTGGACGCTGGGCAGCCTGGCCGGCACGCGTTGGGACGAACTGGGCCTGCCGGCGCTGGTGCTGGCGCTGGGCATCGCATGGCTGCTGCTGCAGGCGCGTGCGCTCAATGCCCTGCTCACCGGCGACGAAACGGCCAGCACCCTGGGCGTGGATACCACCCGCGTACGCCGCGTGCTGTTCGTGCTGGTGTCGCTGCTCACCGGGGTGATGGTGGCCGTCAGCGGCGCCATCGGCTTCATCGGCCTGATGGTGCCGCACATCACCCGCATGCTGGTGGGGACCGAGCATCGCCGCGTGTTGCCGGTGGCGGCGCTGGTCGGCGCCGTCTTCCTGGTGTGGGTGGACGCGGTGGCGCGCGTGGCGTTCGCGCCCACCGAGCTGCCGGTGGGCATTATCACCGCGCTGATCGGCGGCCCCTTCTTCGTCTGGCTGCTGCTCCGCCGCGGCCTGTCCCCCGGAGCCGGGCGATGAAGCTGCAGGCCCGCGAACTGCGCTGGCAGGTGCCGCATTCCGGCACCGCGCGGAGCATTGTCGAGGATGTTTCGCTGCATGTCGCCGAAGGCGAGCTGGTCGGCCTGATCGGTCCCAACGGCAGCGGCAAGTCCACCGTGCTGCGCATGATCTACCGCATCCTCAGGCCTGCGGCGGGGGCGGTGTCCGTGGATGGTCGCGACGTATGGCGGATGTCGGCGCGCGACACCGCGCGCCTGATGGCGGTGCTGGCGCAGGAAAACGGCGGCGAGTTCGAATTCAGTGTGCGCGAAGTGGTATCGATGGGGCGCACGCCGCACAAGTCGGCCTTCGCCCGCGACGACCAGCGGGACATCGACATCGTGCACGCGGCGATGCTGCGCGTGGGTGTGCTGCAACTGGCCGAGCGCAGCTTCGCCACCCTGTCCGGCGGCGAGAAGCAGCGCGTGCTGATGGCCCGCGCGCTGGCCCAGCAGGCCGGCCTGCTGGTGCTGGACGAGCCGACCAACCACCTGGACGTGCGCTACCAGTTCGAGATCATGAACCTGGTCCGCAGCCTGGGCGTGACCGCCATCGCCGCGCTGCACGAACTGCACATCGCCGCGCACTACTGCGACCGCCTCTATCTGCTGGAAAACGGCCGCCTCGCCGCGAGCGGCACGCCCGCCGAGGTTCTGACGGCAGAGCACATCGCCGGTGTTTACGGCGTGCGCGCCGCCATCCGCCTGCATCCGCGAAGCGGCAGGCCTCATATCGAATTCATGCCCGATGAACCCGTCTGAATCCCCGCAAACCCTGCCCGCCGATACCGCGATCGTCCTGTTGGGGCGCGGCAGCCTCGGCCCCGCCGCCAGGGAAGAAATGCAATCCATGGTCGAAGGCGTGCGCATGGCCCTGCCCGGCGCACAGGTAGAAAGCGCCTTCGTCGACCGCGAAAGCCCGTCGCTGCCCGACGCGCTGGACGCCTGCGCCGGCGCGCGCCGGGTCGTCGTGCAGCCGGTATTCATCCCCGGCGACAAATCCCTGCTGCGCTGGCTGCAGAAAGTCGCCCTGCGCTGGCGTGCCCGCCAGCCGGCAGATCGGTCGCCGCCGGAAATCGCCTTCGCCGCCGCGCTGGGCAGTCTGCCGGAACTGGCGCGCCTGCTGGCACGCCAGGCCTGCGCCGCCGGCCAACTGCCCGACGTGGCAGACACGGCGGGCGGCGACTGGCAGCGCGACCCCATCGCCTGGTCCAACATCCCGCCGCACCAGCGCCACGTGCTGTTCTGTCTCGGGCCGCGCTGCGTTGCCCTGGGCGCGGCCACGCTGTGGCAGCACCTGGGCGACCGCCTGCGCGCCAGCGGCAAGCTGCAGAAAACCGTGATGCTGCTGCAGACCAGTTGCCAGTACCCCTGCAACCACGGCCCGCTGATGATCGTCTATCCCGACGGGACCTGGTACGGCAAGCTGGACGAGGCCGTCATCGACAACATCGTCGACCGGCATCTGGACCAGGGCACGGTGGATGAGGCGTATTGCGTGCATCGGCACGGGGGATGACAGGCAAGGTGGGCAGGGTGGCCAAGGTCTTGCTGGGTGAGGCGCTGCGTGCCGAAGTAAAAGCGCTCAACCCGGTTTTCGAGGTCGAGGGGGTGCTCGATCAGATCGTGCAACCGGCCTGAATGTGGCGGCTGTCGGGACGGTGTCCATGAGGATGGATCGATGTGGGCGGGCGGGCATTGCGCGCGCCCGCCCATGTCGTTGCCCTTACGCCCGTGTGCCCGAGTACAGCCGCTTCTCAACGAACATCGTGTTGCGCAGGCCATTGAGGAATTTCGCCACGGCCAGCACCGCGAGATCGATCAGCGGTTCGACGATGACCACGGTCATGTAGGCGGCGCCGAAGGAGACGACCTGCGACAGGTTGTCGGCGCCGAGGCCCTGGCCGTAGAAGGCCCAGAACGCGACCCAGGCGACGATGCCGCCCTGGTAGGCGAGCGAGAGCTTCAGCGCCTGGCCGTAGCGGATGTCCACATAGGGCGTGTCGGCGGGGATGATCTTCTTCGCCAGCACGGCGGTGGCGAACAGCGGCACCAGCAGTGTGGTGACGTTGATGCCGTATTGCGGCAGGTCGAAATGGGCGAACAGCATGCCCTGCGCCAGCAGGCCGCCGGCCAGCCCGAGCGCCGCCGGGGCGAGGCCGAAGATCAGCAGCAGCGTGGTGCCGAGGATGAGGTGGACTTCCGACACCCCGACCGGATGGTGCGGGAAGACCTCGAAGAAGCAGAACACCAGCAGCGTGGCCAGTGCGGCGCGCAGCAGCAGCGAGGCGGCGCCGTCGCGCCTGATGGTGTCGAACGAGAGCTTGGCCGCGTAGGCCAGCGCCGCGGCGGCGGTGCCGTAGCTCAACAGCATTTTTGAGCCTTCGACGATTCCGGGTTCGATATGCATGGTTTTCTCCTTGGAAAGAATGTGGGTCGGGTGCTGCTGGCTACAGGCGGGGGCGGTGTGTTTCATCGGCTTCAGGCCAGATCGGCGGCGCGCACCACGTCCGCGCCCCAGGCTGAGCCAATGCGCGCAGCGCGGCCGAGCGCGACCGCTGCGTCGTCGAAATCCACCACCGTGCAGATGTCGGCGTCGCGCGGGCGCGGCGGGATGTCGTCGAAGCGGGCGTCGGTCAGCAGCCACAGTGCGACGTGCTGTTCGGGCGTGCTGCGGCGGCGTTTGCGCAGCAAGGCGTCGGCAAGCGCCACCGCCGAGCGCGCCGGGGTGCCGCCGCCGCCCGGGATGGCGGCGATCCAGGCTTCGTTGAAGGCCACGGCCTTGCGCGGCGGCTGCAGCACGCGCGCCTGCTGGCCGGAGAAGCCGATCACCGCGAGGTCTTCGCGGCGGCGGTAGAAGCCGGCGGTCCAGCGCAGCAGCAGGCCCTTGGCCAGCGCCAGGCGCCGGCCCTGCAGCATCGACGCCGAGCAGTCGAGCAGGATGCAGTGCAGCACGCCGCCGCCGGCCGGCGGTGGCCGCCAGCGCAGGTGGGCGGGGGCGAGCGCGGCGTCGGCCTTGGCCGCCAGCGTGCGCGGCCAGTCGATG
>NZ_AMXE01000044.1 GCF_000310205.1 Thauera linaloolentis 47Lol = DSM 12138 | reverse complement strand
TCATGTCCGTTCTTCCTGCTGAAAACGGACTCTACTAACCTTCAACCGGTACGTCCTATGGGGGGCAGGTCAGAACAACGCACCGCTACACTCAATCGCATCCGAGGCTTGTTGGCCGAGTTCGGCATTGTGTTGCCGCTCAAGGCAGCTACCGTGCGCCGACGCGCGGGCGAATGTCTGGAAGAGTTGCCCGGCTGGGCCAATACGGTCATCGGTGATCTGCTCAGCGAGATCGGCCGACTCGATGAACGGATTGCGCACTATGACCAACATATCCGACACATTGCCCGCCAGGACAGTCGCGCTCAACGCCTGACCCGCCTGAACGGTGTGGGGGAAACCACCGCTACCTGCCTGGTCGCCATGATCGGCAACGGTCATGACTTCGACTGCGGTCGGCAGTTCGCCGCCTGGCTCGGCCTGGTGCCCGGCCAGTACAGTTCGGGCGGCAAGGCCCGATTGGGCCGCATCACCAAGGCCGGCGATCCCTACTTGCGCAGTTTGCTGGTCATGGGGGCGCGAGCCGTGTTGGCGGCAGCGAAGAACAAGACCGACACATTGAGTCGCTGGGCGATGGCTTTGCAGCAACGGCGAGGCTACTGGAAGGCGGGGTTGCGAGGTTGAGCGCCATGTTAGAGCGCGGTGACAGAACGTAGACGTTCGGCAAGTTGTTGTACCTCAGTTGCAGTCAGCCCAACCTTCGTTGGCATTTCCCAGTCGTAAAACTTGTTATCAGCCGCCGCCTCAGTGAGCAATACGACAACTGAGAGAATTTCGCTCGGCGATAACAGATTGCCCGTAAATACTTCTCGCACAGCCTCACTGATGTGATCTGCAAGCGCGATCGGCGGTACCGTTACGACGATGTCGCCAGCGGCTTCGCGTTCGGAGATCGTTCGAACGATGGCCTCGGTAAGCTTTGGCAATATTGGGTGCATAAGCTCTAACGCCTGAATTAAGCCGCGCCGCGAAGCGGCGTCGGCTTGAATGAATTGTTAGACATTGGCTGCGCACCTCCGCAAAGCTTCAACGTCGCCCCACACAATCTTATCCAAATACTGCGTGATTTTTTCAATGGGCCAATCCCACCACGCAATTTCATTGAGCAGTGCCACAACTTCTGCCTCGAAGCGCTGTTTGAGGGGCTTGGCTGGGTTTCCGCCAACTATGGTGTACGGCGGAACATCGGATGTGACTACAGAACGCGAAGACACTATGGTTCCATTGCCAATCTTGATTCCGGGCATTATGAGTGCCTCGTAACCTATCCAGACATCATTTCCAATGATGGTGTCACCCTTGAAGGGCAGATCGCCAGGGGCTGGCATGACTTTTTCCCAACCGCTTCCGAAAATTTGGAATGGGTATGTGGATATTCCGGAGAGCTTGTGATTGGCGCCATTCATGATGAATCTGACCCCGCGAGCTATGGCGCAAAACTTGCCGATGACAAGCTTGTCCCCAATGAACGGGAAATGATAGAGAACATTGCGCTCGAAGTTCTCTGAATCATCTGGATCGTCGTAGTATGTGTAATCACCAATGATGATGCTTGGGTTCTGTACAGTGTTTTTGATAAAACATACCTGTGGAAATCCATCCATCGGGTGTTTGGTTTCTGGATTGGGGCCGCGCAAGTGTTTCTCCAATGTCTAACGTTTGAGTTCAGCCGCCGCCGAGGCGGTCGGCTGGAACGATGGGTTAGCCAAATTTTCAGCCAACTGAGAGATGGAAACGCCCGAAGCGGATGGATGACGAACGTAAACAAAACGGGAGTCATTTTTGTAACCTAATCGATGCAATGCACGCTTCGCGGGACAACCAAATACGACAACACGCTCGTACTGACCAGTCCTTATGTCATGGTGTAACCACTTTGAACATGCTGAAACTGCGGCGTATACAGGATTTTTGTCCCGTGGTGCACCTGTTCCCCTTGGCTCTTTCTTCCCAGGAAAACACTGCACTACATTGGCTATGTCGAAAGATTCTCGATCTAGTCCAATAGTTTCAAGTGCCGATTTGAGTTTCATTGCTGCGGATCGTGGGTTGCTGCTCGAAATTGGTTTTCCGTTTTTCCATTCGTCTGCGCCAGGTGACTGAAAAACAAGAAGGATACTGCTGCCATTGTTTTCAAGCGGTATTGGCTGAGACCGGATACTTCGCTCTGCGCAGGAAAGGTGTTCAGCGCCAGTATACGGACAGCTACAGCTAATGCAGTGACCTATGTAACTTGACGGCATAACGGCTAACGCCTGAATTAAGCCGCGCCGCGAAGCGGCGTCGGCTTGAATGAATTGTTAGGCCTTCTCACGGGAGTACACGCTTCCCGGAGGAATGCCATGAACGATGGAAACCACTCGTACCGCGCGACAAACAAGCGATGCATCAACACCGAATGCACCCTCAAAAGCTACTGCAAGTTGTCCGTTAAGTTCTTTTTCCGCAATGGATAACTCGGAAAGCGCATTCTGGTGGTTGAACCCCTCAATTACTACCTCGTCCACACCTTCAAATTCCAGAGTGACGAGCGAGTGCTTGTGGCAAAGAAAATAGCCGTCAGTCTTGACTTGGTTAGTCATCTCAAAAACGTGCACGCGAGCAACGAGGGAGACGCGGCCTCCGCTTGCACCGTCGCGGTTCAACGCCAACTCCAGAACCTCCGCGTCATGGAACGACGGCCAGTAGCCGAAGAGCGACGTAACTGCCTCTGCGTTTTCAATCCGATGAGTCGGTACCGTCATAGAAGGCCTAACGTTGAAGTTCAGCGGGCGGCCAATGACCAGTTAGCCATTGCACCCGACCTCCAGCGGTTCGTACTCGGCAAGCTCGGCCAAAAAATTGGCACGGCATTCTTCGACGGTGCCGTAGACCTGCGTTCTTGCCAGCATGAGTTCATCGTCGATCATGTCAAACCGATAGTAGGTTTCGTCGCCAAGATCCGCGTGTCTTGCAATCTGCATTGCGCGCTGCGCAGCCAATTGCAGATCGGCGGCCTCCGCAGGCACGTGCTGCCGGAGAAGTCCGAGAAGCCAGCGCCCAGCCGTCGGTTTGCACCGCTCACCCGGCACTGCTGCGAGAGCATCAATCGTTGACATGAGGCCCTTGCTCCAAGAGACATCAATGATCTCCGAGGAAGGCGCGTCTTCAGCTTGAATCTGGGTATCGGCCCATGCAATCGCTTGATCTGGCGACAACAGTCCGATTATCAGACCCAGTCGGAAGTACTCAGCGACCGTGGCAGTAGATGAGAGATTCGGCACGATGGCTAACGCTTGAATTAAGCCGCGCCGCGAAGCGGCGTCGGCTTGAATGAATTGTTAGAGGGCGCTCTTTGCGCGAACATAAAGTGACTTTTGCTCTTGGCCGGGCAACGCACGTTCCTCTGTTGCAAAGACATCAGTTTTTGCACGAACCAGATCTGAAAGCTTTTTGAAGCCAAACCGTCTTGAATCAAAGTCCGGTTGTAGCTTAGTTAGGTAGCTGCCGAATGTGCCGAGATGCGCCCAACCAGATTCATCTGATGAGTGCTCGAGTGCTTCCAGCACGAATCTTATTGGGAACTCAATTGGCTTTACAGTTTGTTCTGCATCTTTTGACGGGACAGAAGACACAGCTTTCGTTGCTTGTGAAGGTGTTTCTGGTTGGATGGTTGGCCTAAGTATTTCAGTTAGGATAAATTTGTGGCAAGCGTTCCTGAATGCTTCAGGCGTTTTTTGCTCGCCAAATCCAAGAACTGTCAATCCCTCTTCGCGGAGGCGCATGGCTAGGCCGGTGAAATCACTATCACTTGTGACAAGGCAGAAACCATCAAATTTACGCGTGTAGAGCAAATCCATTGCATCAATAATGAGGGTACTGTCTGTTGAATTTTTGCCCGTGGTATATGCAAACTGCTGCATGGGCTTAATGGCATGCTTTTGAAGAACTTTTTTCCAAGACGCACTGGTCGGAGCGGTGAAGTCTCCATAAATACGCTTGACGGTGGCCTCACCGAATTTTGCAACTTCAGCAAGTAAGCCTTCAATGACGGCTGCTTGTGCGTTATCCGCATCAATAAGAACTGCAAATCTGGTCGTTGGCTCCTCAGATTCTATTTTTGCTATCAGTTTGGGACTGACCATGATTAAAGCCCTCTAACGTGAAGCTAACCGGCGCTGCGCGGCTTTGACGCGCAGCGTCCAGCGACCGAAGGGAGCAGGGTTGAGCGTAGTGTTATGCATTACTTTATAGAAGACCTAGATCCCGCCCTCTGTTCAGGAAGAACCAATAGTCACTGTCGCCACGGCGTTGCTCATGATCGGCGCGAGCCTTCATTTCTTCTGGGCTTAAGAGAAAGTTTGGGCTTGGGGTGTAGCTCCCATTTTTGTACTGAACGTCGATGGGTAGCAACTGCGAGTTAGTTGGCGAGAACAAATTATTCAAGGTATTAATCATTAGCCTGCGTTCTTTATCTGGAATTCGAGTAACGCCAGATACCGACTCGTTCAAACTAAACCCATCATTTGTCAGAAAAATGGCACCGTCGGGCAGGTCAACTTTTTCAACTTTCTTCTTGAACTGGATTAAATTTAGCAGCCGATTTCTGCGCTCTTGATGTGCTTTGGTCTGGATGCTCCGTTCCTGGGATTTGTTTTGCGCGCAGATCACCCGACGAACCGGCCCGATCTGGGCCACTTGCGTGCGAAAGCTTTGTAGCGAAAGTTGACCGCTGTCGTGAACCGCCAGCAATCCACCCTCGCCCAAAAACGCATAGGCGATACAAGTGGCTACATCCTCTGTGTAGAAGCCAACTTGTGATGCATCGGTGTAAAGGGAAAGCCCTGCTCCGTCCTGTGAAATTTCAATGAAAGTCATAGGGGCCTCGAAAGTGCATAACGTAGAGCTAACCGGCGCTGCGCGGCTTTATCGCGCAGCGTCCAGCGACTGAAAGGAGCGAGGTTGAGCGCCATGTTAGGGGTTGTCTTTCGGCGGAATCTCGATGACAGCCATACTCTTGGCGCGCTCCAGAACCTTGATGGTGTCGGCGACGGACATTCCTTCGGTGTGGATGACTTCGTTTTCTTTGGTGGTGACGATGACCTTACGGCTAGCCTTTGCCCTGAGCCACGCGACAAGAGCAGCCGCAAGAGCCGCCCAAGGGGCGGGGTCTTTCAGAGCGGAGAAAACATCAACGATCCAACCGGCCGCCATGGGGCCTTCGGCCAACTGGATGCGGCGGCTGAACTCAATGCCGTTTTCTTTGAGGGCTTCCGTGAAGGACACGGAACTATCTTTAAACACATGGACAGGAAGGGATGACATGACCTTTATCTCGCTTTACGAACCGTCGTGGCGGCGGGTTGTTGTGTGCGGAAAGTTTCTTGAAATTGCATTCCAGATGCTGCTGTTCGGAAAGGTTGAATTCGAGCTGCAGAAAACATGCGAAACACCTAACGTTTAGTGGACGACAAATGTCGGCGTAAGGATATTATCCGGCATCGAAACGTCCGCAACACCCCCTCGCATCATCTTGATTTCTCTCGTAAGATTAAAAAATCTTAACGTCATATTGTCGTCTATCATGTTTAACACGTCACTCCCGCCTGCGCCACGGCTGCTCGATGTCGTACGTGACCGCATCCGTCTCAAGCACTACAGCCTGCGTACCGAACAGGCATACGTCGGATGGATCAGACGATACATCATCTACCACGGCAAGAGCCATCCGCGTGACATGGGCAAGGCGGAGGTAGAGGCATTTTTGACGGCCTTGGCGGTGGAGCGGGATGTGAGCGCGGCGACGCAGTCGCAGGCCTTGGCAGCAATCCTGTTCCTGTATCGGGAGGTGCTGGAACAGCCTTTGCCGTGGCTGGATGAAGTGACGCGGGCGAAACGCCCGGCGCGTTTGCCGTCCGTCTTGTCGGTGGAGGAAATGGGGCGCCTGCTGGGGGCGGTGGATGATGTTAGCATGGAACTGGTGGTCCGCCTGCTGTATGGAACAGGGATGCGTCTGCTGGAGGGGTTGCGGTTGCGCGTGAAGGACGTCGACTTTTCTCAGGGCCGGATCATGGTGCGCGATGGCAAGGGCGGCAAGGACAGGGTGACGGTGCTGCCCGTCAGGCTGATGGAGCCTCTGCACGCGCAGGTGGTGCTGGTGACGGCGCTGCATCGGGCCGATCTGCTGGCCGGTAGAGGCGAGGTGTGGCTGCCCAATGCGTTGGCGGTGAAATATCCGGAAGCGGCTCGGTCCCTGGGCTGGCAGTATGTGTTTCCGGCAGATGGGTTTTCCGCCGATCCGCGCTCGGGTGCGGTGCGGCGCCATCACTTGGATGAAAGGCGGGTGCAGCGGGCGGTGAAGTGTGCAGCAGCGCTTGCGGGGATCGTCAAGCCGGTTAGTCCGCATACCTTGCGCCATTCCTTCGCAACCCATCTGCTGGAAGGCGGTTACGACATCCGTACGGTACAAGAACTGCTTGGGCATGCCGACGTGAAGACGACGATGATCTACACCCATGTACTCAATCGGGGTGGGGTGGGCGTGGTGAGTCCGCTCGATAGAGTTTGAGTCGAATCACTTGTCGGCCCTTGTCGCGTCAGGGCTTCCATGCGCCGCCTATTGCCAGAACAGGCTTTCCTGCTCGCCCTTTTCACCTATGTCCAGCATGGCTGCAGCAAGTTCGGCGAGCGTGGATGGCAGGGCTTGCTGCTGTAGTTGTTCGAGCAGGCCGCGGTCGCGCTCGGTGAGCGGGCGGCGGTGGGAAAGCCGGCGCAGGTCGGCGGCATCCATGCGCCACGGCGCCCATTTCTGGCCGGCCTTTTCCCACAGGGCACCGGCCTGCACGGCGATGGCGATACCGTCCGGATCGGGGTCGCAGGCGATGGCGGCGGGTGCGGGGGCGAGGCGCAGCAGATGGGCGACGGCGTCGCGCCACCAACTGGGCGGGTAGCCGGGCAGCCATAGCACGGCTTCGTCCGGGGTTCGGGCTGCGGCGGCCTTTTCGAAGGCGCTGTGGTTTTCCACCAGGCGCCAGCAGGAAGGCGAGTTGCCGATAGTGGCGATGGCCTGCACGGCCTGGAGCGGCAGGCCGACAAAGCCGGGCAGGGCGGCCAGTGCCAGCGTGCCGGTGGCGCTTTCCAGGCTGAGGTTTGCGGCGATGAGCAGCAGGGGCGAGTGGGCAGCGATGCCGAATGCGGCCAGGTCGACGTTGTCGGTCAGCCAGCGCCATTCGGCGTCGGTGATCTTTTTGGTGTCGGTACGGGCGAAGAAGGCGAAATCCCGCCGGGTGGCCTGCCCGCTGTGGTGTCCGGCGTCGTGCCAGTTTTGCAGGGCGGCAAGCAGCTCCAGCCGGGCCAGGGCGATGCCTGGCGGGCTTTCGTCCAGCGTGCTGCGGGCGGCGTCGAGTTCTTCCAGGCCCAGCGGAGTGTTGCGCTGTTCGGCCCAGCGGAGCTGGTCGGCGTCCGGTTCAGGCTGGCCGAGGGCAGCGCGCAGCGCAGCGGGGTCGAGAAAGCGCAGGCTGTGGGCCTGCCAGCCGTGTTGCGGATCGCGCCGTTCTTCCACTTCCGCCAGGCCGTCGGCCAGCAGGCGTTCGAAGAGCTGCAGCGCGGCGTTCGCCCGTGCGGCGCTGGCGTGGGTGAGCAGGGTGGCGCAGCGGTAGTGCTTGCCGGTTTCAGCACGGCGTACCCACAGCGCCAGCACTTCGCGCCAGCTTGCGGGCCAGGCATCCAGTGCGGCGGCGGGGCTGTTGAAGGCGCAGCGCAGGCGCTTGCCGCGCAAGGTGGAGCGGGTGGGGTCGGTGAGCCAGGCGGTGGAGATGCCGTGGATGTCGGGCGGGAGCCAGGTGAGTCGGTTGTTCATTATCGCTCAGGCATCACGTTGCCAAGGGATAGCTCGGAGGATGATGGTGGGCTTGGTCCGGCTTACGAACTCCTGTTGATTGCGGACAGTTTCGCATCGATGGCTGTGCGTAGCGGATGTGGCGCAGAAATACGATCGGGTCACGGCTCACAGCGACCGTGCCTCGCGGAGAATGCGGTCCCGCAGGAAGGGACTGATGCCGTTCGGGGTGACGACATCGGCACGGCGGCCGAGTTGTTCCAGAGTGGTCATGCCCGCAACTCCATCAAATGCATGCCTGCAGCGTAATGATTCTGCGGGCATGCTGCTGCTTTGCTGCCTACACCGCCCGCTGCAGTACCCCGATCGGCGGGGCCCAGTCATCCCCCGGCTGCTTCTTGCGCGTGACCAGCGTCAGTTGCGCGGGGGCGAAGACGTTGGCGTTGTGCGTTACTGGGGTGGTGATGAGGTATTGCGCGCGGGTGGCGCGCAGGAAGGTGCCGACGCGGTCGATGTTGGCGACGTCGAGGTGGGCGAAGGGTTCGTCGATGAAGACGAAGCCGCCGGGGCGGGCTTCGTCCATCAGCAGGGCGATCAGCAGGATCAGCGATTTCATCACCTGCTGGCCGCCCGAGGCTTCGCCGTCGTTGAGACCGACGGCGCCCTTGCGGTCGAAATCGAAGCGCACTTCCAGCCCGGCCTGGGCCAGCGACAGGTCGTCATTGTCGAGGTGAGGGGTGGGGCAGTCGACGCTGAGGTTGGCGAGTTCGCCCAGCGCCTTCAGGTTCTTGGCGTACTGGCGCACGGTGGCGCGCAGCTTGGCGATGTAGGCGGCGCGGGCGTTGTCGGTGTGGTGGCGCGCGGTGGCGCAGTAGCCCTGGCGGTCGAGGTAGTCGCGTTCGCGCAGGGCGACGTCGGCGGCGAGGCGGTCGCGCACGACGAGCACGGCGGGGTCGGTGATCCAGTCGCCTTCTTCAAGGCGGCGGCGCAGGCGCTCGAGTTCGGCGCGGGCGCCGCGGGCGTCGCCGTAGCGCTCGGCGAGCTGCGCGAGTTCGCCGCTGTCGAGCCAGTGGGCCGGCATGCCGCGCCGGCGGCGGCGCAGGGCGAGGATGCGCTCGGCCTGGGTGCGGCGGCGCGGGCCGTGTTCGCCGGCGATGTCGGCCAGGCGCTGGTCGATGGCCTTGAGCTCGCGCTGGCGGCGGTCGGCTTCGATCTGGATGCCGCTGAGTTTTTCGTTCAGCGCGTCCAGTGTGCCGCGCATGTCGGCGCGCTCGGCGATGGCGGCGGTCAGTGCCTTTTTCGCCTGCGGCAGCTCGGCTTCGGCGGCGGCGTAGCGTCCGGCGTTGGCGGCCAGCAGTTGCGCCGATTGCAGGCCGAGCATGCGCTGGCGCAGGGCGGTGACGCGCTCGGTGGCTTCATCCAGCTTGGGCCGCAGGGCGTGCAACTGCTTGTCGAGCGCGGTGATTTCGTCCTGCAGCGCAGCGATGCGCGACTGGCGGGCGAGTTCGCCGAAGTGGAATTCCTGCGGCCGGCCCAGGTGGCGGGCGCCGCGGCGTTCGCGGTGGTAGCCGTCGCGGGTGATCCATTCCTGCTCGCGCGGCAGGTCGCGCGCGGCGTCGGCGTTTTCGACGCGGCGGATGCGGTTGAGCAGGTCGGCCAGCCAGCGCGGCACCGGGGCGTCGAATTCCACCACTTCGGCCAGGCTCATCGGTCGCGGCGGCGCTGCGGTTTCGCGCTCGGGCACGATGAAGTGGCGGAAGCGCTCGCGCTCGCCCAGCGCCCAGGCGGCGTGGCGGTCGGCTTCGCGTTCGAGCAGGATCAGGTGGCGGTAGGGGCGCAGGATGGCTTCGAGCGCGGCCTGCCAGACGGGGTCGGTCACTTCGACCACTTCGGCCAGGCTGCGGTGGGCGATGCCTTCGGCGCTGAGGCGGACGCGGAAGCGGGAGACGTCGGCGTCGCCCGGCGGGCTGTTGCGGTTGCGCTCGGCGCGCAGGGTTTCGGTCTTGTCCTCGAAGGCGGCGACGAGTTCGCGTTCCTTCGCGCGCAGGCGGGCACGGGCGGTATCGGCTTCCTCGTGCTCCTGTTCCAGCGCGACGGCGTCGGCGCCGTGTTCGCTGGCGAGCTGGGCGCGCAGGGTGTCGCGTTCGGCGAGCAGCTTTTCCAGGTCGCGCACGCGGTCGTGGGCGGCGAGGTAGGCCTGTTCGGTGGCGGCGTCGCCGTCCTTCAGGCGCGCGCGTTCGGCCTTGCCGGCGTCCTGTTCGGTGCGCACGGCGTCGAGCCGCAGGCGGGCGTCGCGCTGCTCGGCCAGCTTGTCGGCGCGTTCGCTGCCGACGCGGCGCAGCGCCCCGCGCTCGGCGGCGGTGTCGCGCGCGAGTTCGGCCACTTCCAGGCGCGGCACGATCTCGGCCTGCAGGGCCTGGGCTTCGTCGGCGAGTTGCTTCCATTCCAGGAAGCGGTTGGCTTCGGCCTTCTTTTCCTCGGCCTGGGTCTTCAGGCGGTCGAGGTCGATGCCGAGTTCGTCGAGCTCGCGCTCGGCGGATTTCTGCTCCTCGCGCGCGGCCTGGTAGTTGTCCAGCACCTCCTTGTCGCCGAACACGTCGAACACCAGCTCCAGCAGCGCCTTGGGCGAGTATTCGCACAGCTTGTCGGTGTCGCCCTGTTCCAGCGCCAGCACCTTGGTGATCGCCGGCGTCAGGCCGCCCCAGGCGAGTCGGTGCTGGTAGTCGCGCAGGCCGATCCAGTCGTTGCTGGCTTCCAGCGCCTCGATGTCCTGGTTGCCGTCGACGATGGTGTAGTCGCGTATCCAGTCGCCGCCAGCCTTGCGGATGCGGCAGGCGAGCGTGACTTCGTCCGACAGGCAGGGGAAGAAAGGCCGCTTGCCGCTGCTGCCCGGCAGGTTGGCGACGATGGCGCGTATCCACGCGAAGCTGCGGTCGGCGCGGCGCACGTAGCGGCGGAAGTCGCGCTTGCCCGAGCAGCGCAGCGCGAACAGCGTGCGCAGGGCGTCGAGCAATGTGGTCTTGCCCGAGCCGTTGGGGCCGACGATGGTGATGATCTGGGCGTCCAGCGGCAGCGAGAAGCGGCGCCAGAAGTCCCAATGGACGAGTTCCAGGGTCTTGATGTGAAACATCGGGTATTCGGCCGAAAGGGTTTGCGGCCCGGCAGCGGATGGCGCGGGCAGGATGCGAGGCGGGGAGTGTAGCGGTGGCCCCAGCCGGCGGCAAATGCCCCGGCCATGCCGGAAGCCGCGCCAGCATGGTGCGGGACGGGAAATGAGCTGCATCAATGCCGTGCATGGCCGGCCCCGCGACACTGGGCGTTCGTGCATCGCTCCACAGAGGCAGACCCGATGAACTTTCCCGAATTCTTCCACCGTGTGCCGCGCATCCGCGTGCATGATCCCCTGGCCGACTTCCTCGGCGCCGCCGAGGGCGGCGTGCTCGAGTACGGCTACGAGGATGCCGTGAAGCTGGCCGGGCATTCCTGCCCGACCGTGGCTTCGGCCTACGTGCTGGCCTGCCGCGCGATGGGCTTGCTCTACCCGGATGCCTTGCCCGAGCGCGGCGGCGTTCGCGTCGATTTCGCCGAACCGCTGGAGCAGGGCGTGACCGGCGTCATTGCCAGCGTGCTGACGCTGATCACCGGCGCCACGCAACAGGGCGGCTTCAAGGGCATTGCCGGGCGTTTCGTGCGCCGCGGCCTGCAGCGTTTCGAGGCCGAACTGCCGCTCGCACTGCGGCTGACGCGCATCGATACCGGCGCCTTCGTCGATGCGGCGTCGGATCTGTCGCTGGTGCCGGCGGCGGCCGAGATGTCGGCGCTGATGGGGCGCTGCCTGCATGGCGAGGCGGACGACGAGGAGCGCCGCCGTTTCGGCCAGTTGTGGCAGCAGCGGGTGGAACGCATTTTGCTGGATTGCTGGGATGACGATGCGGTGTTCCAATTCCGCGCCTCTCCGACAACTGGATAAGAGAAACGGATATCCGACCCATGTACGCACACATCCTGCAGCACGTCGCTTTCGAGGGGCCGGGCAGCATCGGCCCCTGGCTGGAAAACGCCGGCTACGACATTGGCTACACCCGCTTCCACGAGAATGCGCTGCTGCCTGAACCGGAGTCGGTTGATCTGCTGGTCGTCATGGGTGGGCCGATGAGCGTCAACGACGAGGCCGAGCTGCCGTGGCTGGCGGCGGAAAAGCGTTTCATCGGTGAAGTCATCCGCCTCGGCAGGCCGGTGCTGGGTGTGTGCCTGGGCGCCCAACTGATTACCTGCGCGCTGGGCGGGCGCGTGTCCGCCAACCGGGAGCGCGAGATCGGCTGGTTTCCGGTCGAGGCGGTGGCGCACGACGATCCGGCGCTGTTCCGCTTTCCGCCGTCGATGGATGCATTTCACTGGCATGGCGAAACCTTCACGCTGCCCTCCGGCGCGGTCCGCCTGGCGCGCAGCGCGGCCTGCGACAACCAGGCTTTCCAGTTCGGCAAGGCGGTGATCGGGCTGCAGTTCCACCTGGAAACCACGCCCGAGTCGGCGCAGCAGATCGTCGAGCACTGCCGCGATGAGCTGCAGCCCGCGCCCCATGTGCAGTCCGAAGTCGGGATCCTGGCCGCGGACGATGGCAGATACGCCGCGATCAACGGCTTGATGGCCGAGGTGCTGGCTTTTTTGCACGCCGCCGGCGGCCTTCGTGCGCGAACGCGCGCTGCTCGACGAACGCAGTGAACTGCGGGTGGTCGAGCACAAGGGCGGGCGGCGAGGCATCGAAATCGGCGCACAGTGTTGGAACGCCGAGATGACGCCAGGCCAAGCGCTTCGACGATGCCGCCATCGCGGAGTTTTCCGGATTGAGTGAAGACGAAGTGCGCCGGCTGCGCAGCCAAGCTTGAGACACTGCCACACGACAAACCGCTGGGTCTGCATCGCGCAACCCGGCGGTTTGTCTTTGTGTGCCTTCACTGCATAGATCGTTTGAGATGGGTAGAAACTGCCTGTTTTTTTACGAACAACTATTGCAACTGCGCTATCTGGCACGTCGGACAAAAGTTCCCGCTGCTGGCAGGATCGGGGCCGTCTAGCGTGGTAACCGAGCGCATACGGCGGGTTTCTACCTGCCCTTCGCGGACTCGGTTTCCCCGGGTTTCGCGTCGCTCGACGTGGGCTGAAGGCGCCTGCCCCGGCCTGAGCCGAGGAATCTTTCTCCTTTCCGGGACGGGGTCGGGCGGGCAGTTACCAGCGGTAGGACATCGAGCCTATGATGCGCCGCTCTTCGCCGTAGAAGCAGTTGTATGTGCACGTCGTGTAATTCTTGTCGAACACGTTGTTCGCGTTCACGGCGAAGCGCCACGGGCCGTAAGAATAGCTCGCCATCACGTCGACCAGCGTGTAGCTCGCCACGGTCAGGTCATTGCGGAACAGCGCCGGGGTGGCACCGATGTAGCGCACGCCCGCGCCGACACGCAGTTCGGGCAGGCCAAGGCTGCCGAAGTCATGGTCGACCCACAGGGAGGCTGCATGCTTGGGCACGCCGCCGTTGCGCTGGCCGGCGAGCTCGGGGGTCCAGGGGCTGGTCTTGGTGGTTTCGGCACTAGTGTAGGTGTAGTTGGCGATGACCCGCGTGTTGCGCGTGACCGCCGCGCGCGCCTCGAGCTCGAGGCCGCGCGCCCGCACTTCGCCGATCTGGGCGTAGGCCGTCCTGTCGAGCGGGTCGGGGACGGTGATGTTGCTGCGGGTCAACTGGTAGAGGGCTGCCGAAAGCAGGGTGTCGCTGCCCTTGGGCTGCCAGCGCACGCCGACCTCGAACTGCTCGCCTTCGGTAGGATTGAAGGAGTTGCCCAGCCTGTCCTTGCCGGCCTCGGGCTGGTAGGACTCGCTCCAACTGGCAAAGGGCGCCACGCCATTGTCGAACAGGTACACCACGCCAACGCGGCCGGTGTCGGCCGAAACGTTTTCACGGGTCGCCGGCGTGACGCCGTCCTGCGGGGTCGAGCGGGTGCGGAAGCGCTCGTGGCGCAGGCCGCCGAGCAGCACCAGGCGGTCATTGATCTTGACCTGGTCCTGGAGATACATGCCCAGGCTCTCCTGCCGGGTGTCGTCGTAGTAGTAGTTGCGGCGGGCCGAGGCGCGGTTGACCGTGAGATCGTAGGCGGGATGGAAATAGCTCTGCGATGCGCCGCCCGTCACGTCGTAGTTGAAGAAGTCGGTGCCCCATTTCGAATTGCTCGTGTCCACGCCGGCGAGCAGCGTGTGCGCGGCCGGCCCGGTATCGAACTTCGCCTCCAGGTAGGTGCTGGTGGTGAGCCGGCGCGAAGCGTCGTCACGGCTCAGGGCGAAGTTGCGCTGTCCGCTGGACTGGTCTGCGGACAGGCCGGTGGGGCCACCGTCGTACATGGCGGTCTTGGTCTTCGTGTAGCTGGCCACGTGCCTGAGCTTGAGCATGGCATTGAAGGCATGCTCGAAGTCGTAGCCCACCGACCGGCTGGTGCTGTCATAGCGGTTCCAGCCCGGGATGCCAGGGAAATAGCTGCGCGCGATTCTGCCATTGGGGTTCGGCAACACGGTGCCCTCGGCGGGCAGACCGTTGACGTAAGTGGTTTCGCGGTTCAGGTATTCCGCCCGGATCGTGAACGAAGTGGCGGCCGAAGGCTGCCAGCGCAGCGCGCCGACAAAGAAGTCGCGGTTGTCGGGCACGTGGTCGATGAATGTGTCGCTCTTGCGCTTGATGAAGGTGGCGCGGTAAGACCAGGGCGAAGGCTCGGTGTCGCTGCTGCCGATTTGTCCACCGAAGTCGCCTGACACCTGCTTGCGATCGAAAGAGCCATACTCGACATTGAGCTCGCGCAGGGGCGCAGGAGTGGGCCGCTTGGTCACGAGGTTGACGATGCCGCCCGGCGCCGTGGCGCCGTAGAGCAGCGAGGCGGCCCCCTTGAGCACTTCGACGCGTTCCAGGCCATAGGGCTCCTGCTGGCCGTCGTAGAAATTGACGGTCAGCGGCATGCCGTCGCGGTAGATGCTGCCGGCGGCGGCTTCGAAGCCGCGGATGATGAAGCCGTCGCCCGTGCGATCGGCCGCCTCTGTGCGGGGGATCACGCCCGCCGTGTAGTTCAGCGCCTCGGAGAGGTCGCGCGTATTGCGGGTTTCCATTTCTTCGGCGCCGATGACGGTCACCGATTGCGGGGTTTCCAGGATGGGCGTGTCGGTCTTGGTACCTGTCGCGCTGCGTTTGGCGGCATAACCGGAAACGGGCCCAAAGGCGTTCTCGCCAGCGTTGTGATAGGTCACCGTGACGGCGGGCAGCGTGGCCGTGCGCGCTGTGGCTTCGACGATCAGGGTGTCGCCTTCGATGCGGGCCTGCAGGCCCGTGCCGGCCAGCAGTTGGACGAGGGCGGCCTGCAGGTCGGGGGCGTTGTGGATGCTGCGGGCTTGCCGGCCGGCGACGAGGGCGGGGTTGGTGACCAGTTGCAGGCCGGCGGCGCGGGCGAGTTGGCCCAGGGCCAGGTCGAGGGCCTGGGCGGGCTGGTCGAAGGGGGCGGCGGAGGCGTGGCTGCCGAGGGCGAGCAGGACGGCGGCCAGCAGGGGCTTGCGTCGTTTCATGATGGAACGGTTCCCGTGACGGTTGAAGGAAAAAAGGGCTTCAGCCGGTAGAACGCTTGGGGAGGAGCCAGCCATCAAATTTTTTACACGGGCTCGGCGGATGCTTCAGCGGCAATGCTGTCCGGATTGTGCTGGGGAGAAAGGGGGCTGCCGAGTCTGATCGGGCCGTATCGGTTTCAGCGGCCGGTGATGAGCAGGGCGCCGTCGCCGGTGGTGGCGATCTGGATGGGCAGGCTGCGGGCGAGCCGATGCAGCCAGGCTTCGCCGTCGGCGATGCGCACGCGGCCGAGCACGGGCAGACCGGCGGCGGCGGGGCTGACGTGGATGGGTTGCGGGCGGTAGCGGGCGAGGCGCTCGGCGACGAGGCCGAGAGGGATATGGTGGAAGTCGAGCCAACCGTCGCGCCAGGGGGCGACGGCGGGGGCGCCGTGTGCGGCGCCGAGGGACTCGGTGGCGCCGATGAAGCCGGCCCCGGCCTGCACGCTGGCGCGCTGGTCGGCGCCGAGTTCGCGCGTTTCGCCGTTGGCGGCCTGGATGCGCACGCGCCCGGATTCGACGTCCACGCGCACGCGTTGGTCTTCGATGTCCACGGCGAAGCGCGTGCCGAGCACGGTGAGGCGCATGCCGAGGGCGTCCACGGTAAAGGGGCGGCCGTCCGTGGCGATGCTGAAATAGGCGCCGCCCTGGTGCAGCGTGGCGCTGCGGCGGGTGGGGTAGTAGGCGACGTCGAGGCCGCTGGCAGCGTCGAGCAGCAGGGTGCTGCCGTCCGGCAGGGCTTGGCCGTGGAACTGGCCGGCGGCGGTGGCGAGGCGGTACTGGTCGGTGGGCATCCAGTGGCGCCAGGCCTGCCACAGCGCGGGCAGGGCGAGGGCGCCGCCGGCGACGCCGAGCAGGCGGCTGAGGTTCTGGCGGCGGCCTTTGCGCGGTGGGGCTTCTTCGCCGCGCCAGGCGTGCAGGGCGCGTTCGATGCGGTCCATGGCGTGCCGGATTTCGCGTTCCACGGTCGGGATGGAGATGCCGTGGCGTTCGGCCAGTTCCTTCTGGCTGAGCGCTTCCATGCGATGGGCGAGGAAGATGTCGCGGGTGCGCCGGGGCAGGGCGTCGAGGCAGCGGCCGACCACGTCGAGGGCTTCGGCATGCAAGTGGCGGCGGTCGACGTCCAAGGCGGGGTCGCTGGCCTGGGCGGCGGCTTCGTCGTTGCTGACGAAGCGTTCATGGGTGCGCTGCTGGCGGCGCTGGTGGTTCACCGCGAGGTTGGCCGCGGTGGCAAAGATGTAGGCGCGGTAGTTGTCCGAATTCCGTTGCGTATCGTTGCCCAGGGGGTCGCCGGCCTTGCTGGCGAGGGCGAGCCAGGCGTCGTGTGCGAGGTCACGCGCGGTGTTCTTGCAGCCGGTGCGTCGGGCAAGGAAGCGGATCAGGGCATGGTAATGGGCTTGATAGTGCGGCAGCAGCGGATGGTCCGGGGACGAGGACATTTGAGGGCGATATGGAGAAATCGATAGTATATATAGTATTGATTCCTATTTCGTATTTGGCTGGGCGCCGGGGCTGTGCGGGTTTGCGCGGGCCGTCAGGTGGGGTCTTTCGCGTCGTCCTCGCCGATGTCGGCCAGGATTTCGGCGTTTTCGAAGGCGTTGGCTTCCGGCATGGGGTGGCCGGCACGGGCGATGACCTCGCCCAGCGTGCCGTGGATGATGCGGTCGGCCATCACGCGGTAGTCGAGCGCGACGTCGAGCAGCGGCCCTTCGCCGATGACGCCGGCGCGGCGTTCGATGAAGCCCAGGCGGGCGAGCTTGCCGAGCGCGATCGCCATGCGCGTCTTGCCGCCGAGGCGGGGGCCGAAGTCGGCCAGCAGCGAGCTTTCGGCCAGGTTGCCGGAGACGCTGTCGCCGTGGGCGACCGGCTTGTCGCCGCCGAACATGTCGGCCTGGCCGTCGTCGGTGCGTTCTCGCCGCGTGACCTGGCGTTCGCGCTTGGGCAGCACGATCAGCGACCAGATCACCACCAGCAGCGCGATTTCGTCGCGCGTCAGGCCCAGGTTGCTGGCCGCGTATTCTCGATTGGCGCCGAATACCGGCTCGCCCATGTCGGCCTGCAGCGCGACGCCGACGTGGGCGGCGTACGGGTTGTCGAGCAGTTGCAGGCCGACGTCGGCCAGGCGGCGGTCGA
Organism: Thauera linaloolentis 47Lol = DSM 12138; assembly: GCF_000310205.1. Classification (GTDB taxonomy): domain Bacteria; phylum Pseudomonadota; class Gammaproteobacteria; order Burkholderiales; family Rhodocyclaceae; genus Thauera; species Thauera linaloolentis. The sequence goes on along the minus strand of NZ_AMXE01000044.1, from coordinate 13,488 downwards.
GTTCGACGCGAAAGCTCTCGTCGACCAGCGCGCGCCGCACCATGCGGTCGCTGCGCGGTAGCCAGCGCTGCGCCAGCAGGCGTGCGGTGAGCGTCTTCAGTTCGTGTTCCATGGGCGCATCGTTCAGGAGTTGACCGGTGGGGCAGGCGCACGCGGCGGGCGCGGGGCACGGGGAATGACCTCGCCGGTGTTGATGGCGGCGATTTCATCCTCGCCGACCGCGGCCAGCTCATCGCCGAAACGCACGTCGAGCGGCAGGCGCATGAAGGCGCCGACCGGCCCTTCGACCGGGCTGGCATCCTCGCCGTCGGCCAGCAGGGCGAGCAGCGACAGGCGGTAGCTGGCCGGCGCGAAACCGCCGCCGGCGACGACGTGGTGCAGCGGCCGCGCGCCCGGCAGGGCTTCGAGGCGATGGGTGAAGTGCTCCAGCATCGCCAGGTCCTCGGTTTCGGGCGCGATGCCGACCGGGGCGGTGTCGGGCGGCGGCAGGCTGGCGTCGGCCTCGTCACGCGCCCGGTCGCTGCCGAGCGCGCTTTCGGCGCGGTCCAGCAGCTCGTGTCCGCCGGCCAGCAGCGGCAGCTCGGGCACGGCGGCGAGGCAGCCTCCGGCAAGGCTCGCCAGCGTGGCACCGTCCAGCCGGCGCAGCCAGGCGGCGACGTCGGACGACGAGATGCCCGAGCCGCCCAGCGTCACGCGCTGCGCTTCGATCTTGTTCAGCGCGCGCTGGAAGGAGGCGTCGGCGCGTGCCAGCCGCGACTGCGCCAGACCGATGCGTTGGGCGACGCGGGCGATGTCGAAATCGGCATCGGGGTCGGCGAGCAGCTTGTTGAGGATGTCGGTGCCGCGCTCGATCCAGCGGCCGTTGGCCGACAGCCGGCGGCGGGCGTCGAGGATGCGGAATTCGGAGCCGGAGGCGATCGCTTCCTCGAAGTGCCAGGTGAGGTCGGTGAGCTTGGACAGCAGGTGGCCGAGCGATTCGGCCGTGACCCCGCCCACCGCCTGCAGGCCGGCGAGCTGGGCGGTGAGAAAACCCAGCTCGGCGTCTTCCTCGTCGCCGAAGCGCAGCAGCATGGCCAGCGCGGCGACGGCGTTGCGGCCGATGTCCGACAGCGCGTACTGGCCGTCCTCGCCGATGGCGAGCAGGGCATTGTCGCGCAGGCGCTTGAGCACCGTTTCGAGCTTGACCGGGTCGAGATAGGCGAAGCGTGCGCGCAGCACGTCGGGCGACCAGCGCGGCACCTCGGCTTCGTGGCCGATCTCGCGCAGCACCAGCAGGCGCATCAGCACTTCGGCTTCGGTGCCGCGGAACAGCGTGATGAAGGCGTCGAGCAGTGGCCGCGCCGCCGCCAGCGCCGCCAGTTCGGGCACTTCGTCGGCGTCGACGCCGGGCGCGAGGAAGTCGGACAGATTGAGAGACGGATTCAAGGTGGTCGGTTGATCAAGGCTCGTTGATCGCGGCCAAGGCCGCGACGATGATCAGACGCCCTGCTTCAGGCTCGCGGCGATGAAGTTGTCCAGGTCGCCGTCCAGCACCGCCTGGGTGTTGCCCACTTCGTAGTTGGTGCGCAGGTCCTTGATGCGCGACTGGTCGAGCACGTAGCTGCGAATCTGGTGGCCCCAGCCGATGTCGCTCTTGCTGTCTTCCAGCTTCTGCTGTTCGGACTGGCGCTTGCGCAGCTCTGCCTCGTACAGGCGCGCCTTCAGCATGGACATGGCCTCGGCCTTGTTCTTGTGCTGCGAGCGGTCGTTCTGGCACTGCACGACGATGCCGGTCGGTTCGTGCGTGATGCGCACCGCCGAGTCGGTCTTGTTGATGTGCTGGCCGCCGGCGCCGGAGGCGCGATAGGTGTCGATGCGCAGGTCGGCGGGGTTGATCTCGATGTCGATCGAATCGTCGACTTCCGGATACACGAACACCGAGGTGAAGCTGGTGTGGCGGCGCGCGTTGGAGTCGAACGGGCTCTTGCGCACCAAGCGGTGGATGCCGGTCTCGGTGCGCAGGTAGCCGTAGGCGTATTCGCCGCTGACCTTGATCGTGCAGTTCTTGATGCCCGCGACTTCGCCTTCGGTCTCTTCCATCAGCTCGGTGCTGAAACCGTGCTTTTCGCCGTAGCGCAGGTACATGCGTTCGAGCATGCCGGCCCAGTCCTGCGCCTCGGTGCCGCCGGCGCCGGCCTGGATTTCGATGAAGCAGTTGTTCGGGTCCATCGGGTTGCTGAACATGCGGCGGAATTCGAGCTTCCCGACCTCCGCCTCCAGCCCTTCGAGGTCGGCCTCGACGGCTTCGAAAGTGTCGTCGTCGTCTTCGGCTTCGGCGAGGTCGTACAAGTCCTTCAGGTCGCGCGACTGCGAATCGATCTGCTGCAGCGTCAGCACCACGTCCTCGAGCAGGCGCTTTTCCTTGCCCAGCGCCTGCGCGCGTTCGGCGTCGTTCCAGACCGCCGGGTCTTCCAGTGCGCGGTTAACTTCTTCGAGCTTCGATGCTTTCACATCGTAGTCAAAGATACCTCCGTAGTTCGCGGCCCCGCGCGGCGAGGTCGGCGAGTTTCTCGGCAATGGCGTTCTGGCGTTCGGCTTCCATGCAAGGCTCCGGCGGAAATCTGGAAAACCGCGAATTATACCGGCAGCCGGCGCCCATCCGCTGAAGGATTGCGCGACGGGGGCGGCGGTACCGGCTCATGCATCCCGACCGTGTCTTATTTACTGGTTCGGCGCCGTGTGGACAGGGAAAATCGGCGCCTTCGCAAAAGCGGAGCTTTCCGCCGCGGCCTGTCCACACGCATCGAGCCCTCATGTATCAGAACAAGAACGTCGTCCTCCTGGGCCTGGTTGCTACGGTCGTGGTATTGAATCTCTTCGTCTGCGGCATGCTGGCCCATGCGCTCGGCAACTCGAAGGCGCGCAAGGAGGCGGAGGTCCGCACCACGGTCGAGAATCTGTCGTTGCTGCTCGACCAGAGCATCACTTCTTCGGTCAGGGAGATCGATCTCGCGCTGCAGCTGATCGGCGAGCAACTGGAGCGCGAACTGCGCTCGGGGGCCGGATTCGCGGATGCCGACACGATGGCGCTGATCGCGTTGCAGCAGAGCTGGCTGGCCGAGATCGCCGAGCTTCGCGTCACGGACGAAAACGGGATGGCCGTGCTCGGCCTGGGCAGCGCGCCGCGCGAATGCGCCAGCTGCGCGGGCCTGGATTTCTTCGAGGCGCATCGCGCGGGCACGGACAGCGGGCTGATCGCCAGCAAGCTGGTACGGGGTGAGACCCCCGGCACCTGGGTGATGATCTTCTCGCGGCGCTACGAACGGCCCGACGGCACGTTTGCCGGCGTGGTCACGGCGGTGGTGCCGACGAGCCATTTCGAGCGCCTGCTGTCCGGCCTCAAGCTCGGCCCGAACGGCGTCGCGCTGATGCGCGACCTGGACATGACGATGGTTGCCCGCTTCCCGCCGTCGGCCGCCGTGGCGGCGCAGACCGGCAGCCGGGGCGGCTCGCTGGAACTGAGCGACATCATCGCCTCCGGCGCCGGGGCGCAGTCCTTCTACAGCGCCAGGACGGCGGATGGCGTCAATCGCATCAACGCCTTCCGCCGCCTGTCCCTGGCGCCCGCGTTCGTCGTCGTCGGCTGGGGCGAGGACGACTACCTCGCGCCGTGGTGGGACGAGGTGCGCAAGGCGGGTGTGCAGGCGCTGATCTTCCTGCTCGTCACCACGCTTGCCGCGTGGCAGCTCTGGCGCCTGGTCGGCGCCAGCGAGCGCGCCAACCAGCGCAGCCGCATCCTGCTGCAGAACGCGAGCGACGGCATCCACATCACCGATCTGCAGGGCGACGTGATCGAGGCCAGCGATGCGTTCTGCCGCATGCTGGGCTATCCGCGCAGCGAGATCATCGGCATGAACGTCTCCAACTGGGACGCCCGCCTGACCGCCCGAGAGGCGCTCGCCGCGATCGCGCGGGTCCATGAGCAGGGCGAGGTCTGTACGCTGGAGACGCTGCACCGGCGGGCGGACGGGGAAACGTTTCCGGTGGAAGTCACGTCCTTTCCGCTGGACCTCGATGGCCGGCCGGTCGTGTTCCATTCGGCACGGGACATCACCGCGCGCAAGATGTCCGAGGACGCGGTGAAGAAGCTCGCGTTCTTCGACCCCCTGACCAGCCTGCCCAACCGCCGCCTGCTGATCGAGCGCCTCGAGGTCGCGCTGCGGTCGTGCGCCTACCACAAGGGCAGGGGCGCGCTGCTGTTCATCGACCTCGACAACTTCAAGGCCGTCAATGACACCATCGGCCACCATGAAGGCGACCGCCTGCTGCAGGAGGTCGCCGAGATCCTGCTGCTGTGCGTGCGCAAGGACGACAGCGTCGCCCGCCTGGGGGGCGACGAGTTCGTGGTGATGCTGGAAGGCCTGAACGGCAACTGCGCCGAGGCCGTGCGCGAGGCCGACATGGTCGCTAACAAGGTGCTGCGCGCGCTGTGCAGGCCCTTCCACCTCGGCAGCACCGAATACCGCGGCTCGGCGAGCATCGGCGTGACCCTGTTCGGCGACGATCCGCAGGAGAGCATCGAGGAGCCGCTGAGGCGCGCCGACCTGGCCATGTACCAGGCCAAGATGGCGGGCCGCAACGCGGTCCGCTTCTTCAACCCGCAGATGCAGGCCGAGGTTAGCCGCCGCGCCGAAATGGACGCTGGGCTGTGGCTGGCGCTCGAACGGGAACAGTTCGTGCTGCACTATCAGCCGCAGGTCCTGGCCGACGGGCGCGTCGTCGCCGTCGAGGCGCTGGTGCGCTGGCAGCACCCCGAGCGCGGCATCGTGCCGCCCACCGAATTCATCGCGCTGGCCGAGGAAAACGGGCTCATCGTGCCGCTCGGCCGATGGGTGCTGGAGGCCGCCTGCATGCAGCTCGCGCGCTGGGCGTCGGACCCGTCCCGGGCGGACATCGCGATCGCGGTCAATGTCAGCGCGCGCCAGTTCCGCCACGAGCGTTTCGTGGACGAACTGGCCGATATCCTGGAACGCACCGGCGCGCCGCCGTCGCGGCTCGAAATCGAACTCACCGAAAGCTCGCTGCTGGCCGACGTGGAAAGCGTGATCGCGAGGATGGACGCATTGAAGGAAAGAGGCGTGCGTTTCTCGCTCGACGACTTCGGCACCGGCTACTCGTCGCTCGCCTATCTGAAGCGCCTGCCGCTCGACCAGTTGAAGATCGACAAGGGCTTCGTCAGGGACATCCTCGTCGACCCCAACGACGCGGCGATCGCCAAGATGGTGATCGTGCTCGCCGAAAGCCTGGGGCTGCAGGTGCTGGCCGAGGGGGTGGAGACGGACGCGCAGCGCGTGTTCCTCGCGGGGCAGGGCTGCGACGCCTACCAGGGCTACCTGTTCAGCCGCCCGCTGCCGCTGGAGGCGCTGGAGGCCTATCTCGGGATGCGGCGGTTGCGGGGGCCCAGGCGCCTCCGTGCTGCTAGCATTCGCGGATGACGCTCTACCAGGATCTCGCCGACAGGACGGAAAAGCTGATCGCCGACGGCGTGCTGCGCCCTGGCGACCGCCTGCCGTCGGTCAGGCAGGCGTGCAAGCGCCATGAAGTCAGCCCGGTCACCGTCACGCAGGCCTACCATCTGCTCGAAAGCCGCGGCCTGATCGAGGCGCGGCCGAAATCCGGCTACTTCGTGCGTGCCCGTCTCGGCCACAGACTGCCCGAGCCGGGCATGTCGCGTCCGGTGGAGGGCTCGACCGCGTTGCAGGTGAGCGACTTCATCTTCCAGATCCTCGACAGCGTGCGCGATCCCGCGATCGTGCCGCTCGGCTCCAGCTTTCCCGGCCCCGAGCTCTATCCGCTGGGCAAGCTCGGGCGCTTCCTCGCCGGGGCGGCACGCAGGACGACACCGTTGTCCACCCTCACCGGCCTGCCGCCGGGCAATGACGAGCTGCGGCGGCAGATCGCCCTGCGCTACCTGGCGCAGGGCGCTGTGGTGCCGCCGCAAGAGATCGTCGTCACATCCGGCGCGCTGGAGGGCATCAACCTGTGCCTGCAGGCGCTGACCCGGCCCGGCGACCTGATCGCGGTGGAGTCGCCCACCTTCTATGCCGGGCTGCAGGCCAGCGAGCGGCTGGGGCTCAAGGTGGTGGAGATCCCGAGCCACCCGCGCGAAGGCGTCAGCCTGGGCGCGCTGGCCGAAGCCTTGAGCCGGCATCCGGTCAAGGCCTGCCTGTTCATGCTGAACTTCGCCAATCCGACCGGCAGCCGCGTGTCGGATGAGAACAAGCGCGCCTTGCTCGAACTGCTGCGCCGCCACCAGGTGCCGCTGATCGAGGACGACGTCTACGCCGAACTGCACTTCGGGCGCGAGGCGCCGCTCGCTACCAAGGCACTGGATGCCGATGGCCTGGTGCTGCACGTGTCGTCGTTCTCGAAATGCCTCGCGCCGGGCTACCGTGTGGGCTGGGTGGCGGCCGGGCGTCATGCCAAGGAAATCCAGCGCCAGAAGCTGTCGACCAGCCTGGCAACGGCCATCCCGCTGCAGATCGCGCTGGCCGACTACATGAAGCATGGCGGCTTCGACAGCCACCTGCGCCAGTTGCGCTGCCAACTGGCACGGCAGGAGGCGACGCTGGTCGCTGGCATCGAGCGCCACTTTCCGGCCGGCATTCGTCTCGCGCGTCCCGAGGGCGGTTATTTTCTGTGGCTGGAACTGCCGGCACGGGTCGATGCGTTGCGCCTGCACCAGGATGCACTGGCACAGGGCATCAGCATCGCCCCCGGGCCGATCTTTTCGGCGAAGCGGGAATTCCGCCACTACCTGCGCCTGAACTTCGGCCACCCGGCCACGTCCCGCCAGGACGATGCTCTGGCCGCGCTCGGCAGCCTCATCGCGCGGCACGGCGCGGCATCGGGTTAGGGCGGCGCCGGCCATGGGCGGCGGCAAGTCCGGTACATCTGTGCCTATTGTAAATCGTACTGTCTGAATCTGTCCCTGTATGGCCCCGGGTGATGTACTGCTGGCTTCGCCAGAACCGGAGACCACCGATGAGCAAGGCCGTCAGCAAGGTACGCGAAGCCAAGCTTGAGCTGTATCGTAAGAAAGGCACGATCCACGCCAAGGCCGTCGGCGGACGCTTCAACACCGCGCGCTGGGCCATGGTGTGGCTGACGCAGATCGTCTTCTACGGCGCCTGTTGGCTGCCCTGGGCGACGGAGGACGGCATCCGGCAGGCCATCCTGTTCGACATCGTCCATGAAAAGCTCTACCTGTTCGGCCTGGTGCTGTGGCCGCAGGACGCGCTGCTGCTCGCCTTCGCGCTGATCCTGGCGGCCACCGCGCTGTTTTTCGTCACCGCCATGGCCGGCCGCCTGTTCTGCGGCTTCGCCTGTCCGCAGACCGTGTATACCTCGATCTTCGTCTGGATCGAGGCCAGGATCGAAGGCGACCATCTCGCCCGCCTGAAGCTCGACCAGAGCTCGATGTCGGCGCGCAAGCTGGCGATCAAGTCCGCCAAGCACGGTGCCTGGGCGCTGGTGGCGGGGTGGACCGCGATCACCTTCGTCGGCTACTTCAGCCCCATCCGCGAGCTGCTGCCCGCAGTCGCGGCCTTGCAGACCGGCCCCTGGGAGTCGTTCTGGCTGATCTTCTATGCCGTCTTCACCTACGTGCAGGCCGGGCTGGCGCGCGAGGCGGTATGCCAGCACATGTGTCCGTATTCGCGCTTCCAGGGCGTGATGATCGATGCCGCGACCGCCAACGTGAGCTACGACCGCCGCCGCGGCGAGCCGCGTGGCGCGCGGCGGCGGGCGGACGCGGGCGACTGCATCGATTGCGGAATCTGCGTGCAGGTCTGTCCCACCGGCATCGACATCCGCGACGGCCTGCAATACCAGTGCATCAACTGCGGCCTGTGCGTGGACGGTTGCGACGAAGTCATGGACAAGCTCGGCGCACCGCGCGGCCTGATCCGTTTCGCCTCCGACAATACCCTGGCCGGCGCTCCGGAGGGCACAGGGCCGGGCCTGCGGCCGCGCGTGCTGGTGTATGCCAGCCTGCTGCTGTTGTTCTCGGCGCTCAGTGTGTGGACGCTGAGCCAGCGCGCCACGCTGCGCGTCGACGTGCTCCGCGACCGCGGCGCGCTGTCGCGGGAGACAGCCGAGGGCCGCATCGAAAACGACTACACGCTGAAGCTGATCAACATGGAAGAAGCCGCGCGCCGCTTCCGGGTCGACGTCCACGGCCTGCCGGGGCTGAGGATCGAAGGCGACGCGGAATTCACCATCGGGCCGGGCAGCATCCAGACCGTCCCGGTCGTCGTGTCGTCTCCGGCCGAGGCGGCGCCCGCGGGCGCGAGGCCGATCGAATTCCATACCGCGGCGGTGCATGGCGCGGGCGCAGCGATCAGCGAGAAGAGCAGTTTCATCCTGCCCTGACGGCCTGCCCCCGGCGCGCGCGCCGCTTTTACATGACACACTGTCCGGCCGTACACCCAAGGCATCGGCGAGGCGAGATTGAACAGCAGCGAAACAGGACTTTCCGACACCGCCAAGGGCTTGCTGGCCGCGCTCGTCGTCGTCATCTGCTGGTCGGGATTCAACATCGTCTCCCGCTTCGGCAGCACCGCGGTCTTTACCCCCTTCGACCTCGCGGCGCTGCGCTACGGGGTCTCGGGGGCGCTGACGCTGCCGTTCTTTCTCCGGCTCGTGCCGCCGCGTGACTGGCCGCGCCATGCGGTGCTGGCCCTGTTCGGCGGGCTGGGCTACGGCATCCTGGTCTATTCGGGCTTCGCCTTCGCGCCGAGCGCGCATGCGGGCGTGTTCGTGAATGGCGGCATCCCGTTCTGGACCGTGGTCATCGTCGCTGTCCTCGCGCGCTTCCGCGTCGCGCGCCAGACGGTGCTGGCCCTGATCCTGTCGACCGCCGGCCTGGTGCTGATCGGCTTTCAGAGCCTGCTCGCGCCCGCGGCCGCGGACGAGTGGATCGGCGATGCACTGTTTCTCGCCGCCGCGCTGTGCTGGGCCATCTTCGGGCTGCTGATGCGCCGCTGGCAGATCCGCCCGCAACTGGGCATCCTCGGCATCGCCAGCTTTTCGCTGGTGGTCTACATGCCGGTGTATCTCCTCTGGCTGCCGGGCAACATCGCGCAGGCGGGCTGGGGCGACATCGGCCTGCAGGCCGTTTACCAGGGCATCATCGCCGCCTTGCTCGCGGCCGGCATGTACAGCTACGCGAACCAGAAGATCGGTGCCTGCCAGGCGTCGATGATGCTTGCCCTCGTTCCCGCCTTCTCGGCCATCGGCGGTTTTCTCATTCTCGGCGAAGCCCTGGGCGGCCTGACCGCGGTGGGCATCCTGGTGGTGTCGCTGGGGGCCGCGCTGGGCGCCCTGCCGGCTGGGGCGCTGGCGCGCTGGCGCCTCTTCGGCGGCGGACGCTCCGGCTAGCCGGGCAGGGCGCGCGGGCGCGGCAGGCCTGCCGCGCGCCGATGCGGCTGCTCCCCATCTCCCCGCTTTGGTGTAGCCTTCGCCCTTTTTCGCCCATCGGGCGCCGGACCGGAGATGACGCAGGGCTTGCCGAGTACGCGTTTCAACAGTGCCGCGCTGGTGCGCGCACTGGCCGGGCTGGCCGTGGCGGACGCCGGGGAGCCGAAGCAATCCTTTGCCGAGCGCCTGGGCGCGTGGCTGGACTTCAAGGATGCGCTGGCGCTCTATTCGGCGCTGAATTCGAGTGCGGCGGCGCCCGCGGCGGATGTGCGTGCCGGGGCGTCCGCGGCGGCGGCCCTGCGTTCGGAATGGCTGCGCACCCGGGGCCGCCTGGCGGAGCGCATCGCCACCGCAGAGGGGGGCACGCGCGACGCGGAGCAGGATGGCCCGAGTCCGGCCCTGGCGTGGCCTGCGGCGCTGGCGGAAGCCGCCGCGGATGCGCTCGCCGACCCGGCTGCGCCGGACTTTTTGCCGCTGCACCGCTACTACCTGGCGCAGCAGCGCAGCCTGGCGGCGGGCATCGCGCCGCTGCGCGCGCGAACGCGCGCAGCAATGGCGGGGCAGTCTGCCGCCCTGAAGCAGCTCGCCGCCCTGGATGCGGTGATGGAGCAAGCCCTGTCGGCGCGCGAAGCCAGTCTGCTGGCCCAGGTGCCGGTGCTGCTGGGCCAGCGCTTCGGCCGCCTGTCCGGGGCGCACGGCGGCGAGGCGGGCGGTGCTCGAGAGCCGGGCCATGGCCCCGGGCAATGGATGCAGGCGGACGGCTGGCCGGCGCGCTTCTGCACGGAGATGCAGCATGTGCTGCTGGCCGAGCTGGACCTGCGGCTGATGCCAGTGGCTGGGCTGGTGGCGGCGCTGGAAACGGAATCGACGGAACGGGAATGAACAGAAGCATGAGCGTGGCGGCCTTCCTGCTGGGGATGGCCGTGGTGGTGTGGGTGGGTGCGGGCTATATCGGACGCAGCCCGCTGGCCTTGGGCATGACGGCGCTGATCGGCCTGGTCTACCTGGCGGGGGCGCTGGAGCTGCTGCGCTTCGAGCGCGCCACGTCGGCGCTGCGGCGTGCGCTGGATGCGCTTGCGGGGACGGATGCCGGGGAGGCCGGCGGCGCCGGCTTCGGCCACTGGCTCGATGGCCTGCCCGCCCCGCTGCGCAACCCGGTGCGCCTGCGCGTGGAGGGCGAGCGCGTCGGCTTGCCCGGCCCCGTGCTGACGCCCTACCTGGTGGGCATGCTGGTGCTGCTGGGCATGCTGGGCACCTTCCTGGGCATGGTGATGACGCTCGACGGCGCGGTGATCGCGCTCGAGACCACCACCGACCTGCAGGCCATCCGTTCGTCGCTGGCGGCGCCGGTGAAGGGCCTGGGCGTGGCCTTCGGGACCTCGGTGGCGGGGGTGGCGGCGTCGGCGATGCTGGGGCTGATGTCGGCATTGTGCCGCCGCGAGCGCTTGCTGGCCTCGCAGTCGCTGGACAGCCGCATCGCGGGGGCGCTGCGCGGCGCGTCCCTCGCGCACCAGCGCCACGAGGCTTTCGAGGCGGTGAAGGAGCAGGCCCGAGCCTTGCCCGTGCTGGTCGAGACGATGCAGGCGATGATGGCGCAGATGGAACGCCAGGGCAGGGAATTGCACGAGCGCCTGGCGGCCGAGCAGCGCAGTTTCTACGATGATGCGCGCGGTGCCTACCTGACGCTGGCCGAGGCCGTGGATGCGTCCTTGAAGAACAGCCTGACGGAGAGCGCGCGCCTGGCCGGGCAGACGATACAGCCGGTGGTGGCCGACACCATGGCCGGCATCGCGCGCGAGACGGCCGCGCTGCAGCAGCGCGTGGCCGACGGCGTGCAGGCACAGCTCGACGGCGTGTCGCAGCGCCTTGACGCGGCCACCGTCACGGTGGCGGACACCTGGACAGCGGCGCTCGCCCGGCACGAAGCCGGCAGCCAGGATCTGGGTCGCAGGCTGGATGCGTCGTTCGCCGCCTGGAGCGAGGGCTTCGAACGGCGCGCCACGGCCCTGCTGGCCTCGGTGGGCGAGGCCCATGCCGGCCTGCGCACCGATCTCGCCGCCACGACTGCCGGCATCGCGCAGCGGACCACCGAACTGCATGCCAGCACGGCCGCCACGGTGGAGGCGCGGCTCGACGGTCTGGCTGCGCGCTTCGACGCCGCAGCGAGCAGGGTGGCCGGCGCCTGGTCGGCGGCGCTCGCCAGCCACGAAGGCAGCAACAAGGCCGTGACCGCGGACGTGCAGCGCGCGCTGCAGGCCTTTGCCGACACCTTTGCGCAGCGTTCCGCCGCGCTGGTGGACCACGTCGGTGCGCGGCTGTCCGCGCTGCAGGCCGATCTGGCCGCCCAGGATGCGGCCCGGCAGGCCGCGCAGGGGCAGGCGCTGGAGGCGATGGCCGGCGCCTTGCGCGACGAATGGCGGCAGGCGGGCGAGCAGGCATGCGCCCGGCAGCAGGACGTCATCGCCCGCCTGGACGAGACCGCGCGCGGCTTGTCCGCCGCCACGCACGAACAGGCGCGCAGCACCATCGAGCAGGTCAGCGGCCTGATGCGGACCGCCGCCGAGGCGCCGCGCGCCGCGGCCGAGGTGATCGGCCAACTGCGGCAGGAAGTGTCCGCCAGCATCGCGCGCGACAATGCCTCGCTCGCCGAGCGCAGCCGCATCATGGAAACCCTGGGCGGCCTGCTGGGCGCGATCAACCATGCGTCCACCGAACAGCGCCAGGCGATCGATGCGCTGGTGGCTTCGTCCACGTCCGCGCTGCAGCACGCCAGTGATGGTTTCGCCCGGCGCATCGAGGCCGAATCCACCCGGCTCGATGCAAGCGCCGGCCAGCTCGCGGGCGGCGCGGTGGAGGTGGCCAGCCTGGCGGAGGCTTTCGGGTTGGCAGTGCAGCTCTTCAGTGAATCGAACGACAAGCTGATGGCGAGCCTGCAGCGCATCGAGGGCGCACTGGAAAAATCCATGGCCCGCAGTGACGAGCAACTGGCCTACTACGTGGCGCAGGCGCGCGAGATCATCGACCTGAGCCTGATGTCGCAGCAGCGCATGGTCGAGGGCCTGCAACGCTTGCCCGTGCCGCCGGCCGCGACCGGCGAGGTGTGACGATGGAGGAGATCCACGGCGGCATCGAGGATTCCGCGCCGGCCTGGGGCGTGTTCGGCGATCTGATGTCGGGGCTGCTGGGTGCTTTCGTGCTGATCCTGGTCGGCGTGCTGGGCGTGCAGCTCCAGCTCGCCTCCACGCTGGAGGCCGAGGTGCACAAGCGCCGCATGGAAGAACAGCGCCGCGAGGCGCTGGAAAAGGCCCTGGCGGTGCCGCTGGCGAGTGGGCGGGTGACGTTCGACGACGGCCGCATCGGCATCAGCGGCAGCGTGTTGTTCGCGCTCAATTCTGCCGAACTGCAGGTCGAGGGCCGCCAGCTGCTGCAGAGCCTCGCGCCGCCGCTGGCCGCCTACCTCGGCACGCGCGAGGAGATGCTGATGGTCAGCGGCTTCACCGACGACCGCCCGGTGCTCGACGGCAACCGCCGCTTCGCCGACAACTGGGACTTGTCGGCACAGCGCGCGCTGACGGTGACGCGGGCGCTGATCGAGGAAGGCCTGCCGTCGTCGTCGATCTTCGCCGCGGCCTTCGGCCCCGAGCAGCCGGTGGCGTCCAACGACGACGCCGAGGGCCGTTCGCGCAACCGGCGGGTGGAAATGGCGCCGGTGCCCAAGGCCGCGCAGAAGCCGGCGGACAAGGCGCCGGAACGGCTGGCCGACCGATGACTGGAGCCCCGCCTGATGAGGCGCCGCGCGGCGCCGGGCCGGATGACGGCATCCCGGCCCTGATCGAGGCGCTGCGCGCGCGCGGCGCCGCGGGTTTCGACGCCGTGGGGTTCCGCGTCATCGAGGCGATGTGGCGGCGCGGCGGACACCTGCAGGGTACGGCGCGCACGGCGCTGCGGCGCAAGCTGGCACGCCGGCTCGCGGCGTTCCGGGAGCGCTTCGAGCGCGCGGGCGGCAGCGCGGACATCGGCCGCCCGGCG
>NZ_AMXE01000043.1 GCF_000310205.1 Thauera linaloolentis 47Lol = DSM 12138 | reverse complement strand
CCTGCTGTCGCGCCGGCCCGACGCGCCGCTGGCGGCGCCGGCCGAACCCGGCCCGCTGCCGGACCTGCGCGATGCCGCCGAACGCTTCGAGCGCGCGCGCAGCCGCAACCCCGAGGTGATGGCCGCGGCGGAAGGCGTCGGCCTGGCCCATGCCGAGCGGGATCGCACCCGGCGCGAGCGTCTGCCGGACTTCGGCGTCGGCCTCACCCACAACCGGCCCGACGAAGGGCGCTCGTCCTGGGACTTGATGTTCGAGGTGACGATTCCCTTGCAGCAGGGCAGTCGGCGTGCCCGTGAATACGAAGCCGAGCGCATGCTCGCCGCCGCCCAGGCGCGGCGCGAAGCCACCGCCGACGAAGCCGCCGGCCGGTTGGGCGCGGCGTGGGCGGCCTATACCGGCGGACGGGACGGCCTGCGCCTGCTGCGCGGCAGCTTGGTGCCGCAGGCCGCCGCCACGCGTGACGCGGCGCGCAGCGCGCTGGCCGGCGGGCAGGTGGATTTCGACAGCGTGCTCGAAGCCGAACGGCAGTTGATCGCGGTGCGCGAGCAAGTGCTGCAGGCCGAAATCGAAGCCCGCCTGGCGCTGAGCGAAATCGAGAAATTGTCGGGAGAAATCAAGTGAACAGGACGGGGTGGCTTGCCGCGCTGGTGTTGCTCGGCGCGCTGGCGGCAGGTGCCGGCTACTGGGCGGGAAGCCGCCAGGCGCCACATGGCGGTGTCGTGGCGGAAGGCACTGGGCAGGCGGCCCACGGCAGCGGGGTGGCAGGGACGCAGGCGGACGGCCAGGGCCGCCAGATCCTGTACTACCGCAACCCGATGGGCCTGCCGGACACTTCGCCGGTGCCGAAGAAGGATTCGATGGGCATGGACTACATCCCGGTCCATGCGGGCGAGGAGCCGGGCGACGAAGGCGTGGTGAAAGTCAGTCCGGCGCGGGTGCAGACGCTGGGGGTGAAGACCGCGGTGGTGGAGATGCGGACGCTGGCCCAGCCGGTGCGCGCGAGCGGCCGAGTCGAGGTCGACGAGCGCACGCAGGCGGTCGTCGCACCGCGCTTCGACGGCTGGATCGAGCGCCTGCACGTCAGGGCGACCGGCGACGTGGTGCGCCGCGGCCAGCCGCTGTTCTCCACCTACAGCCCGGAACTGCAGTCGGCGGGCGAGGAATTGAGCATCGCCGAGCGCCTGCGGCGCGAAAGCGCGGCCGATCCGCAGGCTGCCGAGGCCGCCGCGCGCCTGGCCGAGGCGACGCGGGCACGCCTGCGCAACCTGCAGGTGGCGGAGCAGACCGGTGCGCGCCAGACCCTGCATGCACCGATCAATGGTGTCGTGCTGGAAAAGACGGCCGTCGAGGGTGCGCGCTTCGCCGCCGGCGAGGCACTGTTCCGCATCGTGGATCTGTCCAGGGTGTGGGTGATCGCCGACGTGTTCGAGCGCGATCTGGCGCAACTGCGAGTCGGCCAGCCTGCGCAACTCGTGTTCGATGCCTTCCCGGGGCGGAGTTTCGAGGCGCGGGTCGCCTACCTGTACCCGACGCTGGATGCCGCCACGCGCAGCACGCAAGTGAGGCTGGAACTGGACAACCCGGACGGTGCGCTGCGGCCCGGCATGTTCGCCCGCGTCGAAGTCGTGACCGGCGGCGATGCGCCGCGCGTCGCCGTGCCGGCATCGGCCGTCATCGACGACGGCGACCGCCAGGTGGTGCTGGTCGCGCTCGGCGAAGGGCGCTTTGCGCCGCGGCCGGTGCGCCTGGGCGCGCGCGGCAGCGATTTCGCCGAAGTGCTCGACGGCGTGCAGGAGGGCGAGCGGGTAGTGGTCTCCGCCAGCTTCCTGATCGATTCCGAGAGCCAGTTGCGCGCGGCGCTGTCGAATCTCGCCGATACCGGGGAGGGCGACGCCGGTGCGCCGCCCGCCTACGATGCTGAAGGCAGCTTCGAGGACTTCGACGCCGAAACCGGCAGCGCCATGCTGAGCCACGGCGAGATTCCGGCCCTGAAGTGGCCGTCGATGACGATGGAGTTCGGCCTCGAATCGCTCGATCTCGTGCATGGCCTGGCGCCAGGCACGCCGATCCGCTTCCGCTTCGAGGCGCGCGGGCCGGGCGAATATGTCGTCACCCGCATCGAGCCTCTCGGCGCCTCGCCGGCGCCGGGCGCGGCGGAGCATCGCCATGACTGATCCGGCGCGGGAGCCCGCCGCCGGACGTGCGGGAGCCGGCGACTACATGGAAGGTAGCCGGGCGGAAGGCAGCCGGGCGGAGGGCGGCCTGCTGGGCGGGCTGATCGAGGCTTCGGCGCGCAACGTCTTCCTGGTACTGCTGGCGACGCTGTTCCTGATCGGCGGCGGACTGTACGCGATCAAGCACACGCCGCTCGACGCCTTGCCCGACCTGTCCGACGTGCAGGTCATCGTCTATACCGACTTCCCCGGACAGGCGCCGCAGGTGGTGGAAGACCAGGTCACCTATCCGCTCACCACCTCGCTGCTGGCGGTGCCGCGCGCGCGGGTGGTGCGTGGCTTCTCGATGTTCGGCGCGTCCTATGTCTATGTGATCTTCGAGGACGGCACCGACATCTACTGGGCGCGCTCGCGCGTGCTGGAATACCTCAGCACCGCGGCGGCGCGGCTGCCGCAGGGTGTGGCGCCGCAGATCGGGCCGGACGCGACCGGCGTGGGCTGGGTCTATCAGTACGCCGTCACCGGCCGCGACATGTCGCTGGCCGACACCCGCAGCCTGCAGGACTGGTATCTGCGCTACCAGTTGACCCAGGCCGAGGGCGTGGCCGAAGTGGCGAGCGTCGGCGGCTTCGTGCGCGAATACCAGGTCACGGTCGACCCGTTCCGGCTGGCGGGCTACGGCATCGCCCTCGACGATGTGACGCGCGCGATCCGCGAGTCGAACCGCGACGTGGGCGGGCGCGTCATCGAACTGGCCGAGAAGGAATACATGGTGCGCGGGCGCGGCTATCTGCGCGGTGCGGAGGACATCGGCGGCATCGTGCTGAAGACCGAGAACGGCACGCCGGTGCGCATCGCCGACGTCGGCCGCGTCGAGCAGGTGCCGGCCGAGCGGCGCGGCCTGGCCGAGCTGAACGGCGAAGGCGAAGTGGCGTCCGGCATCGTCATGGCGCGCTTCGGCGAGAACGCGCTGGACGTGATCGGTGCGGTCAAGGCCAAGCTGGCCCAGATCGCCCCCGGCCTGCCCGAAGGGGCGGAGGTGGTGCCGGTGTACGACCGTTCGACGCTGATCGGGCGTGCGATCGACAACCTGACATGGACGCTGCTGGAAGAAAGCCTGATCGTCGCCGCGGTGTGCATCGTGTTCCTGCTGCACGTGCGCAGCGCGCTGGTGGCGATCGTGACGCTGCCGCTGGGCATCCTGGTGGCCTTCATCGGCATGCAGGCGCTCGGCATCGGCTCCAACATCATGAGCCTGGGCGGTATCGCGATCGCCATCGGCGCGATGGTCGATGCTTCCGTCGTCATGATCGAGAACGCGCACAAGCGCCTGGAGACGCTGGGCGCGGACGCCAGCGAAGCCGAACGGCGGGCGACGCTGATCGGCGCCTGCCGCGAAGTGGGGCCGGCGCTGTTCTTTTCGCTGCTGATCATCACCGTGTCCTTCCTGCCGGTGTTCACGCTCGAAGGCCAGGAGGGGCGGCTGTTCGCGCCGCTGGCGTGGACCAAGACGCTGGCGATGGCCGGCGCCGCGGTGCTGTCGGTGACGCTGGTGCCGGTGCTGATGCTGCTCTTCGTGCGCGGCCGCATCGTGCCCGAGCACCGCAACCCGATCAACCGCGCGCTGGGGGCGGCCTACCGGCCGCTGATCGCGCTGGTGATGCGCTTCAGGCTGACGACCCTGGTGCTGGCGCTGCTTGCGATGGGGCTGACGCTGATCCCCGCGCGCCAGATCGGCAGCGAGTTCATGCCGACGCTGAACGAAGGCGCCATCTTCTACATGCCGGCGGCGCTGCCCGGCATGTCGGTGACCGAGGCCGGGCGCCTGCTCGCCACCACCAACCGCATCATCAAGACTTTCCCCGAAGTCGAATCGGTGTACGGCAAGGCCGGCCGCGCCAACACCGCGACCGACCCGGCGCCGCTGGAAATGTTCGAGACCGTGATCAACCTCAAGCCCGAATCCGAATGGCGCCCTGGCATGACGGTGGACGCGCTGATCGCCGAGATGGACGCGGCGCTGAAGTTCCCCGGCCTGGCCAATTCATGGACGATGCCGATCAAGGCCCGCATTGACATGCTGTCCACCGGCATCCGCACGCCGGTCGGTGTGAAGGTGTTCGGCACCGACCTGGAAACCCTGGAGCGGGTGGCGAAGGAGGTCGAAGCGGCGGTGCGCGCGCTGCCCGGCACCAGCAGCGCCTACGCCGAGCGCGTCGCCGGCGGCTACTACGTCGACATCGAGCCGCGCCGCGATCAACTGGCACGCCACGGCCTGACCATCGACCGCCTGCAGGAGACGCTCGCCACCGCGCTCGGCGGCGAGCGCGTGACGACGACGGTGGAAGGGCTGGAGCGCTACGACGTCAGCGTGCGCTACCCGCGCGCACTGCGCGACGACCCGCAGCGCGTCGCCGCCAGCGTGCTGGTGCCGACCGCCAGCGGCGCGGTGCCGCTGGGCCAGCTTGCCGACGTGCGCATCGTGCGCGGCGCGGCGTCGGTGCGTACCGAGAACGCGATGCTGGCCGCCTACGTGTATGTGGATACGCGCGAGACCGACCTGGGCGCCTTCGTCGCCCGCGCCCGGCAGGCGGTGGCCGGGCAGGTGCAGTTCCCGCCGGGCTACTACGCCACCTGGAGTGGCCAGTTCGAGAACATGGAGCGCGCCGGCGAACGGCTCGCCATCGTCGGCCCGCTGACGCTGGCGCTGATCTTCGTGCTGCTGTACCTGAACTTCCGCCGCCTAGCCGAGACGCTGATCGTGATGCTGTCGGTGCCTTTCGCGCTGATCGGCGGCGTATGGCTGATGTGGTGGCTGGACTACCAGATGAGCGTCGCGGTAGCGGTCGGCTTCATCGCGCTGGCCGGCGTCGCCGCCGAAACCGGCGTGATCATGCTGATCTATCTCGACCAGGCATGGAAGCGAGTGCTTGCCGCCTGCGCCGCCGAGGGGCGATCGCCCACCGCCGCCGAACTGCATGCGGCAGTGATGGAAGGCGCGGCCGGCCGCGTGCGGCCGAAGATGATGACGGTACTGACCATCGTCGTCGGCCTGCTGCCGGTGATGTGGGGCACCGGGGTGGGCAGCGAGGTCATGCGCCGGATCGCCGCGCCGATGGTGGGCGGCATGGTGTCGTCCACGGTGCTGACGCTGGCGGTGATCCCGGTGCTGTTCGCGCTGGTGAAGCAGCGGGCGTTGAAGAAAGCGGGAGCGGGATGAAATCGAGCCTGGCGTGCTTCGGTCAAATTGACTGCTTCGCGTAAGACAGCAGGATCGTATATTCACGACGGATGCTCGTATCGCCGTGCCCATCGACAAAATCCAAGGTTTCTGCGATCGCGTAGGCGAGCAGGCAGCGACCTGGCGGCGCGGCCGATCGCTGCTTGCTTATAGGGTTTGGCCAGACTAGACTAATTTTGTTTTTTGGAGAGCACCATGCAAGCCGTCAATATGCTGCAAGCCAAATCCTCGTTGTCCCGTTTGGTGGAAACCATCGAAGAGGGCAAGGAGCGCGAAATCATCATCGCCCGCAATGGCCGTCCTGCGGCCAAGCTCGTGCCTATCGACGCGGTGCCCCCGGGTCAGCGCATTGGAGTCGCCAAGGGAAAGTTCGAGGTACCCGATAACATCGACGATCACAATGAGGAAGTGGCTCGGATGTTCATGGGTGGGGCGTAATCTTGAACCTGCTACTCGACACGCATGTTGCCTTGTGGGCCATCACGGATAGCCCCAAGTTGCCGCAGAAGGCTCGGGAGCTGATTCAGTCCCCGAAAACGACAGTCTGGGTCAGCAGCGCAAGCGTGTGGGAGATCGCCATCAAGCACGCCCTCGGCCGGGGCGACATGCCCGTGTCCGGCCAGGATGCGGTGCGCTACTTCCGGCAGTCCGGCTATCGCATCCTGCCAGTTGAAGCCGAGCATGCTGTTGCGGTGGAAGACTTGGCAGCCCATCACAACGACCCGTTCGACCGCATCCTCGTTGCGCAAGCGCTGATAGAGCCGATGCGCTTGATGACTCATGATGCCTTGGTGGCGCTCTACAGCGACACCATCATCAAGATTTGATCAACCGAGCCAGAGGGGGGCCGTATTGCGCAAACAGCGCCGGCAGCGCCTTTGGTTTCGAGGCAAGCGAGATCGCTCGGGCCTTCGATGGTCTGATCTGCCTGTCCCATGTGGTTTGCGATGCGGCGCCGGCAGTGACGCGTGCCATTGAGGCACTCGCGCAAGGCATGGATTTCGCCGATGCCCTGCACCTGCAATGCGCCGGCCAGGCAGCTTGCGACGAAGGCTTTGCGACGTTCGACGCGCGCTTCATCAAGCGCGCGGGCAGGCAATGGCCGGGCGCCAAGATACGAAAGCCCTGATTGAACACCTGCTGTAGAAAGCGGGCGGTGACCGGGGCTCCTGGCCCCGGCCGGGAAACCCTCACCCCAGCGAATCGAGCGCCCGCTCCAGATTACCCACCGCGCGGTCGATGTCGCCCAGCTTGTCGAGGCCGAACAGGCCGATGCGGAAGGTCTTGAAATCCGCCGGCTCGTCGCATTGCAGCGGCACGCCAGCGGCGGTCTGCAGGCCGGCGGCGATGAACTTGGCGCCGCTCTTGAAGCCGTCGTCGTCGGTGTAGCTGACCACCACGCCCGGCGCCTGGAAGCCTTCGGCGGCGACGCTGCGGATGCCGCGCGACTCCAGCAGTGCACGCACGCGGCGGCCCAGTTCCCACTGTGCGTCCCTGGCCTTGTCGAAGCCGAAGGCTTCGGTTTCCTTCATCACGTCGCGCAGGGCGGCGAGGGCGTCGGTGGGCAGCGTGGCGTGGTAGGCGTGGCCGCCGGCCTCGTAGGCTTCCATGATCTGCAGCCACTTCTTCAGGTCGGCGGCGAAGCTGGTGCTGGTGGTGGCGTCGAGGCGCGCGCGCGCGTCGGCGTTCATCATCACCATCGCCGCGCAGGGCGAACTGGTCCAGCCCTTTTGCGGCGCGCTGATCAGGATGTCGATGCCGCAGGCCTGCATGTCGACCCAGGCCGCGCCCGAGGCGATGCAGTCGAGCACGAACAAGCCGCCGTGTTCGTGTACCGCGTCGGCGACGGCGCGCAGATAGTCGTCGGGCAGGATCATGCCGGCGGCGGTTTCGACGTGCGGCGCGAAGACCAGGTCGGGGCTGTGTTCGCGGATGGCGGCGACGACTTCGTCGATCGGCGCGGGGGCGAAGGGCGCCTGCGGGCCGGTGCCGGTCTGGCGGGCCTTGAGGACGACCGATTCGGACGGGATGCCGCCCATTTCGAAGATCTGCGTCCAGCGAAAGCTGAACCAGCCGTTGCGGATCACCAGCGTCTTCTTGCCGGTGGCGAACTGGCGCGCCACGGCTTCCATGCCGAAGGTGCCGCCGCCGGGCACGAGGGCGACGGCGTGGGCGTTGTAGACCTGCTTCAGCGTTGCCGAGATGTCGCGCATCACGCCCTGGAAGGCCTTGGACATGTGGTTCAGCGAGCGGTCGGTGAATACCACCGAGTATTCGAGCAGGCCTTCGGGATCGACATCGGGCAGCAGTCCGGGCATGGTCATCTCCAGTTCGTGAGCGTGGGGTGCCGGGTGTCGGGCATCGTCACCGGGCGGGATGGCGGGGCAGGCCAGGGGCCTGCCGGAAACGGCCGATTGTAGCGGTTGAACGCGGGCGGCGGGCACCTTACACGGGCAGGCGCAGCGAGACGCGCAGGCCGCCCAGCGCGGACGAGGGGGCGTAGTCGATCTCGCCGCCGTACTGGGCGACGATGTCGCCGACGATGACCAGGCCGATGCCATGGCCGGGGCGCTGTTCGTCGCTGCGCAGGCCGGCCGTGCCGAGGCGCTCCAGCAGCCCGGGCGGCACGCCGGGGCCGTCGTCGTCGATGACGCAGACGAGCGCATCGGCGGCTTCAGCCTCGCCGGCGATGCGCAGCGCGATGCGCCCGTGCGCCCATTTGCAGGCGTTGTCGAGCAGGTTGCCGAAGAGTTCGAGCATGTCCTCGCGGTCGAGCGCGAAGCGGCGTTCGGGGATGTCCAGCGCGATGTCGAGCGGCCGCTCGGGATGCAACTGGCGCAGGGCCTGGACCAGGCCTTGCAACTGCGGGCGGGCGTCGAAGCCTTCGCTGGTGGGGCCGCCGCCGGCGAGCCGGGCGCGGCGCAGCTCGCGTTCGATGGTGTCGCGCATGGTGTCGACCTGGGCCTGGATGGCGCGGGCCGGGCCGCTGGCGCCTTGCCGCTGCAGTTCGTCGGCACGGTGCTGCAGCACCGCCAGCGGCGTCTTGAGCGCATGCGACAGGTTGCCGACGGCGTGGCGGATGCGGCCGAGGCGCTGCGCATGGTGCTGTGCCAGGCGGTTGAGCGCATCGAGCATCGGCTGCACTTCGCGCGGGGCCTGGCTGCCGAGGCTGGCCGGTTCGCCGCGCTCGATCTGGCGGCAGGCGGCGACCGCGTCCTGCAGCGGCGCCAGGCCGCGCAGCAGCAGGCGGCGCTGCAGCACGAGCAACAGCAGCAGCGCGATGACGAGCCCGGCGAGCATGCGCTGCCCGAAGCGGGCGATGGCTTCGTCGAGATGTGAGATGTGCTGGGTGACGACGACCACGATACCGCCGTCGGCGGACGGAAAGCGCTTGGTATAGACAAGCAGCTTCTGCCGCGCCGGGCCGTCGAGGCGGAAGACGGCTTCGCCGCTGGCGTCGGGCGGGGGCACGGCGAGGTCTTCGTCCCACAGCGAACGCGAGCGCAGCCAGGGCCCTTCGCCCTTGCGGACCATGAAATAGTGGCCGGAGAGCGGCAACTGGTAGGCGGTGCCGGCAGCGCCCTGTGCGGCGGCCTCGGGGTCTTGCGCGTCGAGCACGCGGACGTAGAGCAGGTCGGCGTCGTTCTTGAGGCGCGACACCACGTATTCCTCGACCAACTGGCGAGGAAAATCCTGCAGGGCGAAGGCAAGCAGCAGGCCGGCGGCGACCAGCACCAGCGCCATCGCCAGCGACAGGCGGTTGAGCAGCGATTTCATCGAAGGTTCATTGCAGCAGACTTGGCCGGAACATCTTACCGGGATGGGGCCGGCGTGGCCCGCAAGCCGGCCCGGGCTCATGTGCGAAGGGGTTCCGGCAGGCGGCCGAACCGGTGCCGCAGTGTAGCGCGGAGCGGCGGGGCAGCGGCCGCTGCGCGGATTAGCGCCCCGGGGCGGAGGGTTGTCCCGGTTGTGTCAAATGCATATCAGGCTGGCTGCTACCCAACGCAGAATTTCTCGCTTAGGGCCGACGGAGCCTTGGGCTAAGGTACGGTGGCCTGGCACTCGATCACGCCGAGTGCTGACAGCGCGGCGCGCGGAAATTTCGTTCGCTGCCGCTTCAACCACCATTCCACGCCGATCGGCGTGGGCGACAAAGGAGAACCCCACATGGCCCTGCGCCCCTTGCACGATCGTGTGATCGTCAAACGGCTGGAAGCCGAACGGACCACTGCGTCCGGCATCGTCATCCCCGATTCCGCCGGCGAGAAGCCCGACCAGGGCGAAGTGCTGGCGGTCGGCAACGGCAAGATCCTCGACAACGGCGAAGTGCGCCCGCCCGCGCTGAAGAAGGGCGACAAGGTGCTTTTCGGCAAGTATGCCGGCCAGTCCGTGAAGGTGGACGGCGAAGAACTGCTGGTGGTGCGCGAAGAAGACATCTTCGCGGTGATCGAGAACTGAGCAAGAACCGGGAACGACGGAGAATCATACATGGCAGCCAAACAAGTATTGTTCGCAGACGACGCGCGCGCCAAGGTGGTGCAGGGCGTCAACATCCTGGCCAACGCGGTCAAGGTGACCCTGGGGCCGAAGGGCCGCAATGTGGTCCTGGAGCGCTCGTTCGGCGCCCCCACGGTGACCAAGGACGGCGTGTCCGTGGCCAAGGAAATCGAACTGAAGGACAGGTTCGAGAACATCGGCGCCCAACTGGTGAAGGAGGTTGCGTCGAAGACGTCGGACAACGCCGGTGACGGCACCACCACCGCCACCGTGCTGGCGCAGGCCATCGTCCGCGAAGGCTTCAAGTTCGTCGCCGCCGGCTTCAATCCGGCCGACCTCAAGCGCGGCATCGACAAGGCCGTGGTGGCCGTCGTCGAAGAACTGAAGAAAATCGCCAAACCGACCACCACCAGCAAGGAAATCGCCCAGGTCGGCTCGATTTCCGCCAACTCCGACGCCGACATCGGCCAGATCATCGCCAGCGCCATCGACAAGGTCGGCAAGGAAGGCGTGATCACCGTCGAGGATGGCAAGAGCCTCGCCAACGAACTCGAAGTGGTCGAAGGCCTGCAGTTCGACCGCGGCTACCTCAGCCCGTACTTCATCAACAACCCGGAAAAGCAGGTCGCCGAGCTCGACAGCCCCTACATCCTGCTGTTCGACAAGAAGATATCCAATGTCCGCGATCTGCTGCCGATTCTGGAACTGGTGGCCAAGGCCGGCCGGCCGCTGCTGATCATCGCCGAGGACGTGGAAGGCGAGGCGCTCGCCACGCTGGTGGTCAACACCATCCGCGGCATCCTGAAGGTGGTGGCGGTCAAGGCGCCGGGCTTCGGCGACCGCCGCAAGGCCATCCTCGAAGACATCGCCATCCTCACCGGCGGCCAGGTGGTCGCGGAAGAGGTCGGCCTGACCCTCGAAAAAGCGACGCTGGGCGATCTGGGCCAGGCCAAGCGCATCGAGATCGGCAAGGAGAACACCACGGTGATCGACGGCGCCGGCAGCGTGGATGCCATCCAGGCGCGCGTGGCCGCCATCGATTCGCAGA
Source organism: Thauera linaloolentis 47Lol = DSM 12138 (assembly GCF_000310205.1). Lineage (GTDB taxonomy): Bacteria > Pseudomonadota > Gammaproteobacteria > Burkholderiales > Rhodocyclaceae > Thauera > Thauera linaloolentis. The sequence goes on along the minus strand of NZ_AMXE01000043.1, from coordinate 22,539 downwards.
TCGCCGCCGCCACCTCCGACTACGACCGCGAAAAGCTGCAGGAGCGCAAGGCCAAGCTGGCCGGCGGCGTGGCGGTGATCAAGGTCGGCGCGGCCACCGAGGTCGAACTGAAAGAAAAGAAGGCCCGCGTCGAAGATGCGCTGCACGCCACGCGCGCGGCCGTCGAGGAAGGCGTGGTACCCGGCGGCGGCGTTGCGCTGCTGCGCGCCCGCGCCGCCATCGAAGGGCTGAAGGGCGACAACCACGACCAGGACGCCGGCATCAAGATCGTGCTGCGCGCCGTGGAAGAGCCGCTGCGTCAGATCGTCGCCAACGCCGGCGACGAAGCCTCGGTGGTGGTTGCCAAGGTGCTCGAAGGCAAGGGCAACTTCGGCTACAACGCCGCCACCGGCGAGTATGGCGACCTGGTGGAGCAGGGCGTGCTGGACCCCGCCAAGGTTACCCGCTCTGCGCTGCAGAACGCCGCCTCGGTATCCGCGCTGATCCTGACCACCGACGCGCTGGTGGCCGAAGCGGCCGACGACAATCCTGCCCCGGCCCTGCCGCCGGGCGGTCCGGGAGGCTTCGGCGGCGACTTCTGAACGCCTGAACCCCGCCGTCGAAAGAAGGCCGGATGCCCCACAAGGGCATCCGGCCTTTTTTACGCCATGCGGCTGTCACCGTCCGGTCGTGTGTTTCTTGCGAGCCTTCACTATGTAAGTCGTTTGAGACGGCGGAAAGGGCAGGTTTCTTACAGATTGTTGCATTCTCTGGATTTTCAGGCCGGCGAGTGAAACGGCACGGGAAGCGCCATCGGAGCCGTGGCGTTCGCGGAGGCGATCAGAAGCTGTATCGCAAGCCGACGTGTATAGAGTTTTCCGTGTGAGGCTGCTGGCTTTTTCCAGGAGCGGCTCTTGACCATCACGTACGGCAGCACGCCGCGTAGCATGTTTTCCCTGGCGTGTCGGGGCCACGCTCAGGGCATGAGGAGATCCTCGATAGAAAGGAAAACGCACACCGGCGGACGTGCCGGTGCGCCAGCGGAAGTCAGAACGACGTGCGCAGCGTCAACATGTAATTTCTCGGCGTGCCGTAGTAGTTACCGTAGAAATTGTTGGAAATTGCCGCGTAGTAGGTTTTGTCGAAGACATTGCCGATGTTCAAGGCGAGCTGAGTCTCTTTTCCGATTCGGTATTCGACCAAGGCATCCCAGACGCCGTAGCCGGACTGGATGACCTTGTAGTTACCACCAAAATTTGCGTAGTAGCCTTCACTCCATGTCTTGCTTTGGGCTTTGACGCCGGCACCCACGCTCAGCCGCGACCAATCACCCTGGAACTGGTATTTGCCCCACAACTTGAACAGATGCCGGGGAGCTGTCAGCACGTTGTAGGCGGCGCGCGTGGTCTTGTCCTCGTTGTGGTTGTAGGCGTAGCTGGCGGAAAGCTGCAGGCGGGGCAGGATTTCGCCGCTGATCTCGGCCTCGAAGCCCTTGCTGACGACTTCACCCCTGTTGATGTAGCAGCAGCCCAGTCCCACCGGAATCGTGATGTCGTCGTAGGCCGGATCACGGGCAGCTTGTCCCAGGCGTTCCAGCCGATATACGGACAGGGAACCGGTCAGGCGGCCGTCGTATAGATCGCCCTTGAGGCCGATCTCATAATTGCGCCCTTCCATCGGGTCCAGCGGGGCCGTGCTGTTGATCGGGCCTTTGCGCTGATTGGCCTGGGATTTGTAGATCTTGGCCGTGCTGGCGTACAGCGACCAGCTTTTGTTGAAGTCGTACACTGCGCCGAAGTAGGGCGTCAGGATGCCGGATTCGGACCAGTCATCCGTTTCGTCGTCATAGTCGGTATAGCGGCCGCCCAGGACAAGATGGACATCGTCTCGAAGATCGATCTTGAGCCTGGCATAGGCGCCGCTCTGCTTCGTCACCGCCTCTATCGTCGATCCTCCAGAAAGTGATGGTTGAGCAAATGAACCCATGTCTACCTCATGTATGGAGACTCCCGGTGCGTAGAAAACCGTAGAGGGGTTATAGTACTCATAATCGAATTTACGCCTATCCACCCCTACGAGCAGATCGTAGCCAATACCTCGCACACTCCCTCTTCCAGAGATATTCAAATCAAAAGAGGTATTGGTTGTCTTGACATCATCTGCCGTATTAACGATGCGCCTGACGAGATTGGTATTCGGATCAATGGGCTGCACGAATCTCCCGATAACCTGCGAAGTATCGTAGTTCGTCTGGTTTGCGCTGCTCGATACCCGCCAGTTATCGCTCAGCTCATGCTGGATGCTGATGAAGGCATTCGATTTCTCGGCATCTGTCTTCGACCAGGGCGTCAGCCAGTTCGTGCTTCTGGACAGGCCGAGAAAGCGGCCATTGTGATAGGTGGGAAAGCCGCCGCCTTCCGGGACGCCTTCGGATTTCTCATAGCTTCCCCCGAAAGTCAGCAGCGTGCGTTCGCCGATGTCGGCCTCCAGGATGCCGTAGACAAAATCGGTATCCGTCTTGCTGTAGTCGTAGAAGTACCTGCGGTCCTGCTTGGCTGCGACCACGCGCCCGCGCAGCTTGCCGTCAAAGGCCAGCGGCCCGGTCAGGTCGATTTCGCCGCGATAGTCGTCCCAACTGCCGGCTGCCACCGTGGCCTTGCCCTGGAAATGGTCCAGTGGACGCTTGCGCACCAGATTGATCGTGCCGGAAGATTCGCCGACGCCGCTGTACAGGCCATCCGCCCCGCGCAGCACTTCCACATGGTCGTACATGGCGAGATTGGCAATGCTGTTGCCGCCATCGGCAAAGCTGCCGATCGATGAATCGAAATTGCCATCCGTCTGCACATTGGTCATCGCATAACCACGGCTGTAGTAGCGTCCGCCGCTGCCGTTGTACAAATCACCGCCAACCATCACGCCGGGCATCTGCCGCAAGACCTCATCGACCGTCTGCATGCCCTGGTCCTCGATCTGCTGCCGGGTGATGACGCTGACCGATTGGGGAATCCCGCGGATCGCCTGCCCCTTGGCCATCGACATTTCGCGGCTGGCGTAGCTGTTGATGCCTTCGGTAAGCGCGCTGCGCTCGGCCTGCGCTGTGACCGTCACCGTACTCAGTGTTGCCGCAGCCTCCGTCGGCACCCGTTCCAGCCGATACACGCCGCCGCCCAATCCGACGGCCCTGAGCCCGGACCCTTGGAGCAGCCTGGCGAAGCCCCCGGCGGTGCCGTGACGGCCTTGCAGGCCGTGGGTGACGAGCCCGTCGGTGAGCGCGGGGTCGGACGACAGCGTGACCCCGGCCTGCCCGGCGAAGCGGGAAAGCGCCGGGCTGAGCGGCCCGGCCGGGATGGCGTAGTCGCGTGCGTCGGCGGCGGTGGGGGGTGTGGCGCCGGCTTGCGCCTGGGCCGGCGGCGGCATGGTGCTGGCCAGGAACAGGCTGACGATGGCGAGGTGCAGAACCTTGCGGCGGTGTGCGTCGGAGCTTGCTCGCGGCGGACGGGTGTTGCAGCGGATCATGGGGTTCCCCTGTGGAAAACGGTCGTAGAGAAAGCCGCGCGATTTGCGGGTTTCTCTTTGCTTGACCGTCCAGGCGCGCAAAGCGGACAGGGGAAACGGAAATAGTTTCCGCTTCAGCGCGGCACCAGGGTGACCCAGTAGCGGCTGCGGGTTTCGATGCGCAGCGGCAGCGTGGCGGCGAGCGCGTACAGCGCGGCATCGGTGTCGTTGAGCTGGAAGGCGCCGCTGACGGTGAGGCCGGCAAGCTGCGGATCGCAGCGCAGGATGCCGGGGCGGTAGCGCGCCAGTTCGGCGACGAACTCGGGCAACGGCGTTTTTTCGGCGTACAGCACGCCTTCGGCCCAGCCGTCTTGCGTGGACAGGTAGGCGGTGGGCGGGGCGATGCGTCCGGCGTCCATGTCGGCCTGCTGGCCGGCTTCGAGGCGCTGCGTGGCGCCGCTGCCGGTGCTGCGCAGCGCGACGGCGCCGGCGCTTACGGCCACGGTGGCACGGTTGTCGTGCAGGCGCACGCTGAAGCGGGTGCCCAGCGCCTGCGCGGTGCCGTAGGGTGTATGCACGAAAAAAGGCCGGCCGGCGGGGTCCTGTGCGGTGTGAATCTGCAAGGCGCCGCGGTGCAGGACGATGGCGCGCAGGCCGTCCGCGTAGCGGATGTCGGCGGCGCTGCCGCTGTCGAGCCAGAGCTGGCCGCCGTCGGGCAGGGCAAGCTGGCGGCGTTCTCCCGTAGCGGTGCGCTGATCGGCGTACAGGGACGGCAGCGGCGGCGCGAGACGCCAGGTGAGCAGAGCGGCCGGCGTGGCGACCAGCAGCGCCGTCAGCAGGCGGGTGAAGGCCCGTCGGCCGGCGTGGTCTGCCTGGCGCAGGGCTTCCGCCGCCGATGAGCCGCGGGCCAGGCCGAGCGAATGGATGAGTCTTTCGGCGCGCTGCCAGGCACGTTCGTGCTGCGGGTCGGCGGTGCGCCATTGCTGCAGCGCGGCCGCGTCGGCTTCGCCGCTCTGCAGGCGCAGCAGCCATTGCGCGGCTTCTTCTGCGGCGCGAATTTCCGCGGTGGTGGCTTTCATGCGTCAGCGTGCAGGATGCACTGAGTGAGCGCCTGCGCGAGGTAGCGCCTGATGCTGCGCTCGGTGACTTTCAGCGCCTGCGCGGCTTGGGCGTGGGAGCAGCCGTCGAGTTGCACCAGCAGGAAGGCCTCGCGCACCCTGGGTGGCAGTCCGTCGAGCATGACGTCGATCCGCTGCAGGGTCTCGAGCACCATGGCGCGCTGCTCTTCGGAGGGGGCTTCGGGCTCGGGCAGCAGCGCGACGGTTTCCAGCCAGGCGCGTTCCAGCGCCTGCCGGCGTGCCTGATTGATGAGCAGGCGCCGCGCCACGGTGGTGAGGTAGGCGCGCGCTTCGTGCAGCACGCCCAGCGAGCCGGCCCGCTGGGCGCACAGCACGCGCACGAAGGTGTCATGCGCCAGGTCGGCGGCGGCATCGTCGGCGCCGCCCAGTTTGCGCCGCAGCCAGCCGTGCAGCCAGTGGTGGTGCTCGGTGTACAGGGACTCGACGGAAAAGGGAATGGCCCGTTCCTCGGCACTCATGACGCTGCGCTCCTTCGTCCCGACCGATGTGGCGGGGACACCATCGCCGTAAACGGGAATGATTATCGATAAAGGCGCGATTATGCGGCACATGCCGATCTGCCGGCAATGCGCGGACATCAGGTCATGGCAGCAATGCCTCGAACAGCGCGGCGTGGTGGTTATTGGCTGCGGGATGCTGCTGGTCGGCGGACCGGGCATGGCGCTGCAGGCGCAGGGGAATACCGGTATCGAATGTGGAAGGAAAACGGCGCCACAGGGACGCCGTGCTTGGGGGAGGGTGGTTAGAAATTTGCCCGCAGCGTCAGCAAGAAATTACGCGGCTCGCCGAAGTAGCTGTTGTAGAACAAATCGTCCATGTACGAGTAATAGCGCTTGTCGAACACGTTGTTGATATTCAAGGCGGCGGACCAATTGCGGTCGATTTGGTAGGCCACGCGGGCGTTCCAGATCGAGAAACCGCCTTGCTGTGTGATCGTGCTGGTCTCGCGAGCGCTCTGGTAATTCACGCCGGCACTGAAGCGCCATGGGCTCAACTGGCCTGGCAACTGGTAATCCGACCACAGGCGCAGGATGTGCTTCGGCGTGGTGTAGTCGAACGGCTTGCCGATCAGCGTCGAATCGTTGTCGGTCAGGTATTCGTTGCGGTTGTAGGTGTACCCGGCGCTGACTTGCCAGTTCCTGGCCAGATTGCCATGTGCTTCCAGTTCGATGCCCTCGCTGCGCACTTCGCCCGATGCGCGGGAGCACCAGCTGCTCCCGGAACCACCGCAGATGCGCGGTGCGTTGTAATCGGTGATCGCCCGGTTTTCCTGATCGATACGGAATACTGCCAGAGAGGTATTCAGGGCGCCGTCGAACAGTTCGCCCTTGATGCCGACTTCGTAATTGGTGCCGACAATCGGGTCCAGAACTTGCAACTGCGCGTTGGTTGCGGTCTGCGGTTGGAAAATGTCCGTGTAGCTGGCGTACACCGACCATTGCGGCGTCAGCGCATAGACCAAGCCGGCATAAGGGGTCACTTCCCCGCTTTCCTTGGCTTTGGAGCGACTCGTCGATGAGCCGTATGTCGTTGAGTCGTCGCGCTCATACCAACTGGCGCGCGCCCCCAGCACGAGTGTTAGATCATCCGTCAAATGGCTGCGTAACATGCCATAGAAGCCTTTTTGAACAGGCGTTCTCTTAGCGTAGGCCGTTGAGGTTGGCGTGCTGGAGCCCAGCGGCAGCACATGGTTCGTTCCAAAGACGTCATAGGTGACGTGGGGGTACCACTGAGTGTAGCCATCATCCCGCTTCTGCCTGGAATAGTTGGCGCCCAGAACGACATCATGCGCCTTGCCCAATAGCTGGAATTTCCCGCTCAGGTTGGCATCGAAACCCGCGCTGGTCGCACCATAGTCATAGATGTAGCCGATGCCGGGTACCGTATTGCCCCCCACGGGCACTGTTCCATTGACGTTAGATTCGACAGAGTGCCAGTCTTCCTTCACATAAGCACCGGCGATCCTGAGCCGCCAGTCCGCACTGAAGCGATGTTCCAGATCGACGAACAGTTGCGTTTCCTTGCGGTCCGCATGGTTCCAGTCCGCCCCGACGTACGTCGAACGTGAAACATTCAGTGCCTGACCATCGGCGTAGCGGGGGATGCCCTGATACAGCGAGCGATTTCCCTTCAGGCGAGCATGCACCAGCCCGACGCCCAGCGTGGTCTCCGGTGTCAAATCGAAGTCCAGCGCGGCATAGGCATTCAGGTTGCGGTCGCCAAGGGTGTCGACGAAATAACCCCTGTCTTCGTAATCCAGCACCACGCGGCTACGCACCCGTCCTTCCTTGTCCAGGGCGCCGCCGGCTTCCAGGCGCGTGCCGTAGTTATCCCACGAACCGGCACGTGCTTCGACCGAGAAACCCTTGTCCGCCAGCCCGCGCTTGCGCACCACATTGATCGCGCCGGCCGGATTGCCTGCGCCTTCGAGCAGCCCCTGGGCGCCACGCAATACCTCGACGCGGTCGAGATAGGCCGAACTGCCGGCAAAGGTGTTGCCCCAATAGCTGCCGCGCGCCAGCGGAATACCATCGTACTGGATCGTGGTGGTCATGAAACCGCGCGAGTAAATGTCGCTCCCGCCGCCGGGACGTTTGCGCAGCGTGATGCCCGTGGTGTTGGCCAGCACGTCATCCAGGGTGTTCAAGGCCTGGTCATCGATACGTTGGCGGGTAACCACCGTGACGGATTGCGGAATCTCCTTCAACGACCGCGCCCCCTTGAGGATGCTCGCCCCCCGCGCCGCGTAGCTGCCCGTACCCTCGCTGGTCACGCTGTATTCCGCCTGGGCCGTCACCTGCACCGCGCCTAGTACGGTTGGCGAGGCCGGCGCCGCGACGGGCAGCGCACGCAAGGTGTAGCTGCCGCCGGGTTGGGCGACCGCTTCCAGGCCGCTGCCCGCCAGCAGCCGGGTCAGGCCCTCGGCAGGGCCGTGACGGCCTTGCAGGCCGGCGGTGGTCTTGCCTTGGGTGAGCGTGGGGTCGAAGGTGAGTACCAGGCCATGGGCGGCGGCGTACTGGTTGAGCGCGGCGGTGAGCGGGCCGGGAGGGATGTTCTGCGCCGCCTGCTGCTGTCCGGCGCCGGCCTGTGCCAATACCGGTGGGGCATGGAGCACGGCCAGCGCTGCGGAAACGGCCAGGGCCAGCGGCGCGACGCGGCGGGCGGTGGGGGAGGGGGTGGTGCGGGATGGTTTGCTCATGGTGTTCCGTCCGTTGTGAATGGGCTTACCAGTCATGACGGACGAAGCGCGCGGCGGGACAGTGGACCGCGCGCGCCGGCGTGAAAACGCCGCCGTTCAGGCGGGATCGGGCAGGTCGACGATGACCAGCCACGGCGTGTAGTGGCGCACGCGCAGCGACAGGGTGCGGGCCAGCGCGTCCAGCGCGCGGTCGGTGTCGTCGAGCGGGAAGACGCCGGAAACACGGATGCCGGCAAGGGCCGCGGCGTCGTAGCGCAGCAGGCCGGGGCGGTGGCGGCCGAGCGTGAGCAGCACTTCGGACAGGGGCAGGTCGTCCACGATCAACTGCCCGCGCATGCGGGCGTCTTCGGCGGCAGCGTCGATTCCGGTGATCGCGCCCGGGCCGTCGGCGCCGATGCGCACCTGCTGGCCGGGATGCAGCCGCACGCAGCCGGATGCGGGCGGGGCCGCTTGCGCGCAGGCTTCGACGATGGATTCGAGCACGCTCACCATGGTGTTGCCGTCCGCTTCGCGGCGCACGGTGTAGCGGGTGCCGAGGGCGCGCGCGCTGCTTTGCGGGGTTTCGATACTGAAGGGGCGCGGGGCGGCTTGCGTGTCCGCCGCGACTTCGGCCAGCACGCCGCCGCGATGCAGCACGATGCGGCGCTGGCTGCCGTCGTAGCGCAGGTCCACGGCGCTGTCGGAGTCGAGCACGAGGCGGCTGCGGTCGGGCAGTTCGATGCTACGGCGTTCGCCGGTGGCGCTGCGGTGGTCGGCGAGCAGCACGGCGGGCGGGGGGAGGGTGAAGCTTGCGCCGCCAGCCAGCCCGGCGAGCAGCAGGGCGCCGCCCGCCAGGGCACGGCGGCTGCGGCGGGACTTGGGCTTGGGCTGAATGCGGCAGGCGGCGTCGAGCGCGGCCTGCGCGGGGGGGGGCTCGGCGGCGTCGAACTGCTGCCACAACGCCTGCATGCGCTGCCAGGCGAGCTCATGTGAGGGGTGGCGCGCGCGCCAGGCCTTGCAGGCGGCACGGTCAGTGGCGGTGGCCTCGCCCGATTGCAGCAGCAGGTGCCAGTCGGTGGCCTGCTCGATGACCGCGAGGGTGGGTTCGTCCGGCACTGCGGCCGGCCGTGGTGAATCCGTCATTGGCGGGGCGTCGCTCGCGGGCTCAGCCGCCCGGTGCGGCGTACTGCGCGGCATAGCAATGCACCATGGCCTGCGCCACGTACTGCTTCACCATGCTGGTGGAGACGCCCAGGCGCGCGGCGATTTCGCCCTGGGGCAGGCCTTCCAGGCGGTAGAGCAGGAAGGCGGCGCGCGGCTTTTCCGCCAGGCCGTCGAGCATGCGGGCGATGGCGGTGAGGGTTTCGGCCAGTTCGTAGAGCTGCTCCGGCGAGGGGGCGGCGGCTTGTTCGGTGTGCAGCACGGCCTGTGTTTCGAGATAGACGCGCTCGACTTCCTGCCGGCGCGCGTGGTCGATGACGACGCGCGTGGCGGCGGTGGTGAGGAAGGCGCGCGGTTCGTGCAGGCCGCGCAGATCCGGGCCGGTGCCGCGCCGGACGGCGGAGAGGATGCGCACGAAGGTGTCGTGGGCGAAGTCGTCGGCGCGGTGAGCGCAGCCCAGCTTGCGGCGCAGCCAGCCGAACAGCCACTGGTGATGGTCCCGGTACAAGGCTTCCACGGCGTGCTCCGCGGAAGCGGCGGTATTCAGTTCCAGCGGCGAGGACATGGGCGGGACGGTCGAATTCAAAACGATAATCGTTACTATTTTTCTGGATACGCCGGCCGATTGCAAGCCTGCGGCGGGCGGGGCTTCAGCGGGCCGCTTCGTGCAGGTGGCAGGCCGAGCGGCGCCCGGGGGCGATTTCGCGCAGCGCCGGGCGTTCCTCGCGGCAGCGGGCGAATGCGTGCGGGCAGCGCGGGTGGAAGTGGCAGCCGGAGGGCGGCGACAGCGGCGAGGGCAGTTCGCCGCGGATGGCGACGAAGCGTTTCTTCTCGGCCTTCAGCGTGGGCGTGTCGGCCAGCAGGGCCTGGGTGTAGGGATGGGCCGGCGCGGTGAACAGTTCGTCCGCCGGGGCGGTTTCGACGATGCGCCCCAGGTATAGGATGGCGACACGCTCGCACAGGTGTCGCACCACGCCCAGGTCGTGGCTGATGAACAGGTAGGTCAGGCCGAAGCGGCCGCGCAGCTCGCCGAACAGGTTGAGCACCTGCGCCTGCACCGATACGTCCAGCGCGGCCACCGGCTCGTCGCAGATCAACAGCTCGGGCTTCACCGCCAGCGCGCGGGCGATGCCGATGCGCGCGCGCTGGCCGCCCGAGAACTGGTGCGGGAAACGGCCCGCCGCGCCGGGGTCGAGCCCGACCTGGCGCAGCAGGCCGGCGACGTATTCCGCTTGTGCGGCGCGTTCGACCAGCCCGTGCGTGCGCGGCGCCTCGGCGATCAGCTCGCCCACCCGCATGCGCGGGTTCAGCGAGGCGGATGGGTCCTGGAACACCATCTGGATGCCGTGCGCGGCCATCGGCCCGGCGTCGATCCGTTCGCCGCGCCACAGGCGGCAGCCTTGGTCTGGCCGCAGCAGGCCGGCGGCGACGCGGCCGAGGGTGGATTTGCCGCTGCCGGATTCGCCGACCAGGCCGAGCACTTCGCCGGCGCGGATGTCCACGTCGACGCCGTCCAGGGCCCGTACGCGGGCGGGCGGCGGCAGCCAGCCGAGGCGCATGCCGAGCCGTTCGAGCCAGTCCGGCCGCGGACCGAAGTGCTTGTGGATGCCGTGCAGGGCGAGCAGCGGCGGGGGGCTCATGGGCGGGCCTCCGCATGCGCGGCGGGGCCGGGCAGCGCCGCGCCCGGCGGCAGCGGATGCCAGCACAGTACCGTCTGGCCCGGGGCTGCTTCGACCCGCGGCGGTGTCTGCATACAGTGTTCGTCCGCGCGCGCGCAGCGGGGGCGGAACGCACAGCCGGCCGGCAGCGCCGCCAATGGCGGTGCGCTGCCGGGAATCTGGCGCAGCGCTTCGCCGCGCCGATGGCCGCGTGCCAGTGCGGCGGCGGGCGTGGCGTCGAGCAGGCCGCGCGTGTAGGGGTGGGCGGGGCGCTCCAGCACTTGCGCGGTGCTGCCTTGCTCGACGATGCGGCCGGCGTACATCACGCAGAGGCGGTCGGCCAGCCCGGCCACGACCGACAGGTCGTGGGTGATCCAGATCAGCCCGGTGCCGGCTTCGCGGCACAGGGTCTGCATCTCGTACAGGATCTGCGCCTGGATGGTGACGTCGAGTGCGGTGGTGGGTTCGTCGGCGATGATCAGGTCGGGCTGGTTGAGCAGCGCGATGGCGATCGCCACGCGCTGGCGCATGCCGCCGGAGAGCTGGTGTGGGTAGCTGCGCAGGCGCTCGGCGGCGGCCGGGATGCCGACGCGTTCGAGCGTGTCGAGCGCGCGCGCCAGCGCCTCGGCGCGGCCGACGCGGCGGTGCGCGAGCACGGTCTCTACCATCTGGGTGTCGATGCGCAGCACCGGGTTCAGCGTCAGCATCGGGTCCTGGAAGATCATCGCGATACGGTCGCCGCGCAAGGCCTGCCAGTCCTTCGCCGGCAGGCCGCGCAGCTCATGGCCGCGCAGGCGCACCGAGCCGGCGGCGATGTAGCCGGGCGGGTCGACGAGATCGATCAGCGAATAGCCGGTCATCGATTTGCCGCAGCCGGACTCGCCGACCAGCCCCAGCACTTCGCCCGTGGCCAGTTCGAAGCTCAGGTCGTCGACCGCGGCCACCTCGCCGCCGCGCGTGCGGAAGCGGGTGCTGAGGTGCTCGACGCGCAACAGCGGTTCGGCACCGCCCGTGGTGGTGGGCGCGGCAGGCGAGGTGGGGGCGGGAGGGGCGATCGGTTTCATTGCGGTTGCAGGCGCGGGTTGAGGATTTCGCGCAGGCGGTCGGCGACCAGGTTGAGGGCGACGATGGTCAGCAACAGGGCCACGCCGGGGAACACGCTCATCCAGTAGCGGCCGGAGTACAGGTATTGGAAGCCGTTGGCGATCAGCAGGCCCAGCGAGGGCTCGGTGACCGGCAGCCCCAGGCCGAGGAAGGACAGCGTGGCTTCCAGCGCGATGGCCGCCGCGACCTGCAGCGCGGCCACCACGATGAGCGGCGGCAGACAGTTGGGCAGCAGGTGGCGGAACAGGATGCGCGGCGTGGACAGCCCCAGCAGGCGCGCCGCCTCGATGTATTCCCGGCGTCCCTCTACCAGCGCCGCGCCGCGCGTGGTGCGCGCGTAGTAGGCCCATTGCGAGGCCACCAGGGCGATGACGATCTTGTCCGTGCCCTGGCCGAACAGCGCCAGCAGGATCATCGCGGTGAGGATCGCCGGGAAGGACATCTGGATGTCCACTGCGCGCATCACGAAGGCATCCACGCGCCCGCCCGCATAGCCGGCCACCAGCCCGAGCGACATGCCCAGCGCCAGCGCCAGCAGCGTGGCGCTGAAGCCGACCGCGACGCTGATGCGCAGGCCGTGGAGGATGGCCGACAGCATGTCGCGGCCCTGGCCGTCGGTGCCCAGCAGGTAGGTCAGGGTGCCGTCGGCGCTGGGGCTGCCCGGCGGCAGGCGCGAATCCATGATGTCCAGCGTCGCCAGGTCGTAGGGGTTCTGCGGCGCGATCCAGGGCGCGGCCAGCGCGGCCGCCACGATCAGCAGCAACAGCGCCAGCCCGCCGAGCGCCAGCGCACTGCCGGCGTAGGCGCGGGCCAGCGCGCGCCAGCCGCCGGAGGCTTCCGTCGGTAGTGCGGGAGAGGTCATCGCGCCGCCCTCATGCCGCCTGCCCGCCGGCGAGGCGCACGCGCGGATCGAGCGCGGCGTAGATGAGGTCCACCGCCAGGCTGATCAGCGTGTAGATGAACACGATCAGCAGCAGATAGGCGACCACCACCGGGCGGTCGAGCTGGGTGATGGAGTCCAGCAGCAGCTTGCCGATGCCGGGCCAGGCGAAGATGGATTCGGTGACGACCGAGAACGCGATCAGCGTGCCGAATTCCAGGCCGACCACGGTGACCACCGGAATCATGATGTTCTTCAGCACATGCACGCCGACGATGCGCCGCGCCGGCAGGCCCTTGGCGCGGGCAAAGCGCATGTAGTCCTGCAGCAGCGCCTCGCGCGTGCCGCTCTGCGTCAGGCGGATCACCAGCGCGAGCTTGAACAGCGCCAGGTTGACGGCGGGCAGCAGCAGATGGCGCCAGCCGCCGGGGGCGAGCAGCGACCATTCCAGGCCAAGGAATTCGCGCGTCGGCCCGCGCCCGCCCGACGGCAGCCAGCCCAGGTGCACCGAGAACAGCATGATCAGCATCAGCCCGACCCAGAAGGTGGGCAGCGAAAACCCCAGGATCGAGCCCGCCATGACCGTGCGCCCGCCGAAGCTGTCCGGCCGCAGCCCGGCCCACAGGCCGAGCGGGATGCCGAGCAGCACCGCGATCAGCAGCGCGCTGACGGCCAGTTCCAGCGTCGCCGGCAGGCGCTGCACGATCAGATGCAGCGCCGGCGTGCCGTGCAGGAAGGAAATGCCCAGGTCGCCTTGCAGCGCGTTGGCGAGAAAGCGCCAGTACTGCACCCACAACGGCTGGTCGAGCCCCAGCGCCGCAGCCACGCGGGCGGTGTCGGCTGCGGTGGCCTGCGGATCGACCAGCATGTCGAGCGGGTTGCCGATGGCGTAGACGCCGACGAACACCAGCAGTGACATGACGAACAGCACCTGCGCGGCCTGCAGCAGGCGGCGCAGCAGGAACAGGGTCATGCGGCAGCTCCGCTGCGGCCTTCCTCAACGCGCACTGCGGATTTCGTGCGCAAAGGTGAACTCGTCGATGCGGCCGTCGTAGGCGAAGCCCTTGCGCAGCCCCCAGGTGGCGAGCTGGTGGTGAGAGGGGATCACCGCCAGGTCGGCCAGCGCCGCGCCGGCCGCGTCGCGTGCAAAGCGCTCGCGTTCGGCCGGTTCGACCGCCGCCAGCGCGCGGGAAACCAGTTCGTCGACTTTCGGGTTGCTGTACTTGCCCCAGTTCCAGGTGCCCCAGCCGGTGTCCGGGTCGGGCGTGCCGGCGATGGCACGCAGCGTGAAGTCCGCCGCCAGCGAACCCCAGCCGAGCAGGGCGAAGCTGTACTCGTGCGCGCGCGCCTTGCCGAAGTAGGTGGCCACCGGCTGGGTGTCCACCTTGGTCTTGATGCCGATGCGGTTGAGGAACTGCGCCACCGTCTGCACCACCTGCTCGTCGTTGATGTAGCGGTTGTTGGTGCCGTGGATGGTGAGCGAGAAGCCGTCCGGATAGCCCGCTTTGGCGAGCAGCTTCCTGGCGCCCGCGGGGTCGTAGGTGTCCATCGGGATGGCGTCGTTGTAGCCGAAGATGCCCGGCGCGTTGATGTTGGAGGCCGGCACGGCCAGCCCTTCCAGCGTGCGGTCCACCAGCGCCTGGCGGTTGATGGCCTTGGAGATGGCCTGGCGCACGCGCAGATCCTTGAGCGGGTTCTTGGCCAGCGGCTTGCCGGCGTGGTCGGTGATGAAGGGGCTCTGGTCGCGGAACTGGTCGAGCTGCCAGAACAGCGTGCGCCAGGTGGTGTGCTGGGCGAGCGTGACCTGGGGGTTGGTCTTGAGGCGGGCGAGATCGGCGGCGGGCACGTTCTCGATCACGTCCACGTCGCCGGCCAGCAGCGCGGACAGGCGCGGCGCGCCGGAGGCGAGGATGCGGAAGGTGACCTTGTCCCACTCCGGGCGCTTGCCCCAGTAGCGCTCGTTGCGCGTGACCTCGATGCGCTCGCCCTTGCGGAAGGCGGCGAACTTGAACGGGCCGGTGCCGATCAGCGCCTTGCCGCTGTTAAAGTCCTCGGTGGCGGCGTTTTCGGCGGCCTTCTTCGACACCACGTAGATCGAGATCAGGTCCAGCGGCAGCGGGCCGTAGGCCGAGGCGGTGTGCAGGTGCACGGTATGCGCGTCGATGGCCTCTTTCTTGATGATCTGGTTGGTGTAGCTGGTGAAGGGGCCGGGGCTGTTCTTGATGGTGGCGGGACGGTCGAGCGAGAACACCACGTCCTCGGCGGTGAGCGGGGTACCGTCGGAGAACACCACGCCCTGGCGCAGCTTGAATTCCCAGGTGGTCGGCGACAGCGCACGCCAGCTTTCCGCCAGCCCCGGCACCAGTTTGCCCTTGGCGTCGGATTTCACCAGGGTGTCGAAGACGTGGTCGGAAAAGGCGATGTTCGGCGCGATGTTGACGAAATGCGGGTCGAGCGAGGTGACGTCGGACGACAGGCCGATGCGCAGATCGGCGGCCCAGGCGGGCAGCAGGGCGCCGGCCAGCGCGGCGCCGAGCAGCAGGCGCGGGAGGAAGGGCGAACGGCGGGGCGGTGCAGCATGCTGGGGCATGGACGAGTCTCCTGGCGAGTGCGGGCGGGGCGCACGGACGGGGCCCTGCCCTTGCGGGGCGGAAGCCTGAATGCGTTCGTATTATCCGTTGCCGGCGCAAGGGGCGGAACGATGAAATGTTGGCTTGCTTATGCTAGCGCATGCATCGCCGCGCGCGCAGCCGGGGCTGTGCGCGCCTTCGGGGGGGCCTCGGCGAGGGCGGGCGCCAGGGGGCCGGCCATCCTGGCCGTGGCGGGACGTGCGTCAGCCTGTCGCAGGGGAGGGGCGGTATGCCGCAAGCCGGGCGTATGATCCTGCCGCGTCCGAGGTTTTCGTCCGCCCGGGTTTCTCACTGGCTCGCCCATTCCATGTTCCGCAAGGCCATTCGACTCCGTCTTGCCGCGCGCATCGCCATTTTCGCGGTGCTGCTCGGTGCGCTGATGCCGACCTTCGGCAGGGCGCTGCTTGCGGGCGGGAACATGGACGCCGCGTGGATGGAAGTCTGTACCGCCGAGGGCATGATCCAGATGTCCATCGACGGCGCAGGCGAGGACGGCGGCACGGCGGGTCTGCTCGAAGCCTGCGCCTACTGCTGCCCGCATGCCGGCGCCTTCGGCCTGCCTCCCGTGGTGCTGCAGGGCGGGCCGTTCGCTGCCCGCGAGCCCGATGTCCACGCGCTGTATCCGGTCGAAGCGCCGTATTCGCTGAATCCGTGGGCGCCGCTTCAGCCCCGCGCGCCTCCCTTGCCGGCCTGACCCCGCCCTGAGCCTGTTCCGCCCGCGTGGCGGCAAGGCCACCCCGTCTTTGCGCTGCGCCACGCCCACGCTTGCGCGCACGCCTTCTCGTTCCGGCCGGCGCCATGCCGTTCGGAAACAGCCAGGGCATGGGTTTCTCCTTCGATTGATCTGTCGGCGGGTGTCGTCGGCCCGGCGCGTTCCCGCGTCCGGCCGGTGCGCCCCGGATGTTCCCCGCCGCCCGTTCCACGGATGCGTTGCGCCCCGCCGGGGCGAGCGTCCGCCTGAACACGATGAATGAGGTCATGGCTTGATGAAGCGAGTAATCGGATTCGACCGCGCGCGTGTCGCGCCCCGCCCCGCCGTGCTGGCGCTTGCGGTTTCCACCCTGTTTTCCGCCGCGGCCCGGGCGGAGCCCCCACCGGCGGATACCCGCCTCGAAGCGGTCGTGGTGACGAGCCCGGAGGAAGGGCGCTACGTGAGCAAGGCCGCGGTCGGCGGCAAGGAGCCGGCGACCCTGCGGGAAATCCCGCAGTCGGTGTCGGTGATCACCCGGCAGCGGATCGAGGACCAGAACCTGGGCACGGTGGCCGACGCGCTCAACCAGGTCACCGGCGTGACCGTGGTTTCCAACGACACGACCCAGAGCCAGTACCGCTCGCGCGGCCATTCCCTGGGCATCACCCATGACGGCATCCCTTCCTACAATGCGCTGTCCGGCTACCAGCAGCTGGACCTGGCGGTGTATGAGCGGGTCGAGGTGCTGCGCGGCCCGGCCGGCGTCTTCTTGGGGACAGGCGAACCCGGCGGCGTGGTCAACCTGGTGCGCAAGCGGGCGCAGAAGGCGTTCGCGGCGTCGGGCAGCCTGTCGGCCGGCTCGTGGAACAACTACGGTCTCCAGGCGGACATCACCGGCCCGCTCAACGAGGACGGCTCGGTGCGGGCGCGGGCGGTGTTCTCGGCCACCGACCGGGAATACTTCTACGATCGCACCGACACGCGCAAATTCGTCGGCTACGCCACGCTCGACTGGGACATCACCCCGGCCACCACGTTGTCGCTGGCCGCGACGCTCCAGGACGACGAGACCGATGCGCCGTACATGGGCCTGCCGGCCTGGGCCAGCGGCGGCCTGCTCAAGGCCTCCCGTTCCACCAATCCCTACCCGGACTGGAACCGCTACGAGTGGAACACCAAGGATTTCCAGGCCGATCTGACGCGCCGCTTCGACAGCGGCTGGAGCGCCACGGTCAAGCTGAGCCGGCGCGACCAGGACTTCTACTTCAAGGACAGCTACCCGACCACCGGCGTCGACCCGGTCGCCCATACCGTGAATTACGGTCGCCGGGTGCGCGACTACAATTACACGCGCGACGCGGTCGATGTCTTTCTCTCCGGCCCGTTCCGCCTGTTCGGCCGCGAGCACCGGGCCTTGTTCGGCTACAACCGCGACAGCCTGTTGTCGGCCTACGACGGGGTGAACGCGCCGGCGGTGGCGGGGGTGCCGTTCGGGCGCCACGATCTGGTGCCGGAGTTCGACCTGCCTTACACCCTCGGCGCCGAAACGGAGACCCGCCAGAGCGGCTATTACGGGCAGCTCAGGCTCAGCCTTGCCGATCCGCTGACGGTTTCGATCGGTGCGCGGGTGAGCGATTTCCGCGTGCGTTCGCGCAGCGTGGCGCCGGCCACGCCGACGGCCTGGGCGACCAGCGCCAACAAGACCGACGGCGAGGTCACGCCCTACGCCGGCGTGGTGTTCGACCTGAACCCGCAGGTCTCCCTGTATGCCAGTTACAGCGACATCTTCATTCCGCAGAGCCAGAACAAGTCCGGCGGCGGAACGCTGGACCCGCGCGTCGGCAAGCAGTACGAGATCGGCGCCAAGGGCGAGTTCTTCGACGGCAAGCTGAATGCCGCGCTCACGCTGTTCAAGCTGCGCGACGAAAACCGCGCTTACGAGGATATCCCGGACAATCCCGGCTTCTACCTCAACGCGGGCAAGGTCGAAAGCAAGGGCTGGGAGGCCGAGGTGGCAGGCAGCCCGGCGCCGGGCTGGGACGTCTCGGCCGGCTATACCCGGCTCGACACCCGGTACCTGAAGGACCGCAACAACCAGGGCCTGCCGCTCACCACCTGGGAGCCGAAGCACATGCTCAAGCTGTGGGGCGTGCGCCGCTTCGACAGCGGGCCGCTGGCCGGCTTCAGCATCGGCCTGGGCGCCAGCTACCTGAGCGAGACCACGGCCGGCAGCGGTACCTGGGCCGTGCGCAGGCAGGGCGGCTACACCGTGGCCAATGCGCTGCTGTCCTACCGCATCGACAAGCACCTGACGCTGGCCCTGAACGCCAACAACCTGTTCGACAAGAGCTATTACACTCGCCTGGGGGGCCTCAATACCTACAATTCCTACGGCGAGCCGCGCAATTTCGCGCTGACGCTGCGTGCCCAGTACTGAAACCGTGCTGCCGGGGGAGGCTTCCCCGCTGGCGCGGCAGCCGGCCCGCCCCGGGGGCCTGCCGCTGCGCCAGCGCGCCGCTGCGGTGTGGCGCCTGCTCAGGCCGTACTGGGTGTCGGAAGACCGCTGGCGGGCGCGGGCGCTGCTTGCGCTGGTCATCGGCACCGATCTGCTGCGCACCTATGTCGCGGTGCGCGTCAATTACTGGCAGCGGGATTACTGGGATGCCCTGGCCGCCCATGACGTGAATGCGTTCTGGCAGCTGATGTGGGTGTTCCTGGTGATCATCTGCTTCAGCAGCGTGTTCGACACCGCGCGCATCTGGTTCTTCCAGGCGCTGGAAATGCGCTGGCGGGCATGGCTGACGGAGGTGTTCGTCGGCCGCTGGCTGGACGGCGAGGCCTACTACCGCATCGCGCGCGGCGGAGGCGTGGACAACCCCGACCAGCGCATCGGCGAGGATCTGCAGATCATGGCGAGCGACAGTCTGCGCCTGTCGCTGGGCATGCTCGACAGCCTGGTCAAGCTGTTCTCGTACTCGGTCATCGTCTGGAGCCTGTCGGGCAGCCTGTCCTTCGCCCTGGGCGGGGTCGGCATCGAGATTCCCGGCTACATGCTGTGGGTCGCGGTGCTGTACGCGCTGTCCGGCTCGCTGCTGCTGGAGAGGATCGGCCATCCGCTGGTGCGCGTGGATTACCACCAGCAGCGCTGCGAGGCGCATTTCCGCTACCTGATGATGCGGGTGCGCGAGAACGCCGAGCAGATCGCGTTCTACTCCGGCGGCCGAGCCGAGAGCGTGCGCCTGCGCGCGGCCTTCCTGGCCGTGCGGGAAAACTGGCGGCGCATCATGGACTACACCAAGCGCATCACGCTGTTCCACGAGAGCTACATCGAGATCGGCGCCTTCCTGCCGCTGCTGATCATCGGCCCGCGCTACTTTGCCGGGGAGATCACGCTGGGAGCGGTGCAGCAGCTGACGCTGTCCTTCTCGCGCGTGCGCGGCGCCTTGTCGTGGTTCATCTTCGCCTACAAGGATCTGGCCCTGTTGCGCTCGGTGTTCCAGCGCCTGCTGGAGTTCGAGGCGGCGATGGCGCGGCGCGAAGAAGGCGGCATCGCCCGGGTGCGCGGCATGCGGCCCGGCGTGCTGCGGGTGAGCGCGCTGACGCTACAGCGGCCCGACGGCACGCCGCTGGCGTGCATCGGCGACCTGGAACTGCGCCCCGGCGAGCGCTGGCTGGTCCGCGGGCATTCCGGTGCAGGCAAGAGCACCCTGCTGCGCGCGCTGGCCGGATTGTGGCCGCACGGCAGCGGCGAGATCGCGATGCCGCCGGGCAGGGCGATGTTCCTGCCGCAGCGGAGCTATCTGCCGGTGGGTTCGCTGCGCGCCTGCCTGTGCTATCCGAGCGACGAGCAGTGGTTCGGCGTCGGCGAATGCCTGGAGGTGCTGGACGCTGCCGGCCTGGGCGGACTGGCCGCAGAGCTGGAGGTGTGCGACGACTGGGCCGGGCGCCTGTCGCCCGGCGAGCAGCAGCGCCTGGCCTTCGCGCGCCTGTTCCTGCACAAGCCCGACTGGGTGTTCCTGGATGAATCCACCGCGTCGCTGGATGCCCGCAACGAAAGCCGCCTGTACGAAGCTCTCATCCGGCGCCTGCCCGGGGCGTCGGTCGTCAGTGTCGGCCACCGGGCGGGCCTGGAGCGCTTTCATGCGCATGCGCTGGAAATCGGTGCAGACGGAGCGGCCTGCATCCGGCCGCGGCCGGAGGGCGCTCAAGGAATGAACACGTAGCCCTGGCCGCGCCGCGTTTCGATGCAGGCGGCGCCGAGCAGGCTGCGCAGGCGGCGCACGTAGACCTCGATGACGTTGCTGTCGTGTTCGGCGTCGTAGCCATACACGTGCTCGTACAGCCGCGTCTTGGACAGCAGCTCTTGCGGGTGGCGCATGAAATAGCGCAGCAGGCGAAACTCGGTGGCGGTCAGCGCCTGTTCGCCGCCGTCGTCGCCGCACAGGCATTGGCGCGCCTCGTCGAGCCGCCAGGGGCCGCTGCGCAGCTCCAGCGCCGGCATCGACGCGCTGCGGCGCAGCAGGGCCTGCAAGCGGGCGAGCAGTTCCTCGATGTGGAAGGGCTTGCCCAGATAGTCGTCGGCGCCGGCCTGCAGGCCCTCCACACGTTCGGCCCAGCCGTTGCGGGCGGTGAGGATCAGCACCGGCAGGCGGCTACCGGCGGCGCGCCATTCGCGCAGCACGGCGAGGCCGGGCTTGCCGGGCAGGCCCAGGTCGAGCACCGCCGCATCGTAGGGTTCGGTGGCGCCGAGGTGGGCGCCGTCGATGCCGTTGTCGGCGACATCGACGGCGTAGCCTGCGTGTTCGAGCCGGACGCGCAGGCGTTCGCCCAGGTCGGCATCGTCTTCGACGACGAGCAGGCGCATGGCTTACTTGGTTTCGCGGCGCAGGACTTCGCCGCTGGCGGCGTCGATGTCGAGCTTGTGTACGCGGTCGTTGGTGTCGATGATCTTGACCTCGTAGACGTAGCTGCCGCGTTCTCGGTCGAGCTCGACTTCGACGACCTGGCCCGGCTGCGCGGCGCGGCTGCGGGTGAGGATGTCTTCCATCGGCAGGATCTTGCCGCTTTCGCGCAACTGGCGGACTTCGCTCGCGCGGGCGCGGTCGTCCGAGGCGTGGGCGGCGGCGGGCTGCAGGCCGGTGGCGGCCAGCGTGGCGATGGCGAGGCTGGTGACGGCGGCGGCGATGGCCTGGCGGATGCGGGACGGCGGGATGGGGGCTTGGCGTGTGTGCATGATGGACTCCTTGGTCGGGGATGTGTCCGGAGGGGACGCGTGCAGTATCGCCGCGCGTGGCTGAAGCGAAGCTGAACGCCGACGCGCCCGCTGCTTCGGTTCCGCCGCGCCGCCTCCGGCCTCAGCCGATGCCGGCCTTCTTCTTCAGGCTGGCGACGTAGGCCAGGCCGTCGGGCTGGGTGCCGCTGCGCTGGGCGTCGAACAGGGCCTCGCCGAGGCATTCCAGCGCATCGTGCATGGCGTCGTGGCGGTTGCCGCGGTGGGCACAGGCCGCTTCGAACGCGGCGCGGATGCCCGGTGGCTGGTCGATGGACAACTGCTCCTCGATCGCCAGGTGCAGCGACAGGTGGAGGAAGGGGTTGATGCCGCCGTCCTCGGGGGTGAAGTCGCGGCCGATGGCGTCCGGGTCCTCGACGATGGGGTGGTATTCGGGGTGGTGGCCGATGAGGTCGGCGGCGATGGTTTCCATCGGCGTCAGCACTTCGCGCGCGCGGTGCTTGCGCCAGGCCTCGATGAAGAAGCTGCGGACCTGGTCGCGGCTGGGGTTGAACATGGGGGCTCCAGGGAGGGCGTTCCGGCTGGGAACGGGTCGTGTCAGTCGGGGGATGCGGTGGGTTCGAGTGGGGATCGGCGGTGTCGGTTCTCCGGTGTCGCGCGGCCCGCTCAGGCGGTCTTGTCGCGGAACAGGCACAGGTCGCGCACGATGCACTGCCCGCACTTGGGGCTGCGCGCGGTGCAGACGTAGCGGCCGTGCAGGATCAGCCAGTGGTGGGCGTCGAGCAGGTAGTCCTCGGGCACGCGCCGCATCAGGGCCTTTTCCACCTCCACGACGTCCTTGCCGGGCGCGAGCCCGGTGCGGTTGGAGAGGCGGAAGATGTGGGTATCGACCGCCATCACCGGCTGGCGGAACACGGTGTTGAGCACGACGTTGGCGGTCTTGCGGCCGACGCCGGGCAGGGCCTCGAGCGCGACGCGATCGGCCGGGACTTCGCCGCCGTGGCGCTCGAGCAGCAGGCGCGACAGCGCCAGCGTGTTCTTGGCCTTGTTGCGGAACAGGCCGATGGTCTTGATGTGTTCGGTGATGCCGGTTTCGCCCAGCGACACCATCGCCTCGGGCGTCGGCGCGTCGGCGAACAGCTTGCGCGTGGCGATGTTGACGCCGCGGTCGGTGGCCTGTGCGGACAGCACCACGGCCACCAGCAGTTGATAGGGCGAGGCGTATTCCAGCTCGGTCTGCGGCTGGGGGTTGGCGTCGTGCAGGCGGCGGAAGAATTCCCGGATCGCTTCGCGTTTCATCGTTGCCATGGCGTCAGTTCATCGTTGCGGGTTCGGCGCGCGCCGCGTCCTCGCCGGCCGGCGCAGCGGGCGGGCGCCGGCGCGCGCGCCCG
>NZ_AMXE01000042.1 GCF_000310205.1 Thauera linaloolentis 47Lol = DSM 12138 | reverse complement strand
TTGCTCCGCAGCCTGCCCGCGGCGAGGGGTGTGCGCCGCCGGCCCCGCCCGAATCGGCCGGGCGCCGCGCCTGGCTGCTTGGCCTGCCGCGCTTCGCACCGGCGGCGCTGGCCGTGACCGGGCTGGCCGGCGGTTGGCTGGGTTGGGCGGCCTGGCAGCGCTGGCCGCTCCACGAACAGCGTTTCTCAACCGCGCGCGGCTCCACCCGCGAAGTCGTGCTGCCGGATGGCAGCACCCTCTGGCTGGATACGGCGACCCAGGCCGAGATCGCCTATTACCGCGGCGGCCGCGAAGTGCGCCTGAGCGGCGGGCAGGCCATGTTCGACGTGCGTGCCGACGCCGGACGCCCCTTCCACGTGCTGGCCGGCGCGCTGCGCATCACCGTGGTTGGCACCCGCTTCTCCGTCCGCCATGCTGCTGGCGGCATGTTCGGCCAGGGTGTGTACGTCAGCGTCGAAGAAGGGCGCGTGGCGGTCGTTCGCAGTGGCGGGCCGGCCACGCTGTTCCAGGTCGCCGAAGCGATCGAACTCGGCGCCGGGCAATCCGTCGCCGCTGATGCGCAAGGGCATCTGGGCGCCGCTGTCCGGGCACCGGACGGCGAACCCGCCGCCTGGCGCCATGGCCGCATCGATTTCGCCGATGCCACCCTCGGCCAGGCACTGGCTGAATTCGAGCGCTACGGCCCGGTGAGTCTCGTCGTGCGCGACCCGGCCGTGGCTGCCCTGCGCGTGCATGGCAGTTTCGCCTGGCGCGAACAGGATGCCTTCGCTCGCGCGCTTCCGCGCGTGCTGCCCGTGCGCCTGCGGCGACTGGCCGACGGGCGGGCGGAAATCGTCGGCAAGGGGCGGGAGTAGCGCGCCTCCGGGCATGCGCAAGACGCGGCCCGCGAAAAAAATACCTGGGACCTCAACACATCCGGGGCTGGTGCGTCTTCTTTGGGTTCGGGAACAATTCTCAATACCATCAAGGAGGCCGTACCCCATGTTCCACCGCCGTTTCCATTCCGCTCCGCTGGGCGTGGCCTGCGCCCTGGCATTCGCCGTCATGGGCGCCACGGCACAGGTCCACGCCCAGGAGTCCGCCTCCATAGTGGTTTCACTGAAAGCGCAGTCCCTCGGCAGCGCGCTCAACCAGCTCGCCAACCAGGCCGGACTGCAACTGCTGGTGAGCCCCGAGGTGATCGCCGGCCGGCAGGCCCCCGCCCTGTCTGGCGAAATGACGGCCCGCCAGGCCCTCGACCGCCTGCTGGCGGGCAGCGGGCTGGTGGCGGAGATCAACGGCAAGGAGGTGGTTGTGCGGCGCGGGGCCGGTGGCGCGTCGGGGGAAGCCGTGCTGGCGCCGGTCAGGGTGATTGCCGGG
Organism: Thauera linaloolentis 47Lol = DSM 12138; assembly: GCF_000310205.1. GTDB lineage: Bacteria > Pseudomonadota > Gammaproteobacteria > Burkholderiales > Rhodocyclaceae > Thauera > Thauera linaloolentis. Next base: position 33,192 of record NZ_AMXE01000042.1, on the reverse strand, counting down.
ATGGTGCATGACGCTACCACCGAAGGCTCTGGCTCCTACGCGGTCCGTGGTTCGACATTGTTCAAGGGGGCGCAGGCGCTCAAGGACATCCCGCAGTCGATCACCGTGATGACTCGGCAGCGGATGGACGACCAGGGGCTGGATACGCTGGACGAGGTGCTGGCCAACACGCCCGGCGTCACCCTGTTCAGACGCTACGGCGGCAGCACCGACTTCGTCATGCGGGGCTTTGCCACCGGCAACGTCCAGTACGACGGCATTCCGACGAACCGTGAAGGGGGGCTGGGCAATACCTTCGTTTCCAGCACCTTCCACCTGGATCGCGTCGAAGTGCTGCGCGGCGCGCAGGGCCTGCTCGAAGGTGCCGGCACACCCTCCGGCGCGATCAACCTGGTGCGCAAGCGCGGCCTGGCCGAGACCGCCTTCAATGTCGAGGGCCGGGTCGGATCGTGGGACAACTACGGCGCCCGCCTGGATGCCGGCGGCAGGCTCGACCAGGACGGCAAGGTCCGCGGCCGGGCCGTGCTGGATTACGAGGACAAGGGCTCCTTCATCGACACCCTCTACGAGCGCAACCTGAATTTCTACGGGGCGCTCGATTTCGATCTGTCTCCGGACACCACGGTCGGCGTCGGGATTCTGCACTCGAAGATCAAGGGCAACCGCCTGATCTACGACGGCATCACGCGCTATGCCGACGGCCGGGAACTTGGCCTGCCCCGTTCGGCCCAGCCCTGGGCGCGCTGGAACGACGCCAAGCGGACGGAAACCCAGTTGCTGCTCGATCTGGAACACCGCTTCGGCGCCGACTGGAAGCTGAAAATGGCGGGCTCCTATATCCACGAAGAATACGAGGCGATCAACTCGACGCCGAATGGAACGGTCCCCGTCGGCGGTGGCACCGTCAGCGGTTTGGGCTACAGCTTCGACCTGAAAGGCAGGAACGTCAGCTTCGACGCCAACCTGTCGGGCAAATTCGAGGGCCTGGGCATCGATCACGAAATCGTGCTTGGCGCCAACTACGCCCGGCACAAACACGACGATGCCTACGTGCAGTACCGCAATCACTACAACTACGATGTGTTCGATCCCCGGCCCGATGTTCCTCCCTTGGGCACGACAGCCCCGACGCGTATTGCGCATGCCGACAAAGACACGGAGCAGAAGGGCATCTACGGCATGCTGCGCAGCCGCCTGACCGATCGCCTGTCGCTCATTCTCGGGGGGCGGGCCAGCTGGTACGAGTATGCCAACGTGCCGAATTTCACCGCGAGCACCCGCATGAAGGAAGACGGCGTGTTCACCCCCTACCTCGGTGCCGTCTATGCCCTGACGCCGCAGTGGTCAGTGTATGCGAGCTATGCGGACATCTTCCAGCCGCAAAGCGTGACCGACGTCAATTTCCAGGTCCTGAAACCCATCGTCGGCACCAACTATGAAGCCGGGATCAAGGGCGAACTGTTCGACGGCGCGTTGAACGCCTCCCTGGCCGTCTACCGCATCGACCAGGAGAACCGGGGCGTCCTGGACTACGACGCGCCCCGGATCTGCGGCAGCACCGGGGCTGAATGGTGCTCCAGGGCCGCGGGGGAAGTCCGCAGCGAAGGGTTCGACCTGGAAGCACACGGCCATCTGACCAAGGATTGGCAAATCAGCGGGGGCTACACCTATAACCGCAACAAGTACCTGGAAAACGATACCACTCCGGCCCAAGTCGGCAAGCCGTTCAACTGGGACCCCAAACACATCCTGCGCGTCTGGTCGGACTGGCAACTGCCCGGCGGCTTGAGCCAATGGCGCATCGGCGCCGGGGTCAATTACCTCAGCAAACAGGAATACCCATTGACGACGACCCAGATCGTCACGCTGCAGGATGGGTATTCGATCTGGAATGCCCGGGTGGCCTATCAGATCGACAAGAACTGGTCCGCCGCGCTGAACATCGACAACCTGTTCGACAAGCACTACTACTCGTACATCCGCAATTACTCGACCAACTACGTCGGCGCGCCGCGCAATTTCCTGCTGACCGTGCGCGGCAGTTTCTGATCCCGCATCTATCCGCCTGACTCGAAGCCGGGGCATCGGCAATGCCCCGGCTCGAGCACCAATGGTCTTCCCATGAATCGAGCCCCATCCTCCGCCCGCTGGTGGTTTCTGGCCCATAGCTGGCTGGCGCTGCCCGTCTGGGCTTTCCTGTTCTTCGTCTGCCTGACCGGCAGCATCGCCACTGTCAGCCAAGAGATCGTCTGGCTGGCCGATCCGGCGGTGCGCGCCAATCCGCCCGCCGCCGATGCCGAGATGCTGGGCTACGATGCCATCCTCGCCGTCATTGCCCGCGAGCATCCCGAGGCCGTGGTGCGGCGCATTTCCCGCCCGGTGAAGTCGATGTTCGCGTGGACGGTGCAGGCGGAGTATCCCGACACCAGCCTGGTCAACCATTACGTCAACCCTTACACCGGCCACATCCAGGGCAGCGAGCCGGAGGGGTTTTCCTTTCGGCAGTTCATCCGTGCCTTGCACGGCTGGCTGCTGGTACCGTTCAAGGAGGGCGTCAGTCCGGGCTGGTACGCGGTTTCACTGTTGTCCCTGCCATTGCTCGGATCGCTGGTCACCGGGTTGGTGGTCTACAAGCGTTTCTGGCGCGGTTTTTTTCGTCCTCGTCTGCGCATCGACCGCGGCAGCCGCGTGTTCTGGGGCGACCTGCACCGGCTGGCCGGCATCTGGTCGATTCCCTTCATCCTGATCATGGCCGTCACCGGGCTGTGGTTCCTGATCCAAGGGGTGTTGAGACACGCGGACATCGAATTGCCGTCGACCAGCCCGGCGCTGCCGCTGATCCTCTCTCGCGACGATGTGCCGCAGGCGCAGCCGGGCGGCCAGGTGGCGCGCATCGGGCTGGACCGGGCGGCGCAAATCATGCGGGATACCTTTCCCGACGTCGATGCGTCGTTTTTCTCCTTGGGCGAAAGCGCTTTCAGTCCGATCCGCGTCGTCGGCCAGGCGGCTTCCTGGCCACTGCTGACGGAAAGCGTGTGGATCAACCCTTATTCCGGCCGGGTGGAATTCGCGCGCAGCATCGCCAATCGTTCCGGGCTGGAAATCTTCACTCAATCGATGCGTCCCTTGCATGCCGGCGATTTCGTCGGCCTGGGCCTGAAACTGGTGTATTTCGTCTGCGGTGTGCTGTTGACCGCAATGGTCGGCTCCGGCCTGCTGATCTGGACGAAACGCACTGCCAAGGCGACGGCGGCGGCATTGAAGGGCAGGCAGCGCGAGGGTGACGAAAGCATCGATGCACCGTTGCCGGCGTCCTTGGCGCCGCCCGAAGGCAATGCGCCCGCGCGTTGGTGGAAGCGCTGGCGCTTTCACCTGAGCGCGCTGCTGCTGATTCTGCCGGTGGCCTGGCTACCGCACTATCTGGCGCAGGAGAAACCCGCTGCCAAGACGGGCCTGGGGCAGCGGGTAGCGGCTGAATTCGAGGTGGGGCCGTGGTCGGTGACGCTGGGCGAATGGCGCGTCGAACCGCCCAAGCACCACGATGACGAGTACGACAAAGTGTTCACTCTGGCCGTGTGCCAGGCCTGCATTCCGCAAGTGAAGGCCGCCTACCTGCGCGTCGGCAGGCCGCGTGGCGACGTGCGTACGTCGGGGGAACTGTTTTCGGGCAGCCCTTACCGGCGCTTCGCCAATGTCCAGATCCCCGCGGATGTTCGCCCGGATGCCGACCTGTGGCTGACGCTGGAAGGATGGGACGGCACTAGGCACCGCGCGGCAATACCGCTGGTGCTGGCTTCGCCGGCGACGGCGCAGTGGGCAGACGAAAGGAGTCGATGAAGCGATGAAGAAAGGATATTGCGTCTTTGCCGGCCTGCTGATGATCTGTTCGCAGCAGGTGCTGGCGCATGGCTACGAAATGTTCGGCGACTGCATCCGCCAGGATGCGAAAACCATCCGCTGTACCGGTGGCGTCAACGGCAAGCCGCTGCCGGGGCTGCGCATCGATGTGTTGAGCGACGATGACGCGATTCTCGTGCGCGGGAGACTCGATGCCGACGGGGCCTTCTCCTTCGACACACCCGCCGTACCCTTCTACGTCCTGATCGAGGCGAAACCGGGGCTGGTGGTGGAGATCGACGACTGGGAAATCGATTGACATGGTTTTCCATGCCGAAGGGGTGAAGTGCCCGTGAGGCCTGGCATGGCGGGCTGTCGGGCAGGGTGTCGACACTGTTGCCGAAGTGCGACAGTCTTCTCCTGCCGGCCGGGCCGGGCGGGTCCATTTCGGCCAGAAGGCTTCCGGTTCGTAGTACAAGCTTCGGGAAAGGCCGCAACAGGCGGTTACAAAACAAGAAGCATTCCTGTCACGTCTGGAGGAGATCCGCCGATGACCGAGATAGTCGCCGCAGAAGCGAGGCCCGAACACGAACGCATTGCGCAGTGCTGTAGCGATATGGGGGCGCTGCTGCAGTCGGGCCATCAGATCGAGCCGAACGGTTTGGCGCCATTCGCGATGCATTTGAGCCACTTCCGCTTCGGCATGCTGGAAGTGTTCGAGACCCGGGGCTCGCCGCATACCCTGCAGGTGCGCGGCTGCAGCGACGGCGTCGCCGTGCTGCTGAACGTGGCCGGCACCGGGTCGGTGCGGCAGGGCGGCCGCGAGGCGCGGCTTCAGCCCGGATCGCTGCACCTGCTCGATGACAGCCAGCATTTCGCGCTGGAGCTGAGGGACGATTTCCATCACGTGGTGCTGCGCGTGCCTTGTTCCAGCCTGGAGACGGCGATGCGGGACTGGCGGGCGCTGACCGTTTCCTGCATGGCGTCCTGTTGCGGCTCGGCAGCGGTATTCGCCGGCACCCTGCGCAGCATCTTCATGCAGCGCCAGACCTTGGCGCCGTCCGACTTCAAGAGTTGCGCGGATGCCGTGCTCGGCTTGCTGGGCGGCATGCTGCGCAGTTTTTCCCGCCAGGTGCAGGACGACGCCTCCGCGGTCGAGGCTTACCACCTCGAGCGGGTCAAGGCCTTCGCGCATGGCCGGCTGGCCGACCCCGACCTGGATGTGAAGCTGATCGCCGATGCGGTCGGCCTGTCGCCGAGCTACATCCACCGCCTTTTCGCGCGCAGCACGATGACGCTGATGCAGTGGATCACCGCCGAGCGGCTCGATGCTTGCCATCGCGAGCTGTCCGCGCCGGGCAGGCTCAGGCGGCCGGTCTATCTGATCGCCCAGGAATGGGGGTTTTCCAACCAGGCCCATTTCAGCCGTGTCTTCCGCGCCCGCTTCGGCGTCAGCCCGAGCGACGTGAGAGGCGGGATCGCGCCCTGTTGCAGCGGCGCGGCGCCGTGTACCCAGGAGGCGGGGACCGATTGCGCAAACATCGGTTCACTTTCCGGCAAGGCGCGTGTGCGGAAGCAGATTAGACTCGTTCCAAACTTGTAACCACCTTGTTACAGCCCGGAGCTGGCCGCAGACAGTCAGGCGGCCCGCCCGGGGACAAGCCAGAGGAGGGTGTCCGGTCATATGTCCGCCGCTGCAGCGGCGCTGCGGATATCGGGCTGCGTTTCCCCTCCGTTCACCCTTGGAGTGCCACCGGTTTTTAGGTGGCGGCCGTAATGCGTCGGCATTGCAGGCGAGGAGACGACGATATGAAGCTTTCCGGTGTATTTCCAGCCTTGCGGGCGGTACTGACGGCCGCTGCCCTTTTCGCGGGCGGCGCGGCGGGCGCGGCGGACGAGCCGGCCCGGCATGCCACCTACGTGGGTGAGCAGGTCTGCGTTTCCTGTCACCAGGTCGAAGAATCCCACTTCGGCCACACCCTCCACGCCAAGATCTTTCGCCAGAACCCGAAGAACGAGACCGAGCGCCAGGTATGCGAAGCCTGTCACGGGCCGGGCTCGCTCCATGCCGAGAACATGGGCAGCGAAGCGGCCGACCCGGTGGCGCAGGGCGGGGAGGCCTGGGACAAGATCGTCGACAAGTCGCTGATCATCGGCTTCACCAAGTCCTGGGGCACGCCGCTCGACAAGCAGAACGGGCAGTGCCTGAGCTGTCACGAGGGCGGTCAGCGCATGCACTGGCCGGGTTCCGCGCACGACCTGAACAAGCTCGCCTGTAGCGACTGCCACAACCCGATGGCGCGCTTCTCGGGCACCAGCCTGCTGAAGAAGCAGAGCATCACGCAGACCTGCGAAAGCTGCCACTCGCAGCAGCGCGCGGAATTCCGCAAGCGTTCGCACATGCCGGTGCCGGAAGGCAAGATGAGCTGCGTCGATTGCCACAATCCGCACGGCACGACGACCGCGCCGCTGCTCAAGGCCGATTCGGTCAACGACCTCTGCTACAGCTGCCACGCCGAGAAGCGCGGTCCCTTCGTCTGGGAGCATGCGCCGGTGCGCGAGGCCTGCACCAACTGCCACACGCCGCACGGCAGCAACCACGACAAGCTGCTGCAGGTGGCCCGTCCGGCCCTGTGCCAGCAGTGCCATGCCAACACCAACCATCCGTCGGTGTTCTACAACACCTCGCAGATGGCCGGCAACGACACCGGCCTCAACTCCCGCGTCATGGGCCGCTCGTGCCAGAACTGCCACACGCAGGTCCATGGCAGCAATCACCCGGCGGGTGCCCGCTTCCAGCGCTGATCGGAGGGATTCGACATGAACAACGTCAATGCGAATTGCGCGGCCGTCCGCCTCTCCGTCCAGCCGCAGGTCCGGATGCTGAGCGTCCTGGTGGGCGCGGCGCTGGCGATGATGGCCGTCGAGCGCGCCTGGGCCGACTCCGCGGTGGGGGCCGATACCTCGCTGGGGAATGCGCTCAACCTGGCGCCGGTGAATCCGCTGACCTACACCAGCGGCTACGATCCCGACGGCCTGAATGGCGAGCCGATCGCGGCGCGCACGCCGACCGGGCAGCTCTACAGCGTGCCCAAGGTGCCGAGCGATCGCGTCCATAGCACCACCGGCGGCTGGGAATACCTCGGCTTCGTCGAGTTCGGCGTGACCCACGTGTCGGGCGATCACCGAGAGCAGGGCTTCAAGCGCTACAAGGACGTCGGCAATGGCGGCTACCTGAGCGCCTTCGGCGTCTCCGCCGAGAAGGCGGACACCGCCCACTACTTCGAAGTGGTCGGCGGTGGGGTCGACCGCGACGACCAGTTCTACGGCGCCACCTTCGGCCGCTACAACGACTGGCGGGTGAAGGCCTTCTACAATGAAACGCCGCACGTGTTCACCACCTCGTTCCGCTCGCTGTGGAACGGCGCCGGCAGCGGCAACCTGACGCTGAAGCCCGGCCTGACCGCGGGCGGCAGTGGCGACCTGGCGGCGGACAACCAGGCCATCACCGCGGTCGCGCAGGCCAACACCAACACCGAACTCGGGCTGGTGCGGAAGAAGGGCGGCCTGCGCCTGGACATGAACCTGACCGACAACCTGAAGGTCTTCGCCGGCTACTCGCTGGAAAAGCGCGAGGGCGCGCGGCCCTTCGGTTCGGTGTGGGCCGGCGGCGGCGGTCAGGCGCCGATGGAGGTGATCGAGCCGATCGACTACGAGACGCACGACTTCGTCGGCGGCCTGTACTACACCGACCCGCTGAACAGCTTCAACCTGCAGGCGTCGGCGTCGTTGTTCCGCAACAACATCGACACGCTGAGTTTCGAGACGCCGCTGCGGGTGACGCCGGGCACGATCACGGGGGCGACGCCCGGCATGTTCACCGCGGGCCGCTTCGACCTCTATCCGGACAACGAGGCCTACAACATCAAGGCCGAGTACGCGCGCAAGCTGCCTGACCTGATGAACGGGCGCTTCACCGCCGTGGTGTCGATGGGTTCGTCGCGCCAGGACGACGACCTGGTCCCGTACACCACCTATTCGGGCCTGCGGCCGACCAACGTGTCGACGGCCAACTGGGACAGCACCGACTCGCTCAGCCGCCAATCGGCCGATGCCCGCATCGACACCCGGCTCGTCGACCTCGGGCTGTCGCTGAACCCGACCAGCCGCCTGAACATCAAGGCCAAGGCGCGCTACTACGAAACCCGCAACCACACCGACTACCTGGCCTGCAACCCCAACGCTGAGTACATCGACAGCGGCGACGGCACGCCCGGCGGCGTCAGCGCCTTCGGCTGCACCGGGGTGTGGGGGCGCATGATCAACGACGGCAGCAACGTGTCCATGCTGTACGGCGGCAACGGGGCGGCGGCCGGCAACATCCCCATCCGCAGCGTGCCGTACGACTACCGGAAGCTGAACACCGGGTTGACGGCGGACTGGCGGCTCAAGACTTCCAGCATCAACGCCGCCTACGAGCGCGAGATTTACGCGCGCGACCACCGCGAGCGCGACAAGACCTGGGAAGACAAGTACAAGCTCGGCTACGTGAATCGCAGCATCGAAGACACGACTGTGCGCCTGTCCTTCGCCCACGATCGCCGCCGTGGCAGCAGCTACCACACGCACCATCCGTACGCGAGCTTCCTGAGCGGCCATATCGTGCCGATGCCGGAAGCGGCGGGCTCGAACGTGCAGTCGTGGGTGGTGCACATGAACAACGGCATGCGCAAGTACGACCTCTCCGACCGCGACCAGAACACGCTCAATGCCCGCCTCAACTACATGCCGCGCGAGGACCTCGACATCGGCCTGTCGGCCCAGCTCAAGGAGATCCGCTACCCGAGCTCGGACTACGGGCGCAGCGGCAAGCAGCGGCAGAACTGGTTCAACGTCGATGTCGACTGGCAGTACAGCCCGGCCAGCAACGTCTACGCCTTCTATTCCTTCCAGCGCGGGACGCTCGACCAGCGCTCGGTGCCGAGCGGCGGCGGCACCGGCTGCCTGATCGGCGCGTCGAGCCTGATGGGCGTGATCACGCCCGAGAACGCGGAGGAAATCTGCCAGAGCCCGAACTCGGGCGCGGTGTTCGTGGCCGGCAACTTCTGGGAGCTGGACCACAAGGACCGCAGCGACACCCTGGGGCTCGGCCTGCGCCACGACTTCGGCAAGGTCAAGTTCGACATCAGCTACACCTATGCCAAGAGCAGGACCGAGATGAAGTACTCGCTGCCGGCCAATGCCAACGCGGCCACGATCGCCGCCGCGGGCAGCGGCTTCCCGGACCTGACGACCAGCCAGAACATCCTCGAGGCCAACCTGCTGGTGCCGGTGACCAAGACGGTGTCGGCCCGCCTGCTGCTGCGCCACGAGTACGGCAGGTATCGCGACTGGCACTACAGCGGGCTGGAGTCCGATCCGGTCGCCGTCAATGCGCCGGGCACCGCGCTGCCGACCGCCGTCATCCTCGATGCCGGTCCGCAGAACTACCGGGCCAGCCTGATCGGCCTGTTGCTGCAGATCAGGCTGTAAGACGCATGCGCCGACTTTCCCAGCCGGTCGAGATCGCCACGATGGAAGCGGTACAGGAGGCAAAGTGAGATGAAGCATTCGAGAATGATCGCAGCGGCGGCCTGTGCCGGCCTGCTGCTGGCCGCCAGCTCCGCCTCCGCCGAGGTGGTCGGCGACCTCGAGCGCGGCAAGGCCGTTGCCGCCGAGGTCTGCGTCGCCTGCCATGGCGCGGACGGCAACAGCCCGGTCCCCATGTTTCCGAAGCTGGCCGGCCAGCATGCCGACTATGCCCTGAAGCAGTTGCAGGAGTTTGCCAGCGCGCGGCGCCAGAGCGACATCATGAAGCCCATCGTTGAGGGCCTGAGCGCCCGCGACATGGCCGATGCGGCGGTGTTCTTCGCGTCGCAGCAGCCCTCGCCGGGCCAGGTCGACGATCCGTCGATGCTCGAAACCGGGCGCCGGGTCTTCAACGAAGGCAATCCGGACCAGGGCGTGCCGGCCTGTGCCGGCTGCCATGGCCAGAACGGCGTCGGCAACGCGCGCTACCCCCGGCTCGCCGGGCAGCATCCGACCTACGTGCTCGACCAGATGCAGCAGTTCGCGGACGGCCGCCGCACCAACGACAAGCGCCTGATGCAGACCATCGCCAGCCGCCTCGGCGAGACCGAAACCCGCGCCGTGGCGGAGTACATCGCCAGCCTGGAGGCCAGCAAATGAAATCCGCACTTTCTGCCATGTTCGTGCTGGCCACGGCCTGTAGCACGGCCCTCGCCCAGCCGGACGCCGCGCCGCGCGCGCCGGGCATCGAATCCAGCGGCTACGTGTGGAACCAGCCCGATCCCGACAAGGATGCGGCGCTCGCCCACCGCCCCGACATCGAGCAAGGCAAGATCGCCTACGAGATCTGCCAGGGCTGTCACCAGTCGGACGGTTCGGGGCGGGCGGATGCCATCTACCCGAGCCTGGCCGGCCAGCATGCCTCGGTGCTGATCAAGCAGATGATGGATGTGCGCGCGGGGCGCCGCGACAATCCGAAGATGCATCCCTTCGTCGGCGAGTGGGTGGTGTCGGTCGAGGAAGTGGCGAACATCGCCGCCTATCTCAACCAGTTGCCGATCTCGCTCGACAACGGCAAGGGCAGCGGCAACCGCCTGGAGCGCGGCCGCGAGCTCTACGAAAACGATTGCGCGAGCTGCCACGGCAAGAACGGCGAAGGCAACGCGACAGAGTTCTATCCGCTGGTGGCGCACCAGCACTACGCCTATCTGTACAAGGAGGCGGTGATGATCCGCGACGGGGAGCGGCGCAACGCCAACCCGAAGATGGTCATCTTCATCCGCGACTACAGCAACGAGGACCTGAAGGCGGTCAGCGACTACATGTCGCGGCTGACGCTGCCCGCGGGGACGCGCCAGCCTTGATTTGCGGCGGCCGGGCCCGGGGGCCCGCGCCGCCGTTTCGTGATGCGCCGCAGAAGCCGGCTTCTGTCTTAGAATCTGTTACCAAATATTGGCCGGCCAGCCGGCCGGAACAGAATGCCGCAGTCGGAGCGCGCGGGCTGGTTGCAGCCCCCCATCCTCGCAGTCGCCGCGTTGACGGCCTTGATTGTCAGTGCCCTGGTGCTCGGTGCCGGGCTGGTGCTCCTCGAGTTGCGCCGCGCCGAGCTGGAACGGGCCCGCGCCGAGATCCACAGCCTGGCCGTGATACTCGCCGAGCAGAGCAGCCGGGCCTTCGAAGGCGCGACGGTGGCCTTGCGCGGTGTGCAATACCGTTTGTCCGACACGATCGGCCAGAGCCTGCCGCTGGACAGCTTCCCGGTGCAGGCCCTGCTCAGCGCCCGCTCCGCGGGCCTGCCGCAGATCCGGTCGATATTCGTCATCGACCCGCACGGATACCCGACCAATTCCTCGCTGCCCGGCGGCCCCCCGCCGGATTCGCTCGCCGACCGCGATTATTTCCGCCGCGCCGCCGCCGCCGGCAGCGAGGAGCTGGTCATCAGCGCGCCCATCCTCAGCCGCGCCGACGGCCGCTGGACGCTGATCATCGCCTGTAGGCTGGATGATCCGGAAGGCAATTTCCGCGGCGTGCTGGCGGTGTCGATCCTGATCGACTATTTCGAGGGGTTCTACAGCCGGGTCGACCCGCGGGTGAGGCGGCGCATCGAGCTGCTCGACGGTAGCGGCGTGCTGGTGGCGGGCGCGCCGCCGGATCCGGTGCTGACCGGCAGGCCCACCGCCATGCTGCCCGCCGGCCTGATGCCCGGCCCCGGCGTCTCGGGCGAGGTCGTCATGGTGACCGAGGCCTCGCATGGCCGGAACCGTTTCATCGCTTACCGGGCCGTACCGCAGTATCCGCTGGCGATTTCAGTCGCGATCGACGAGGACGACGCGCTCTATGCATGGCCCCAGATCATGCGTCCGATCGTCGGCGGCGCGGTGATCGTCTCGTTGTTGATCCTGGTCGCGGCGGGCGGCCTGATCTGGAGCTTGCTGCGGCACGAGGAGGCGGAGTCGGAACTGCGCGAAAGCGACGAACGCCTGCGCCAGATGCTGCAGTCGGTGACCGACGGCATCGTCATTCTCGACGAGTGCTTCGCCGTCGTGCTCTGTAACCGCGCCGCCGAGCACATGTTCGGCTGTGATGCCGCCAAGCTCGTCGGCCGTCCCTTCGAGGACTTGCTGGCGCCGCCGTCGCGGGCGGTTTTCGTGCGTATCGCCGGGGTCTGGCGCGATGCCGGCCTCGGCGAGCGGGGCGGGCTGGGGCAGGCCGAGATGCGCGGCCTGCATGCCGATGGCAGCGAGTTTCCGGCCGAGTGCAGTTTCTCGGCCACGGTGTTCCGCGACAACCGGATCTTCACCGTCGTGCTGCGCGACCTCACCGAGCGCAGGAAGAGCGACGAGAACCTGCGCGTCACCAACCAGCGCTTGCTGGAGCTGTCCACCGCGATGCAGAACGTGCGCGAGCAGGAACGCGCCGACGTCGCCCGCGAGATGCATGATGAGCTCGGCCAGCTCCTGACCGGCATCCGGCTGGAGCTGTCGTGGCTGGGCGGGCGCCTGCCGGCGGATCGGGCCGATCTCAGGGAAAAGGTCGGCGTCATCAAGGGCCAGCTCAGCCAGACGATCGGCTCGGTGCGCCGCATCACCTACCAGCTGCGCCCCTTGATCCTTGACGACCTCGGACTGGTTGCGGCCATCTCCTGGCTCGTCGACGATTTCTCGAAGCGCACCGGGGTGGGCGTGACGCTCGACGTGGATGAGCGCGACGAGCCGCCGCGCGGCGGCAGCCAGGCCTTGTCGTTGTTCCGCGTGCTGCAGGAGTCGCTCACCAACATCATCAAGTACGCGCATGCGCGGGCGGTGTTGATCGAATTCCGCCGCGATGGCGATGATTGGAGGCTGACGGTATCCGATGATGGCGTCGGCTTCGTCGTGGACGATGTGCGCAGGACCGGGCTGGGGCTGCTCGGAATGCGGGAGCGCGCGCGGGCCAATGGCGGCGTGCTGTCGGTATTCTCCGTGCCCGGCGAGGGGACGCGGATCGAGATGCGGATCCCGGTGCAGTCCTGAGCCAGGCTGCCTGCGCCGGGTAGCATCGCGCATGCGCAGCGTGGCTTCGGCAGGGGATGCCTGCCGGAAAATTTTGCAGACAAGGAGAAGTCGCAGCATGGGAAAACTGCAAGTGCTACTGGCCGACGACCACGCCATCGTCCGCGACGGCCTGAAGCAGATTCTCGCCGAGACCGACGACCTGAGCGTCGTCGGCGAGGCGGCCAATGGCATCGAGGTCGTGCATATGGTGCGCAGCCGCGCCTGGGACCTGCTCGTGCTCGACATCTCGATGCCCGGACGCAGCGGGCTGGACCTGATCCGGCTGGTCAAGGACGAGCAGCCCGGCTTGCCCATCCTCGTCCTCAGCATGCACCAGGAGGAGCAGTACGCGGTGCGTGCGCTGCATGCCGGCGCCGCGGGCTACGTCACCAAGGAAAGCGACTGTGAGCTGCTGCTGCACGCTATGCGCCGCGTTGCGCATGGCGGGGTGTATGTCAGTGAGAAGGTGGCTGAGCTGATGGCGCGCGCCCTGCGCCCGATCGGTACCGTGCTGCCCCATACGCTGCTGTCGGACCGCGAATACCAGGTGTTCGGCATGCTGGTCCAGGGCCACGGCCTGACCGAGATCGCCACCGAACTGTCGCTGAGCGTGAAGACCATCAGCACGCACAAGACGCGCATCCTGCAGAAGATGGAAATGGGCAACCTGTCCGAACTCGTGCGCTATGCCATCGCCCATCACCTCGTCGATCCCGGCGACCTGTACTGAGGCCTTCTCTCCGCCGGATCCCCGGCGGCCGCGGCACGGGACGGACGCGCCGCAGCATTAGGATATTTCCTACAGGTACTTTAATCCCTTTCCGATGTAGGGTTTTTCCGGATCGGAACACAATCGCACTGTCGTAGCCGGTTTTCCCGTCCGGCGCGCGTTTTCGAACCACCTGTGCGAGAGATCCGAAATGAAAGCCCGCCTGTTCCGTACCGCCCTGTCCGCCGCCTGTACCGTCTTGTTCCTTGGCGCGTCCGCTTCGCACGCCATGGATGACAACGAGGTCAAGTCCCTGCTGAAGAAGAACAACTGCATGAAGTGCCATACGCCGGAAAAGGCAAAGGACGGCCCTTCGTACAAGGAAATCGCCGCGAAGTACCGCGACAAGCCTGATGCCGCAGCGGAAATCCACAAGCACGTGACGACCTTCGGCAAGGTGGAGATCAAGGGCAAGCAAGAGGACCACGAGCCGCTGAAGACGAAGAAGGAAGACGAGATCAACGCCGTCGTCCAGTGGATTCTGTCCCGTCCGTAAGCCGTCCGATTGCCCCGGGGGTACCTCCATGTTCAAAACGATAAAGAAGGGGCTGCTCGCGGCCCTGATGATCGCGGGTGTCGGCACTTTCGCGCCTTCCGCGCTGGCGCAGGAAGAAGCGCAGGAGGGCGAGGACATCATCTATCAGGGTGATGCGAAGTGCACGAGCTGCCATGACGAATACGAGGTCGCCCCCGTATTGTCGATCGCCAAGACCAAGCACGGCGTGACGAAGGACGGCCGGGTGCCGAGCTGTACCACCTGTCACGGAGAAAGCGAAGCGCACGTCAACAAGCCCGAGGACGTGCAGGTGCGTCCCGCGCCGGACGTCTTCTTCAGCAAGAAATCGCATCTGACGGCCGAGCAGCAGAGCGCGACCTGCATGTCCTGTCACCAGGGCGGCAAGCACATGAACTGGAACAGCAGCACCCACGCCGCGCGCGACGTGTCCTGTACCAGCTGCCACCAGGTGCACACCGGCCACGACAAGGTGCGCGACGAGCTCGAGCAGCCGCAGGTCTGCTACAGCTGCCACAAGCAGCAGCGCGCCGAGCTTACCCGTCCCTCGCACCACCCCATCCCCGAAGGCAAGATGACGTGCTCGGACTGCCACAACGTGCATGGCGACAATCCCAAGCAGTTGCTCAGGAACAGCGTCAACGAGACCTGCTACAGCTGCCACATGGAGAAGCGCGGCCCCTTCGTGCACAACCACCAGCCCGTCGCCGAGGATTGCGGCAGCTGCCACAACCCGCACGGCACGACGACCGCCAGCCTGCTCAAGTCCCGTCCGCCCTTCCTGTGCCAGGAATGCCACAGCCAGAGCAGCCACCCGAGCCAGGCCGCAGGCCTGCCGACGGCCTCCGGCGTCCTGGGCAGCACGGCCACGGGCACGGTCGCGCGCGGCTGCCTGAACTGCCATACCAACATCCACGGCAGCAACAGCACGCAGGACGCCATCACCACCCGGCGTTTCCGCTACTGAGCGAGGGAGAGAAATCATGCACATTACGACGAGCGTGTTTCGCCTGACCGCTCTCTCCGCCGCCTTGCTGGCCGTCTTCGGGCCGGCCCAGGCGGATGACGAACGCGACGCGCTGATGAAGCCGCAAAGCTCGGTTTCGGTCGGCATCGGCAACTGGTCCGGGGACCGCTACCAGCAGGGCATGTACGATGGCATGCGCGAAGGCCAGGCCTACGGGCTGATCGATGCGGACATCGTCAGGCTGGATGCCGATAACGGCACGTGGTGGAAGCTCGATGTCCGCAATCTCGGCATCGACGGCAGCGAGAAGATCCGCGGCGAATACCTGCGCCAGGGCGACGTCGGCATCTCGCTGGGCTTCAAGCGCATCACGCGCGACAACCCGAACACCTTCAATACCTCGCTGCAGACGAGCAATGGCGGGGCGACGCAGGTTCAGGGCCATGGCTCGCTGCTCAAGCACACGGTCAGGCCGAGCAGCGAGCGCCAGATCAGCACCCTGGGCCTGTACAAGAACCTGATGCCCGGCCTCGATTTCCAGCTCGACTTCAAGAACGAGGAGAAGACGGGCTGGCGCAGCAGCGGGCTGCGCCCTTCCAGCGGCCTTTCGCCGACCTTCCTGCTCGAGCCGATCGACAGCACCACCCGCCAGGTCGATGCGGTGCTGAACTACACTGCGGAAAAGCTGCAGTTGTCCGGGGGGTACTACGGGAGCTGGTACAGGACCCGGCGCGACATGGTGACCCATGCCAACAGGCTGGCCGATGGCTCGCTCAGCGGCACCACCTACTTCACCCAGCCGCTCGACAACCAGGCGCACCAGATCTACCTGAACGGCGGCTACAACTTCACGTCCAGCACCCGCGCCACCTTCAAGCTGGCCTATACCCGCGCGACGCAGGATGACCGCCTGCCGACACAGGGCCTCGGCATCTCGGTGGATGGCTCGCCGTCCAGGCTGGACGGCCGGGTCGACACCAAGCTGTTCCAGCTCGGACTGACGTCGCGGCCGACCAAGGAGCTGTCGCTGCTGGCCAATCTGCGCTATGAGGATGTCGACGACAAGACGCCGACCAGCCGTTTCATCCAGGTCAACCCCGCGTGCGGCGTCAACCAGTGCATGAACTACATGCCGGTTTCCAACGAAACCCTGACCGCCAAGCTCGAGGCCAGCTACCGGCTACCGTCCGACTACCGCGTCACCCTCGGCGTGGATGAGCGCCAGCAGGACCGCAAGGTTTCGGTGGTCGACGGCGCGGGCGGACCGGATGCGCAGCGCGTCGTGCCGATGCGCAAGGACGTGGATGAAACGACGTGGCGCCTCGAACTGAGGAAATCGCTCTCCGAGGTGCTCAACGGCTCGCTGTCCTATCTGTACAGCGAACGCTCCGGCTCGAGCTGGGTGCGCGCGAACAGCACCTACAACACCGACAACCAGGGGTTCGCCCAGTTCAGCAACCGGATCAGCCCCCTGAACATCGCCGACCGCGACCGTAACAAGGTCCGCCTCGCCCTCGACTGGATGCCGCTGGAAAACCTCTCCCTCCAGTTCAACATCGAGGACGGGCGCGACAAGTACGAGCACGACGACAGCTACGACGCCGCCGTCGCCGACACGCGGCCCTTCGGCCTGCACAAGGGCACGACACGTCTCTACAGCCTGGATGCGGCCTATGTGCTGAGCGATACGTGGCGGCTCAACGGCTGGTACTCGTACGACCAGAGCAAGGCGCGGCAGCGCAACGCGCGCGCGGCCAACGGCGGCGGCAGCCCGGCGATTCTCGATACCGCGCTCGAGGACGTCGGCCACTCGTTCGGGCTGGGCGTGCGCGGCGAGGCGATGTCGCAGCTCAAGGTTGGCGCCGACCTGGAGTGGACGCGCAGCACCAGCAAGTACGACCAGCGCGTCAGCTTGCTGCCCGGGGGAAGCACGCTGCTGCCGGCGAACTTCTCCGGCGACCTGTCCGACATCGACAGCCGCTTGTTCAGGGTGAGCGTGTTCTCGTCCTACGTCATCGACGACAGCGCCGAGGTGCGCGTCGACTTCATCCACGAGCGCTGGAAGACCAACGACTGGACCTGGTCGCTGGCCGACGGCTCGCCGTTCAGCTATGCCGACGGCACGTATGTGAGCGTCAAGCCCAAGCAGACGGCGAATTTCATCGCCGTGCGCTACATCTACACATTCCGTTGAGCGGCAGGGTTCGCGCAGGGCGTTCCGGCCGTCCATCCCCAAGATGGATGGCCGGGCGTCGGCCGAGGATTTCCTTCATTTGCCTACCGAGAAAATCATGAGCACTCAAGCAACGGGCACGCCTCCGGCCCGGGTATTCGTCAAGGTCTGGGACCCCATCGTCCGCATCGGCCACTGGGTCATGGTGTTGTGCTTCGCCGCGCTGTACATCAAGTCCGACAAGTTTCCGCTGCACGTCTATGCGGCCTACGTGATCATGGGCTACATGCTGTTCCGCGTGGTCTACGGCTTCGTCGGCCCGCGCGCGGTGCGTTTCTGGACCTTCATCTACAGCCCGAAGACGATGGTCAAGTACGGCGTCGATTCGGTGGTCGGCCACCCGATGCACACGATCTCGCACAATCCGCTGGGCGGAGCGATGGTGTTCGCGCTGATCTTCATCATGCTTGGCACCTGCGTGCTGGGCCTGATGCTGTACAGCGCGGGCCAGGAAATGGGGCCCCTCGGGGACATGGTGCCGAGCGACTGGGAAGACGAGTTCACCACGTTCGCGCTGTTCGGCCAGGAAATCACGGTCGGCCTCAAAGACCTGCACATCTGGTGCGGCAACATCGCCGCCTCGCTGGTCACCCTGCACCTGATCGGCAACTGCTGGGCCTCGGCATGCCACAAGACCAACCACGTCCTCGGCATGATCACCGGCGTGAAGGACGCCGAGGTGACCGACCCTGAACTGAAGCACTACACGCAGGTGCCGGCGCCGCGCTTCGCCAGCAACCTGACCGGCTCGGTCGGGCCGGTGTTCACCGAGATCATCCTGATCGCCGGCATCCTGATCTGCATCGTGTGGCCGCTGATCGAGCTGTTCGCCTGGGTGAACCGCTTCATTCCTTCCTACTGATCGGGTCCGGCGCCTGGCGGTCCGCGGGGCGGCATGCCTCGCGGACCGCGTCGCTTCGGGACAAGGGCGCGGCTGCCCGAGGGCGGGCGCGGCGGCGTAGTGTGCCGAACAAACGCGAGAGCCGCGGTGTTCCTCGCTATAATCGTTTCCCCATGCTCGAAGCCCATGATCTCGCCTGTCTGAAAGGCGATCGACTGCTGTTCCGCGAACTCGCCTTCTGCCTGCAGGCGGGCGATTTGCTGCGCGTCGCCGGGCCCAACGGCGTCGGCAAGACCAGCCTGCTGCGGCTGGTCACCGGCCTGGCGCTGCCCGAGGCGGGCGAGATCCGCTGGCAGGGGGCATCGATCCGCCGCGAGCGCGAGGCCTTCCACCGCGAACTGCTCTACCTCGGCCATGCGCCGGCCATCAACGACTTGCTGAGCCCGCTCGAGAATCTGCGCTTCGCCTGTGCCGCCGCGGGCGACGACAGCGACGAGGCGTCCTGTACGCGGGCGCTCGAGCGCATCGGACTCGCGGACCAACTCGACCTGCCGTCCCGCGTGCTGTCCCAGGGGCAGCGCCGCCGCGTCGGCCTGGCCCGGTTGTTCCTGTCCGCGCGCCGCGCGCTGTGGGTACTCGACGAGCCCTTCACCGCGCTCGACGTCAATGCGGTGGCCGACCTGGCGCAGGCCTTGTCCGAACACTGCGCCGGCGGCGGCATGGTGATGCTGACCACTCACCAGGACGCTCCGTTCACCCGGACGCCGCGCGTGCTCGACGTCGGAGCCTACGCATGCTGAGCACCTTCCTCGCCGTGCTGCGCCGCGACCTGCTGCTGGCCTGGCGCGGCCGCGCCGACGTGCTGGTCACGCTCGCCTTCTTCGTCATCGTCGTCTGCCTGTTCCCCTTCGGCGTCGGCGCCGAACCCAACCAACTGCGGGCGATCGCCCCGGGGGTGCTGTGGGTCGCCGCGCTGCTCGCCTGCCTGCTGTCGCTGCACCGTCTGTTCGCGCAGGACTATTCCGACGGAACCCTGGAGCAGCTTCTCCTGTCTAGCGAACCGGCTGCGCTATGGGTCACGGCCAAGGTGCTGGCGTTCTGGCTCAGCACCGGGCTGCCGGTGGTGGCGGTCGCGCCCGGGCTGGCACTGTTGCTTGACCTTGAGCAAGGCGCCTTGCCGGTGCTGGTCTTAAGTTTGGCCCTGGGTACGCCGATCCTGGGGCTGCTCGGCGCGGTCGGTGCCGCGCTGACGCTGGGCCTGCGCGGCGGTGGCATGCTGCTGGCCCTGCTCGTGCTGCCCTTGTTCGTGCCGGTGCTGATCTTCGGCGCGGGCGCGGTCGAGGCGGAGATGTCCGGTACCGGCGCCGCGGCCCACCTGCTGCTGCTGGGCGGGGGGCTGGCGGGGGCCTTGGCGCTGGCGCCGTGGGCCTGCGCCGCGGCGCTGCGGATTTCGACGGATTGATGATGAACCCCGAACCGGCGGCGGGCTTGCCGGTGGAACGTACCAACAACGAGTGCGACGCATGAATGCTCCAGAGCGCAGCCGCAGCCTTTTCCGCTTCGCGGCCCCGCACAACTTCTATCCGCTGGCGGGCCGCCTCGCGCCCTGGTTCGCCGCCGCGGCGCTGGTCCTGACGTTGGCCGGGCTGTGGCTCGGCTTGTTTGTCGCACCCACCGATGCCACCCAGGGCGAGGTCTATCGCGTCATCTTCATCCATGTGCCGGCGGCCTGGATGTCGATGTTCGTCTACCTGATGATGGCGTTCTGGTCCGGCGTCGGCCTGGTCATGAACACCCGCCTGTCCTTCATCATGAGCCAGGCGCTGGCGCCGACCGGGGCGATGTTCTGTTTCGTCGCGCTGTGGACCGGCGCGCTGTGGGGCAAGCCGACCTGGGGCGCCTACTGGGTGTGGGATGCGCGCCTGACCTCGCAACTGCTGCTGCTCTTCCTGTACTTCGGCTTCATCGCCTTGACGCGCGCGATCGAGGATCCGCGCCGCGCCGACCGCGCGGGCGCCATCATCGCCCTCGTCGGCGCGGTGAACGTGCCGATCATCTATTTCTCGGTGCAGTGGTGGAACACGCTGCACCAGGGCGCCTCGGTCAGCGTGACCAAGGCGCCGTCGATGGCGACGACCATGCTGGTCGGCATGCTGGTGATGGCGATCGCCGCCTGGATGTACACGATCGCGGTGGTGCTGTGGCGCGCGCGGTCGATGATCCTCGAACGCGAGCGGCATACCGAATGGGTCGGCGCGGTGCTCGAGCGCGAAATGCAGGCGAAGGGAGGGCGTGCCTGATGCAGTGGGAGAGCTGGTCCGCGTTCTGGAACATGGGGGGCGCGGCGTATTTCGTGTGGGGCAGTTATGGCCTCACGTTTGCGCTGATGGCGCTGGAACTCGTGCTGGTCCTGCGGCGCCGGAAGGACACCGTCACGCGGCTGCTGCGCTGGCGGCGCGCCGTCGGCAAGGATTCAGCGAGAGGTTCAGCAAAAGAGGGCGGCACACCGGTGCCCGCCATGGAGTCGGAAACATGAAAGCCCGTAGCAAACGTCTGATGCTGGTCGGCGGCGGCGTGGTCCTGCTCGTCGCCGCCGTCGCCCTGGTGCTGAGCGCCTTCCAGCAGAACCTGGTGTTCTTCCATACCCCCAGCGAAGTCGCCGCGGGCAAGGCGCCCACCGGCACCACCTTCCGCGTCGGCGGCATGGTCGAGGAAGGCTCGATCCGGCGCGAGGCCGACGGCCTGACCGTCAGCTTCGCCATCACCGATACCGCCCAGGTGATTCCGGTGAGCTACCGCGGCACGCTGCCGGACCTGTTCAAGGAAGGCAAGGGCGCGGTGGTGCAGGGCAAGCTGGAGGCCGACGGCACCTTCCGCGCCACCGAGGTGCTGGCCAAGCACGACGAGAACTACATGCCGCCGGAAGCGGCGCATGCAGTGGAACAGGCCAGCAAGGCCGCGGCAACCGTGAGCCAATGACATGATTCCCGAACTCGGACATTTCGCCCTCGTTCTCGCCCTGGTCCTCGCCCTGGTGCAGGCCGTCGTGCCGATGATCGGCGCCAGCCGCAACCGCCTGGCACTGATGGCCGTGGGCCGGCCGGCCGCGCAGGGGCAGTTCTTCTTCATCCTGTTCAGCTACGCCTGTTTGACCTGGGCCTTCATCCAGAGCGACTTCTCGGTGCAGCTCGCTGCGGCGAACTCGCACAGCGCTACCCCGCTGATGTACAAGATCACCGGCGTGTGGGGCAACCATGAAGGCTCGCTGCTGCTGTGGGCGATGTCGCTGTCGCTGTGGACGGTCGCGGTGACGGTGTTCTCGCGCCACCTGCCCGAAGCCTTCGTCGCCCGTGTGCTGGGCGTGCTGGGCTGGGTCAGCGTCGGTTTCCTGTCCTTCCTGCTGGTCACGTCGAACCCCTTCGACCGCCTGCTGCCGGCGGTCGGCGAGGGGCGCGACCTGAACCCGCTGCTGCAGGACCCCGGCATGATCATCCACCCGCCGCTGCTCTACATGGGCTACGTGGGCTTTTCGGTGGCCTTCGCCTTCGCCATCGCCGCGCTGCTCAGCGGCCGGCTCGATGCCGCCTGGGCGCGCTGGTCGCGGCCGTGGACCACGGTGGCCTGGGTGTTCCTCACCGCCGGCATCGCGATTGGCTCCGGCTGGGCCTATTACGAGCTGGGCTGGGGTGGCTGGTGGTTCTGGGACCCGGTCGAGAACGCCTCCTTCATGCCCTGGCTGCTCGGCACCGCGCTGATGCACTCGCTGGCCGTCACCGAAAAGCGCGGCGCCTTCCGCAGCTGGACGGTGCTGCTGGCGATCAGCGCCTTCTCGCTGTCGCTGCTCGGTACCTTCATCGTGCGCTCGGGCGTCATCACCAGCGTGCATGCCTTCGCCACCGACCCCAAGCGCGGCCTCTTCATCCTGGCCCTGCTCGTCATCGTCATCGGCGTGTCGCTGCTGCTGTACGCATGGCGCGCGCCGAAGCTCGGCGGTGGTGGCAGCTTCGGCCTGGTGTCGCGCGAGACCTCGCTGCTGGGCAACAACGTGCTGCTGTCCGTTGCATCCGCTTCGGTGCTGCTGGGCACGATGTACCCGCTGTTCCTCGATGCGCTGGGCATGGGCAAGATCTCGGTGGGGCCGCCGTATTTCGAGGCGGTGTTCATCCCGCTGATGACGCCGGTGGTGGTGCTGATGATGTTCGGCCCCTTCCTGCGCTGGAAGGACGACGACCTCGGGGCGGCGGTGCGCAAGGTGGCGCCGGCCTTCATCGCCAGCGTGCTGATCGGCGTGGGCACGGCCTACGCCGTCGGCCACGTCACCTGGCGCACGGTACTCGGCCTGGCGCTGGCCGCCTGGGTGGTGCTCGCCAGCATCCAGTTGCTGGCCGGGCGCATCACCGAACGCGCGGGGGCGGCGATGGGCGCGCGCCTGCGCTCGATCACCGCCGCATGGTGGGGCATGTGGCTGGCGCACCTGGGCATCGGCGTGTTCATCATCGGCGTGACCCTGGTGGGCAGCCTGGATGCCAACCTCGACGTCAAGATGCAGAACGGCCAGCATGCGGAGCTGGCCGGCTACACCTTCACCTTCCGTGGCGTGCAGGACGCCGACGGCCCCAACTACGATGCCGCACGGGCGACGATCGACGTCACCCGCGACGGCCGCCCGGTGGCCACGCTGACGCCGGAGAAGCGTTTGTACGTGGCGCAGGGCATGCCGATGACCGAGGCTTCGATCGACATCGGCCCGTTCCGCGACGTGTACGTGTCGCTGGGCGAGCAGATCGAGGACGGCTCCTGGATCGTCAGCCTGTACTACAAGCCCTTCATCAGCTGGATCTGGCTGGGCTGCATCCTGATGGGCCTGGGCGGCATCTGCGCCGCCGCCGACCGCCGCTACCGCCGGCTCGCCGCGCGCGACGCCACGGTGGCGGCCAACCAGCGCGTCGCCTGAGCGGCACGGAAACCTTCCGATGAAAGCAAAATTCCTCGTTCCCCTGATCCTGTTCATCGCCCTGGCGGGCTTCCTCGCCTTCGGCCTCACCCTGAACCCGCGTGAGGTGCCGTCGCCGCTGATCGACAAGCCCGCGCCGGGCTTCAGCCTCGCGCGGCTCGATGACCCGGCCCGGCCTTTCGCCCTCGAAGAGATGAAGGGCCAGGTCTGGCTGCTGAACGTGTGGGCCTCCTGGTGCGTGGCCTGCCGCCAGGAGCACCCGCTGCTGGTGCGCATGGCGCAGCAGAAGATCGTCCCCGTCGTCGGCCTCAACTACAAGGAGGTGCGCGGCGACGGCGCGATCAACGCGCGCGGCATGGCGCTCGAGACCGAAACGGCGCTGGCGATCGAGCGTGCGCGGCGCTGGCTTTCCGACCATGGCGATCCCTACGTGCTGTCGGTGCTCGACATCGACGGCCGGGTCGGCATCGACTTCGGCGTGTATGGGGTGCCCGAGACCTTCCTGATCGACGGCGAGGGCCGCATCCGCTACAAACACATCGGCCCCATCACACCGGAAAGCCTGCAGCAGGTGATCCTGCCGAAGATCGAGGAGGTGCGCCGTGCGGGTTGATGTGTTCGTGAAGCTTTCCCGCGGGCTGGCCCTGGCCGCGCTGCTGGCGGCGACCTTTCCCGCCGCCGCGCAACGGACGGCGGCCGAGCCGGGTGCCGCGCCCACCGTTGCGGCCGATCCACAGCTCGAAGCCGACGTGATGGAGTTGTCGCACAAGCTGCGCTGCCTGGTGTGCCAGAACCAGTCGATCGCCGAATCCAATGCGCCGCTGGCGGTAGACCTGCGCGAACAGGTACGCGAGCAGCTCGCCAGTGGCCGCAGCAAGGGCGAGGTGGTGGATTATCTCGTCGCCCGCTACGGCGACTTCGTGCTCTACGAACCGCCGTTCAAGGCGACGACCCTGCTGCTGTGGGGCGGCCCGGTGATGCTGCTCGTGGGCGGCGCCGGCTGGCTGGCCTGGCGGCTGCGCCGGCGGGCGGGTGAGCTTGCCGCCATGGACGGCCTGAGCGAGGCCGAGCGCCGCCGTGCCCGCGACCTGCTCGCGGGCGATGCCAAGCCGTCTTCATCTGAATCTCCGGAGTCCCGTTCGTGACCGCTTTCCTTCTTTTTGCCGGCCTGCTGCTGGCCGGTGCCCTGCTTTGGATCCTGCCACCGCTGTTCCGTGCCGGCGGCCGCGCGCAGCGCGAGCAGGCGGAGCAGAGCAGCCTCGTGCTGGCCGTGCTGCGTGAGCAACTGGCCGAGCTGGACGCCGATCTCGCGGCGGGCCGCATCGACGCCGCCACCCACGCGAAGAGCCGGGAGGAGGTCGAGCGGCGCGCGCTGGAAGAAGGCGAGGCCGTCGCCGAGCGCGCCCAGAGCGCCGATGTGCGCACCGAGCGGAGCTGGGCCGTGGGCCTGGCGCTGAGCGTGCCGGTGCTGGCGGTGGTTGGCTATCTCGCCTTCGGTACCCCGGACGGGCTCGATCCGGCGAACGTGGAGGGCCAGCAGGGCTTTTCCCAGGCGGAAATCGCCGACATGGTGGGCAAGCTGGAAACGCGCCTGCAGCAGGAGCCGGACAACGTCGAGGGCTGGATGATGCTGGCCCGTTCCTATTTGGTGCTGGAGGATTTCCCCAAGGCGGCGGCGGCCTACGAGAAGCTGTCGAAGCTTGCGCCGGGCGAACCGGACGTGTTCGCCGACTGGGCCGATGTGGTCGCCGCGATGCGGGGCACGGTGGTGGGGGATGCCGAAGTGCTGGTGAACAAGGCGCTGGCGCTCGCGCCGGACCATCCCAAGGCGCTCGCGTTGGCCGGCACGGCCGCCTATCAGCGCGGCGACTACGCCGCCGCCGCAGGGCATTGGGAGAAGATCCTCGCACGCATTCCGCCGGGCGAGGATGTCGCGCGCGGCATCCGCGCCAGTGTGAACGAGGCGCGCGCGAAGGCTGGCCTGCCGCCGCTGGTGGAGGCCGCAGCCGCACCGGCTGCCGCTGGTGGCCCGCTGACGCTGTCCGGCCGGCTCGAGGTGGATGCGGCGCTGCTCGACCGGCTGGCACCGGAAGACGCGGTGTTCGTCTTCGCCCGCGGCGAAGCGGGCGGTCCGCCGCTGGCCGCGCTGCGCTTCAAGGCCGGCGAGCTGCCGCGGGACTTCTCGTTCGACGGCGCGGCGCTGATGATGGGCGACGATGCGCCGCTACCCGAGCGCATCATCGTCGGCGCGCGCGTTTCGAAGGGGGGCGATGCCACCGCGCGCAGCGGCGATCTCGAAGGCCTCAGTGCACCCGTCGCCACCGATGCCAGCGGGGTCAGCCTGAAAATCGACCGCGTGCGGCCGTGATTCCCACCCGGCGGGCAAGGGCCTCCTTGCCCGCCGGAGCCGTCATTCGCGGTAGTCGAGGCGTACCCGCTTCACGTTGCACAACAGTTCGTAGGCAATCGTCCCCGCCGCCGCCGCGACGTCGTTGACCGGCACCTGCCGGCCCCACAGCTCGATCCGGCTGCCGATGCCTGCGGCGGGAAGATCGCTCAGATCCACCGTCAACATGTCCATCGACACGCGGCCGATGAGACGGCTCGGCTGGCCGTCGACGGCAACCTGCGTGCCGTCGGGCACGCTGCGCGGATAGCCGTCGGCATAGCCCATCGCCACCAGGCCCACGCGCGTGCGCCGTTCGGCGACGAAGCGGCCGCCATAGCCCAGCGCCTGGCCGGGTTCGATTTCGCGCACGGCCATCACCGCGCTTTCGAGCGTCATCACCGCTTGCAGCCCGTTGGCCTCGCCGGGCATCGGATCCGCGCCGTACAGCAGGATGCCCGGGCGCGCCCAGTCGCGGCAAGCCTGCGGCCAGCCCAGGATGGCGGCGGAATTGGCCAGGCTGCGGGCGCCGTTCAGGCCCCGGGTGGCGGCGTCGAAGCGCTCGATCTGTTCGGCGGTGGTGATCGCTTGCGGTTCGTCGGCGCGGGCGAAGTGCGTCATCAGCGTGGTTTCACGAACCTTGCCGCTCGCCTGCAGGCGTTGCCAGGCGGTGGCGACGGCGGGGCCGACGAAGCCGGCGCGGTTCATGCCGCTGTTGACCTTCAGCCATGCATGCAGCGGGGCAGCGAGCGGGGTGGTCTCGATCATGCGCAACTGGGCTTCGTGATGGACTGCCAGCCACACGTCGTGGCGGGCCGCGTCTGCCAGTTCGACGGCGTCGAATACCCCTTCCAGCAACAGAATGGGCTGCGTGATGCCGGCCGCGCGCAGTTCCAGCGCTTCGTCGAGGAAGGCGACGGCGAAGCCGTCGGCTTCTGCGGCCAATGCCCGGGCACAGCGCACGGCGCCGTGGCCGTAGGCGTTGGCCTTGATCACCGCCAGCGCCGATGCGCCGTGGCGCGCGCGCGCGAGCCGGTAGTTGTGCCGCAGCGCGGCGAGGTCGATCAGAGCGCGGGCGGGGCGCATCGTTTCCATCCTTGTAGGGGGCAAGGCGCAACATGGTGCTACCAAGCGGGGCCGGCTGCAATGCGTGCGCGGCGCGGTGCCGGAAATGTGCAGCGCGCGCCGGGTTGCCGGGCCTGGAAAGCGCTCCGTGCCGGATGTCGCCGTACGTGGACCAGCCCCCCGGTCAGGCCGCGGGTTTCATGCCGGCGAAAGGCTCAGACCCTGCGCCCGCCGCGTGGCTTCGCGGCCGTAGCGGTGCAGGCCGAGGTCGTCGTGGCGGATGGCGGGCTGCCTGCCGGTGACCAGGTCGGCGACGAGCTGGCCGGCGCCGCAGGACATCGTCCAGCCGAGGGTGCCGTGGCCGGTGTTGATGAAGAGTTCGGGGTAGGGCGTGGCGCCGATGATCGGCGTCGAGTCGGGCGTCATCGGCCGCAGGCCGGTCCAGAATTCAGCGTTGGGAATGTCGCCGCCGTGCGGAAACAGGTCGCCCACCACCTTTTCGAGCGTTTCGCGGCGGCGCGGATTCAGGCGCAGGTCGAAGCCGCCGAGCTCGGCCATGCCGCCGACGCGGATGCGCTTGTCGAAGCGCGTCACCGCGACCTTGTAGGTTTCGTCGAGCACCGTCGAGCGGGGGGCGCCGTCCGGATCGGTCAGCGGTACGGTCAGGGAATAGCCCTTGACCGGATAGACCGGCAGGTCCAGGCCCAGGCCTGCCGCCATCCGGCGCGAATAGCTGCCCAGCGCGAGCACGTAGCGGTCCGCCGCGAGTACCTGGCCATGCCCGCCGTCGCCGGTGCGTACCCCGATCACGCCACCACCGCCCGTCAGGATTTCGCGGATGTCGACGCCGAAGCGGAACTCCACGCCGGCCTTGCGTGCCATGTCCGCGAGCCGGGTGGTGAACAGATGGCAGTCGCCGGTTTCGTCGTTCGGCAGCCGCAGGCCGCCCGCCAGCGGGCTGCGGCTGCGGGCGAGCGCGGGTTCCACACTCGCGAGCTGTCCGGCCGGCAGGAGCTCGAAGGGCACGCCGCATTCCCGCAGCACGGCGATGTCGCGCTGCGCCGCGTCGAGCTGCGCCTGGGTGCGGAACAGCTGCAGCGTGCCGAGGCTGCGTTCCTCGTAGTGGATGCCGGTGTCGGCGCGCAGCGTGCGCAGGCAGTCGCGTGCGTATTCGGACAGCCGCATCATGCGTTCCTTGTTGAGCGCATAGCGTTCTACGGTGCAGTTGGCCAGCATCTGCGTCATCCAGCGCAGCTGGAACAGGCTGCCGTCGGCGCGCAGGGCGAAGGGGGCGTGGCGCTGGAACAGCCATTTCAGGGCTTTCAGCGGAATGCCGGGGGCGGCCCATGGGGTGGAGTAGCCGGGCGAAACCTGGCCGGCATTGGCGAAGCTGGTCTCGAGTGCGGCGCCGGGCTGGCGTTCCAGTACCGTGACGCGCGCGCCGCGCTGGGCGAGGTACCACGCGGTGGTGGTGCCGATGATGCCGCTTCCGAGTACGATCACATGCATGGCTGTCTCCTGCCGGATTCCTGTTGGATATGTGCAGTTTAGGCAAGCAAGGCCAGTGTTTTTCACTGAAAAACAGGGGATGAATGAAGTGACTCCCCATTCGGCGTGATGTTCTTCGACTGGAGCAGCGAAATGCGCGAACTCGATCGGGTGGACCGCAAGATCGTCGATCTGTTGCAGAAGGAGGGCCGTCTGTCGATGACCGAGCTGGCCCAGCGCGTCGGCTTGTCGGCCACGCCGTGCACCGAACGTGTGCGCCGTCTCGAGCGCGAGGGCGTCATCACCGGCTATCACGCGCGCGTCGACCCGCGGGCGCTGGGCAGGCCGTTGCTGGTCTTCGTCGAGCTGAAGCTGTCGGCCAAGTCCAACGACACTTTCGACCGCGTGAAGAAAGAACTTGCCTATGTGCCCGAAGTGATGGAATGCCATCTGGTGTCGGGAGATTTCGATTACCTGATCAAGGCGCGCATCGCCGAAATGGGCGATTACCGGCGCCTGCTCGGCAACATCCTGCTCAAGCTGCCGTCGGCCGCCGAATCGCGCAGCTATGTGGTGATGGAGGAGGTGAAGGAGAGCCTCTATCTGCCGCCGGAGCCGTGACTCGCCTTCTCGCGGCGTATCGGCGGACGGGGGGCTAATCCATGCCGGGCAGTATGGAAACCCGTATCGGAGGTGGATAATGTCCGTCCTTCGAAAGGGGCAACCGGCATCTCCCTGTCCCTGCGGCGATCATTTGGCACGCTCTAACGGGATACCCCCATGCGCATCTCGACGCTTTCGCTCTTCATCGGTGTACTGATCCTGTCTGCCTGCGGCAAGGCGCCACCGCCGCAGGTGGAGAAGGCGCCGCCCTTCGTCAAGACGGTGAAAGTGGCCACGGGAGGGGCGGCCGACGTCGGCTTGTCGGGCACGGTGCGGGCGCGCGTGGAGTCGCCGCTGGCCTTCCAGGTCGGGGGGCGCATCGCCCGCCGCGCGGTGGATGCGGGCGAGCGCGTCGCGGCCGGGCAGGCCTTGTTCCAGCTCGATACGCATGATTTCGAGCAGGGCGTGCGTGCCGCCGCGGCCGATCTGGCGGCGGCGGATGCGGCGCTGGCCACGGCTGAGGCCGATCTGCTGCGGGCGAGGCAGCTGCAGCAGCGCAATTACACCAGCGAGCAGGCCATCGAGCGCTTCGAGCTGGCCCGGCGCGAGGCACATACGCGGCACGAGGCGGCTGCGGCGCGTCTGGTGCAGGCGCGCAATGCGCTGGGGTATGCCCGTCTGCAGGCGCCGCAGGCCGGCGTGCTGGTCGATGTCGTCGGCGAGCCCGGGCAGGTCGTCGCCGTTGGCCAGCAGGTAGCGTTGCTGGCGCAGACAGGCGAGCGCGAGCTCGAAGTGCATTTCCCCGCCAGCGTGACACCGCCGGCCGAGGGCCTCGCCCTGCTGGGCGACGGGACGACACGGCCATTGGCGCTGCGCGAGACGGCGGGTGCGGTCGAGCGCCAGGGCCGTACGCTGCGCGCACGCTACACCGTGCATGGCACGCAGGACGGACTGGTGCTGGGCGCCGTGCTGCGCGCGCGCTTTCGTACCGCGACGGTAGCCGAAGGCGAATTCGTCGTTCCGCTCGGGGCGCTCAACGAGCGCGGCGAGGGCGCGCGCGTATGGCGCGTGCGCGACGGCGCCGTCAGTTCGGTGCCGGTCGGCGTGCAGTCCACCGACGGCGAGATGGCGCGCGTGCGAGGCGCCCTGGCCGACGGCGACACCGTGGTGGCGCTGGGCACCCACTTGCTGACCGAGGGCATGAAGGTGCGGGAGCTGGCGCGATGAGCTTCCCCAACCTGTCCGCGCTCGCCGTACGCGAGCGATCGGTGACGCTGTTCTTCCTCGTCCTGGCGGTGCTGGCGGGTGCCTATGCTTTTCTTTCCCTCGGGCGTGCCGAGGATCCGGCCTTCACCATGCGCGTGCTGGTGGTCAATGCGGTGTGGCCGGGGGCAACGCCGCAGGAGATGCAGGAACAGGTGGTCGACCGTCTGGAGAAGCGTGTCCAGGAGGTCGAGAACATCTATCGCATCATCACCACGGTGCGCCCCGGTTCGGCCAACCTGCAGATCGAGTTCCACGACTACACGCCGGCCGCGCAGGTGCCTGCGCTCAAGTACGACGTGCGCAAACGCATGCAGGACGAGGCCGGCAACCTGCCTGCCGGCGTCATCGGGCCGATCGTCAACGAGGATTTCGCCGACACCTATTTCAGCCTGATCGCCCTGACCGCGCCGGGCATGCCCATGCGCGAGCTCACGCGTGAGGCCGAGGCGATCCGCGACCGCCTGCAGCACGTGCCGGGCGTGCACAAGGCCCAGGTGCTGGGTGAGCGTGCCGAGCGCGTATATGTCGAGTTCGACAACGCCACGCTCGTCAATCTAGGGCTGTCGCCGCAGGTGGTGTTCGATGCCATTTCGGCGCACAACCGCTTGCTGCCGGCTGGCAGCATGGAGACCGACGGGCCGCGCCTGTATCTGCGGCTGGATGCGGATCTGTCGGATCCCGAACGACTCGCCGCGGTGCCGTTGCGGGTGGGGGACCGTGTGTTCCGGCTCGGCGACATCGCCAGTGTCCGCCGCGGCTACGAGGATCCGCCGGGCTATCTAGTGCGCTCGCGCGGCCAGGATGCGCTCTTGCTAGGCATGGTCATGAACAAAGGCGAGAACGGCCTGGTGCTGGGCGGCCGCCTTGCCGATTTCATCGAAGCCGAGCGTGGGCAATTGCCGCTGGGGATGTCGCTGGAGGTGTTGACCAACCAGGCCGAGGCGATCGCCGGTGCGGTCAACCTGTTCCAGGTCAAGTTCCTGGTGGCGGTGGCGGTGGTGGTGGCGGTCAGCATGCTGGCCATCGGTTGGCGCGCGGGGCTGGTGGTGGGCATTGCGGTGCCGCTCACGCTGGGCATCGCGTTCCTGATCATGAAGCTGATGGGCATCAATCTCGACCGTATCTCGCTCGGTGCGCTGATCATCGGCCTCGGCCTGCTGGTGGATGATGCCATCATTGCGGTCGAGATGATGCTGGTGAAGATGGAAGAGGGCTGGAGCCGCGTGAGCGCGGCGGCCCATGCCTGGAGTGTGACCGCCGCGCCGATGTTGTGCGGCACCTTGGTCACGGTCGCGGGCTTCCTGCCGATCGGCTTCGCGCGTTCGGCGGTGGGCGAGTACGCCGGAAACATTTTCTGGGTGCTGGCGCTGTCCTTGCTGGTGTCCTGGCTGGTGGCGGTGGTGTTCGTCCCCTACCTGGGGGTGAAGATGCTGCCCGAAGTGGCGCGCGAGCATGTGCATAGTCATGAAAGCGTGTACGGGACGCCGATGTTCCAGCGCCTGCGCCGTCTCATCGCCTGGTGTGTGCGCTGGCGCAAGACGGTGGTCTTCGGCACCCTGGGTTTGCTCGTCCTGTCCGTCGCAGGCATGGCCATGGTGGTGCAGAAGCAGTTTTTTCCCAGCTCCGACCGCCCGGAAGTGCTGGTGAGTGTGTACCTGCCGCAGGGCAGCAGCATCGGCGCAACGGATGCGACGGTACGCAAGCTGGAAGCGATTCTCGCGCCGATGCCCGAGGTGCGCACCCTGTCGAGCTACGCCGGTGGCGGCGCCCCCCGTTTCTTCCTGTCCGCCAACCCCGAGCCGCCCGACCCCGCCTTCGCCAAGATCATTGCAGTGACGCAGGGCGTGGAGGCGCGCACCCGGGTGATGGCCGAGTTGCAGCGCCACATCGACGAAGGCGAATTCCCCGAAGCGAGGGTGCGCGTGTCTCGCCTGCTGTTCGGCCCTCCGGTCATCTGGCCGGTGGCCTATCGCGTGGTTGGTCCCGATGCGTTGGAGCTGCGCCGCATCGCGCATCGGGTACGGGACGTCATGGCGGCCGATCCGCATGTGGTCGATCCGCACCTGGAGTGGGACGAGCGCGCGCCGGTGCTGTACTTGGCCATGGATGCCGAGCGGCTGAAGCTGCTCGGCCTGACGCCGCAGGACGTCTCGCAGCAGTTGCAGTTCCACCTCAATGGCGTGCGCGTGACCCAGGCTCGTCAGGACATCCGCACGGTGGATGTCATCGCGCGCGGCGCCAGCGGCGGCCGGCGGCTCGATGCCGGGAGTCTGGCGATGCTCGAGATCGTCACCCCCGACGGCCGCAAGCTGCCCGCGAGCCAGTTGGGGCGTATCGAAGTGCGTTTCGAGGAACCGGTGATCAAGCGCTACAACCGTGAACTGGAGCTGACGGTGCAGGGAGATGTCGAGGGGGCGCAGCCGAACGATGTGACCGACGCCGTATGGAAGTCGCTGGCGGACCTGCGCGATACGCTGCTGCCCGGGTATCGCCTGGAGATCTCCGGCGCGGTCGAGCAGTCGGGCAAGGCCAATGCATCCATCCAGAAGCTGCAGCCGGTGATGGTCGCCTTCATGCTCATCTTCATCATGCTGCAGATGCGCTCCTTCTCGGGCACCTTCATCGTCGTTGCCACCGCGCCCCTCGGCCTGATCGGCGCGGTGGCGGCGCTGCTGCTGTTCAATCAGCCTTTCGGCTTCGTCGCGCTGCTCGGCCTTACCGGCCTGGCCGGCATCCTGATGCGCAACACGCTGATCCTCACGCAGCAGGTCGCCGACAATTTCGAGGCGGGCATGGATGCCTTCGACGGCGTCGTCGAGGCCGCCGTGCGGCGCGCCCGTCCCGTCATCCTCACTGCGCTGGCCGCGGCCTTTGCTTTCATCCCGCTGACGCTGGACACCTTCTGGGGGCCGCTGGCCTATGTGCTGATCGGCGGCGTGTCGGTCGGCACCGCAATCACTTTGCTGTTCGTCCCCGCGCTCTACGCATTGTGGTTCCGGCTGGGACGGGGAGAAAGTGACGGGCGCGGCATGGCGTGAGCCAATCGCGAGCTGCGCGGCAAAGGCGGGATGTGATGCAGGGGTGAGTTTACTTCCTTGCGTATTTTATTTTGTTGTCTATAATGCGCGTCTCTTTCGCGGTGTCTGCCGGACGGGTTGAGTGGTTTGT
>NZ_AMXE01000041.1 GCF_000310205.1 Thauera linaloolentis 47Lol = DSM 12138 | reverse complement strand
CGCCGATGAAGTTGTCGTACTTCGCCTTGTACTGGATCGGCGCGCCAGAATGGCCAGGGTGTGCGTAAAGCATCTCGATGTCTCCTTTTTTCGTGGTTGCAAACGCCGTGTCGCGTTACCGGCCTCTTTTGCAGGCAGCGTGCCAGCACGCCGGATATTCGAAAAACAAAAATTTTTCTTTTCCATTCAAAGCACTAAAAATAAACTCACGAAAACACCGTATCCGGGGGCCGTTCAAGGCCTCTTCCCGGGGTGTTCAATTGCCGCACACCTGTTCCAATGCGATGCAGCCATGCATGCGCAGCTCGTCCGCATGTTGACGCATGCGGAAGGCACACTTCCTGCATGGACAGAACCATGGACGATGCAAGCTCCTCCTCTCTTCTCCCGGCCACCATCGAACCGGCGGACCTGCACGCCTCATGGGCACGCAGCAGGGGCTTCGGCCTGCGCCCCGAGGATGCGCTGTCGGATGCCCTGGTCAGCCCGGCCGATCTGCGCGACCGCCTCGAGGCCAACGCCCGCCTGCTGACCTTCTCGCGCCCGGTCATCGAGAACCTGTTCCGCCAGATCGACTGCCCGAGTTCGACCCTGCTGCTGACCGACTGCGACGGGCTGATCCTGAGCGCGATCGGGGACACCGGCTTCCTCGATCGCGCGACCCGGGTCGCGCTCTGTCCCGGGGCCGAGTGGAGCGAGGCGGCCATGGGCACGAATGCGATCGGCACCGCACTCACCACCCGCCAGGCCATCACCATCGATGGCAGCCAGCACTACCTGTCGCGCAACCGCTTCCTGACCTGCATCGCCACGCCGATCTTCTCGCCCACCGGCGGCATTGCCGGCATCCTCGACGTTTCCACCGACACGCGCGCCAACCTGTCGCATGCCGACGCGCTGCTGCGCACTACCGCGGAATGCATCGAGCACCGCCTGATCGAAAGCCTCGACGACGGTTTTCTCGCCCTGCATTTCCACGCCCGTCCGGACCTGCTCGGCAGCCCGCTGGAAGGGCTCGTCGTGTTCGACGAGGCGGGAAACCTGCTGGCCAGCAACCGCGCCGCACGCACGCTGCTCCATCTGCACGGGGAATTCCCGCGCGGCAGCTACCCCGAGAGCTTCACCACACAATGGCGGCACCTCGTAGACTGGGCCGCATTCGGGCCACTGACCCCGTTCCCGCTGCGCACGCGGCATGGACAGACCTGCGCCGCCCGCGCCGGGCTGATCCGGCCGCCGGCGTCGATACGGCACCCGCAGGGCCAGCCTGAAAGCGGCCGGCCGCGCGCGCCGCAGCAGCCCCGCCCCGCCCCGACGCCGGATACGGACCCGCGGGTCGTGCAAGCCGGCGCATTGCTCGCGGCATGGCAGCGGGGCCAGGCGCCAGGCCCGCTGCTGCTGAGCGGCGAAACCGGCACCGGCAAGCGCCATCTGCTGCACCGGCACTGCCAGGACCACGGCCTCGACGCGCGGCTGGTCGAACTCGATGGCTGCGCCCTCGCCGCCGGCACACGCCATCGGCCCGAGCTCGAG
The DNA here is from genome assembly GCF_000310205.1 of Thauera linaloolentis 47Lol = DSM 12138. Lineage (GTDB taxonomy): Bacteria > Pseudomonadota > Gammaproteobacteria > Burkholderiales > Rhodocyclaceae > Thauera > Thauera linaloolentis. Next base: position 33,239 of record NZ_AMXE01000041.1, on the reverse strand, counting down.
GACGCCCTGCGCCGGGCGGCCGGCGGGCTGCTCTACATCACCGACGCCGACTGCCTGCCCGCCGAGGCGCAGTCCCATCTGCTGCAGGCGGCGCACACCACGCACCACATCGTCGTCACCGGCCGGCGGCCGCACGGGTGCGAGGCCGCCGCCTGCGGGCCCACACCCGCACTGCTGACGGAGCAGGCGGTCCAGCGCGTGGCGCTGCCTCCGCTGCGGGAGCGCGCCGATTTCGCCTATCTCGTATACCGCCTGGTGCGCGAAGCCCGCGCCGCCGCCCCCATCCACGTCCCGCCCGAGACGATCGAACGCCTGTGCCGATACCCCTGGCCGGGCAACATCAGCGAACTTGGCAGCCAGCTGCGCCTGATGCTGGCCCTGGCCGGAGACGACAGCGCCGAGCTGCGGCCGGACGACATTCCGGACGAGCTGCTGGAAACCACGGGCCGCTGAGGCGGCTGCCCGTCCGCCGGCAACGCACTCCCCGCTTTTCCGCGTCGCACGGACCGCGCCCGCGCGCGCCGTGGCATGCGCATCCGTCCCGCGCCGTGTGACACGGTCGACCGCCCTGGCTGCTCCGGAAGGGGACGACTGTTCCAAATCGTTACACCACGGCCGGAACGAAAGCGCCCCGTGGCCTGCGGCACGCCGGCAACACCGGGACCGGCCCGCTCATCGGCGTCTGGCACGGTCTTTGCCAAAAGTCCCTTACCGGACATCCGGCCCGTCGGCAGCCCATGCGGCGGAGAGCCATACGAAATACCTACAAGACAAGATCAGGAGGCAAGGAGCAAAAATGAAAAAGTCGCATGCAAAGCCCTTCGCGCTACGCGCCATCGTCGCCGCCACCGCGGCGGCGCTGTCGCTACCCGTCGCCGCAGTCACCAATGTCACCTGGGAAGACATCGCCAACGACCACAAGACCCCAAGTGACGTGCTGTCCTACGGCCTGGGCCTGAAAGCACAGCGCCACAGCACGCTCAAGACCGTCAACACCGGCAACGTCGCCAACCTGGTACCGGCCTGGAGCTTCTCCTTCGGCGGCGAGAAGCAGCGCGGCCAGGAAGGCCAGGTGCTGGTGCACGACGGCGTGATCTACGCCACCGGCTCCTACTCCCGCTTCTTCGCCCTCGACGCCCGCAGCGGCAAGCGCCTGTGGGAATACAACCACCGCCTGCCGGACGACATCCGCCCGTGCTGCGACGTGGTCAACCGCGGCCCCGCCATCTACGGCGACAAGGTCTATTTCGGCACCCTGGACGCCGCCATCGTCGCGCTCGACCGCAAGACCGGCAAGGTCGTGTGGCGGCAGAAGTTCGGCGACCACAAGGTGGGCTACACGATGACCGGCGCCCCCTTCATCATCAAGGACCAGAAGACCGGCCGCACGCTGCTGATCCACGGCTCCTCCGGCGACGAGTTCGGCGTGGTCGGCTGGCTCTACGCACGCGACCCGGACACCGGCGAGGAAGTGTGGGCGCGGCCGCTGGTTGAAGGCCACATGGGCCGCCTGAACGGCAAGGACAGCACCACCACCGGCGATGCCAAGGCCCCGAGCTGGCCGAACGACCCCAACTCGCCCACCGGCAAGGTCGAAGCCTGGAGCCAGGGCGGCGGCGCGCCGTGGCAGACCGCCAGCTTCGACGTGGAGAACAACACCATCGTCATCGGCGCCGGCAACCCCGCGCCGTGGAACACCTGGAAGCGCACCGCGCCCGGCGACGACCCGCAGAACTGGGACAACCTGTTCACCTCGGGCCAGGCCTACGTCGATGCCAGCACCGGCGAGCTGAAGGGCTTCTACCAGCACACGCCGAACGACGCCTGGGACTTCTCCGGCAACAACTCCATCGTGCTGTTCGAGTACAAGGACCCGAAGACCGGCAAGATGATCAACGCCTCGGCCCACGCCGACCGCAACGGCTTCTTCTTCGTCAATGACCGCGACATGCTGGCCAAGGGCGCCGGCTACCCTAACAAGCCGACCTCGCTGATCGGCGCATGGCCCTTCGTGGATGGCATCACCTGGGCTTCGGGCTTCGACCTGAAGACCGGCCGCCCGGTCGAGAAGGGCAACCGCCCGCCGGCACCGAAGGAAGGCGCCGACAAGGGCGAGTCCGTCTTCGTCTCGCCGCCCTTCCTCGGCGGCACCAACTGGCACCCGATGTCGTACAGCCCCGACACCGGCCTGTTCTACATCCCGGCCAACCACTGGGCGATGGACTACTGGACCGAGAACGTCACCTACAAGGCCGGTTCCGCCTACCTCGGCCAGGGCTTCCGCATCAAGAAGCTGTTCGACGACCACGTCGGCATCCTGCGCGCGATCGACCCGGTCAGCGGCAAGATCGCCTGGGAGCACAAGGAAGCCTTCCCGCTGTGGGCCGGCACGCTGACCACCGCCGGCGGGCTGATCTTCACCGGCACCTCGGACGGCTACCTGAAGGCCTTCGACGCCAAGAACGGCAAGGAACTGTGGAAGTTCCAGACCGGCTCGGGCGTGGTTTCGGTGCCGGTGACGTGGGAAATGGACGGCGAACAGTACATCGCCATCCAGTCGGGCTACGGCGGCGCCGTGCCGCTGTGGGGCGGCGACCTCGCCGAGTTGACCAAGCAGGTCACCCAGGGCGGCTCGCTGTGGGTGTTCAAGCTGCCGAAAGCCAGCCGCTGATCCAGCCTGACGAGCCCGGCGCCGACCCCCTCCGGTCGGCGCCGGGCCCGTTCCCCTATCCGGGCGGGGGCATCCCGCCCGGCCTCCCTGGAAGGAGCACGCCCGTGGTTCATACCCGCAACCCGAACGCCGCCGCGCGGCCTTTCCGCCCGCACTGGCGCAACTTGCTGGCAGCGAGCTGTCTCGCCCTGGGTGGCCTGGGCACGCCCGCCGCATGGGCAGAGGAGGCACCCGACACCGATGCCGGCGCCGAAGAGGATTGGCCGCTGATCATCAACGGTTGCCCGATCTGGCCTTATACCCGCTGTCCGGGCGCCGATCTGCGCCACGCCGACCTCGTCGGCCAGAACCTGGCCGGCGCCGACCTGCGCGGCGCCAACCTGACGCGCGCCGATCTGCGCGCCGCCAATCTTTCCGCTGCCAATCTGGAAGGCGCCGATCTGACGGCAGCCCGCATGAACAAGGTCAACGCCGCCAGCACCAACTTCCGCAACACCCGCATGGTCGGAGCAGACCTGGAAGCGGGGCGGCTGATGCGCTCCGATTTCTCCGGCGCCGACTTCACCGGCGCGAGCCTGGAATTCGCGCGGCTCAACCACGCCTGGTTCATCGGCGCGAAGCTGGCGAGCTGCAATCTGCAAGAAGCGAAGTTCGTCTCGGTCAGGCTCGACGACGCCGTCATCGACCACTGCGTCACGCGCTTCACGATCTTCCCCGAATCCTCATTCGAAAACTGCCAGGGCTGTCCGACCGGCTGGTAAGCCCGGCAGCAATGCACACGACGAGACCACACCGCGATGCTCGGCCTATACGCCCAACACAGCCGCGAATACCTGCTGGTACTGATGATCGGCACCACCGTATTCTTTGCCCTCCCCATCTTCATTTCACCGCTGCGCTGGGCGCGCCTGATGCAATGGCGCATTCCCGATCACGAGCACTTGGCCATCTACTTCGGCCGCTGCTTGGGCGCCTTCATCCTGGTGGTGGAAGCCACCATGCTCCGCTCGGTAAGCACGGGCACCAGCTTCAGCTACGCCTTCGACGTGCTGTTCCTGGTCTTTGCCATGATGCTCGTGGTGCACATCTACGGCGCGGTGAAGCGCATCCAGCCGATCACGGAAACCCTCGAAATCGGCTTCTGGCTGCTGCTCCTGGTTCTGAATACGCTGTTCTACCCCGCCACGAGCATCACGCTGTGACCTCACCGCGCCATCAGGCCATCCACGGCCTGCCGGCACGATTTCTCTTGCCAGGGAGTCCCCCGATGCAGCCGCTGAACTCCGCCTCGTCCACCTTCCGCCAAGCACCGCGCACCGGCCTGGCCGCCACGCTGGGCGCGGTGCTGTGCGCCGCGCTGTGCTGCCTGCCCGTCGCCGCCCGCGCCGAGCGGCCGCAGCCGCCGGTCGTCGATACGTCCACGCTGCCGCCGCTCGCGCCCGGCTGGGCCGAGGCCAATCCGCTGCGCGGCAATGCCGCCGCCATCGAACTCGGCCGCAACGCCTTCAACCAGGCCTGTGCCCGCTGCCACGGCGTCGATGCCGACGGCTCGCGCTCGCCGGCGCCCGACCTGCGCCGCATCGGCGGCCTGTGCAACCGGGCCAAGGACCCGGCGCTGAAACAACGCTGCATCGAGGACAGCGACCATTTCTTCAAGTATTCGGTGCTGAATGGCAAGATCAAGCTCGGCATCGAACACATGCCGCCGTGGGAAGGCATCATCGACGCACCGGTGCTATGGTCGATCCGCAGCTTCGTCGAAAGCATGCGCAAGCCGCCACCGCGGCAGGAGGCGAAATGACACTGAGGGGGCGGCTCGCCGGCGCGGCGCTGGCACTGATGCTGGCCGGCCCGGGCGTGCGGGCGCAGGATACGGACGACCCACTGGGCTCGCCGCGCTGGGAGGAAATGCGCCAGACCTTCTTCCCCGGCGCGGAAGTCGTGTTCGACGACCGCGTCCGCGTCAGCGCGCCGACCACCGCCGAGGACGCGCTCAACGTGCCGGTGGCCGTCGACCTGCGCCGCCTGCAGGCCGTCGAGGAAGTGGTCGTGTTCGCCGATTTCAACCCCATCGTCCGCGCCCTGAGCTACGAGCCCGGCGGCGCCCATCCGGGGCTCGCCTTCCGCCTCAAACTGCAGCAATCCACCCCGGTGCGCGCTGCCGCGCGCACCGCCGACGGCCGCTGGCATGTCGGCGGCACCTGGGTCAACACCACCGGCGGCGGCTGCACGCTGCCGTCGACCGGCGCCGGCTCGCCGGAATGGCAGCAACGCCTCAACCAAGTCAGCGCCCGGCTGTGGCCGCGGGTCGATGGCGGCACCCGGCTGCGCCTGCAGGTCGTGCATCCGATGGACACCGGCCTCGCCGCCGGCATCCCGGTGTTCCACATCGAGACGCTCGACATCAGCAACGCCGACGGCGAGCGCCTGATGCGCATCCGCCCCGCCGAGCCGGTCGCCGAGAACCCGCTGTTCACCATCGACATCCCGCCCGCGGCGGTCGGCGGCGGCAGCCTGCGCATCAGCGGGCGGGACAACAACGGCAACCCGATCATGGCCGAGGTGGCGCCGTGAGCGCACGCGCCTGGCGCACCGGATTCGCCGCCGCCCTCGCCACGCTGGCGCTCCTTGCCGCGGGCCTGCCGGCGCGCGCACAGCAGGGCGGCCTCGACTACGGTCTAGCCCCCCAGCGCATCGCCGACGGCGTGTACGCGCTGATCGGCAGCACCGAGGACTTCTCCGCCACAAACGGCGGCAACATCGTCAATACCGGCTTCATCGTCGGCAGCGAGGGCGTCGTCGTCATCGACACCGGCCCGTCGCTGCGCTACGGCGAGCAACTGCGGCAGGCGATCTCCGCCATCACGCCGCTGCCCGTGGTGCTGGTCATCAACACCCATCACCACCCGGACCACGTCTTCGGCAACCAGGCCTTCGCACCCGCGACGCTGGCCGCGCTGCCGGAGACCCGCCGCGCGCTCGAGGCGGAAGGCGCGGATCTGCTCGAGAACATGTACCGCCTCAACGGCGCGTGGATGCGCGGCACCGGTATGGCGCTGCCCGAACGCATGCTCGAAGCCGGCCCGCTCGACGTCGGCGGCCGCCGGCTGGAGTTGTTCGTGCTGTCGGGCCACACCCCGGCCGACCTCGCGGTACTGGACGTCGCCAGTGGCACGCTGTTCGCGGCCGACCTGGTGTTCCACGACCGCGCGCCCACCACCCCGCATGCCGATCCGGAACGCTGGCAGCAGTCGCTCGACCGGCTCGAACGCATCCCCTTCAGGCACCTGGTGCCCGGCCACGGCGCCGTGGCGGCGGATGCAGCGCCCATCGCCCAGACCCGCGACTACCTGCGCTGGCTCGGGCAGACGCTGCGCGACGGTGCCGAACAAGGGCTGGACATGACGGAGATGCTGGCGCTCGAAGTGCCGGCGCGCTTCGAACACCTCGCCGGCGCGGCCACCGAATACCGGCGCTCGGTCATCCACCTCTACCCTGCGGCGGAGCGGGCCGCGCTGCAGGGCCGTTGAATCCAGGCCGCCGAACCGAGGTCACAGCGCGATGCGTCCCCCGCCCTTCCCACCGCCCGGCGCAGCCAGCCTGCACACCCGGCTGAGCCTGATGCTGACGCTCGTCCTCGCCCTCGCGCTGCTCGCGGGCGGCGCCCTGTGGCTGCGCGAGACACGCAACGCGATCCACGAAGAAATCGAATCCGCCGGCCGCGTTGCCGAGCAATGGCTGACCGTGCTCATCGACGAAACCCGGCTCGACGGCGCCGACGGCCAGGCGCGGCTGATGTCGGCCCTCGCCGCGGTCGGCCGCATCCGCGCGCATGCGCTCGAGATCACCGCCACCGGCGGCCAGCGCCTGTACGCCTCGCCCGGCGCCACCTACAAGGCCGGGCGCACGGCCCCCGCCTGGTTCGCCGGACACCTGGCGCCGCATCTGCGCGTGCGCCATTTCGATGCCGGGCCGGTGCAGATCAGCCTGCTGCCGGATGCCTCGCGCGCGGTGCTCGACGCCTGGGACGGCCTTACCTCACTGGCCGGCTGGGCGCTCGCCGGCCTGCTGCTCGCCGGCATCGGCTGCCACCTCGGCCTGCGCAAGGCGCTGGCGCCGCTGCGCGCCATCGACACCGCCTTCGACCGCGGCGCACGCGGGCACTTCGACCAGCGCCTGCCCGCAGTCGGCGCGCCCGAACTCGACCGTCTCGCGCGCAGCTACAACCGCCTCGCCGACCAGCTCGACCACACCCTCGCCGACAACGCAGCCCTGGCCGCGGACCGGCACTTCGCCCGCGCGGTGCAGGACCGGCTCGAAGCGGAACGCCGCCTGATCGCGCGCGAACTGCACGACGAACTGTCACAAGGCATCACCGCCGTGCGCGCCATCGCCGGCGCCATCCAGCAGCGCAGCACCGAGCAGCCCGGCATCCACGGCAACGCGCAGGTCATCCTGGCGATGACCGGCCAGATGCAGGACGGCATACGCACCATCCTGCAGCGCCTGCGCCAGCCCGCGCCGGAAGCGCCCGGCACCGCCGGCGCCCTCGTCGAGGATGCCTGCAGGCAGTGGTCGCGGCTGTATCCCCAGATCGCCCTCGACTGCCGCATCGCCGCCGGCGCGCCCACGCTGGCCAATGAGCAGACGCATGCGCTGCAGCGCCTGCTGCAGGAAAGCCTCACCAACGTCGCCCGCCACGCCCAGGCCAGCGCGGTATCGGTCGCACTGGCCTGGAACGCGCAGACCGTGACGCTGAGCATCACCGACAACGGCCTCGGCCTGCGTGCGGACGCGGCCGACCCGCGGCCGCGCTACGGCCTGCTCGGCATGCAGGAACGGGTGCGCGCACTCGGCGGTACGCTGCGGCTCGAGCGCCCGGCAGACGGCGGCTGCCGGGTCGAGGCCAGCCTGCCGCTCGCCCTGCCGGCCGGCCCCTCCGCCCCCCACGCTTCCGATCCACGCTCACCTTCCGAGGAATTGCGCGCATGATCCAGCTCGCTCCCCTGAGCATTCTGCTGGCCGACGACCACGCCGTCGTCCGCATGGGCTTCCGCCTGCTCATCGAGGGCGCCGGCGCAACCGTCGTCGCCGAAGCCGACAGCGGCGAAGCGGCGATCCAGGCCTGGAACGAACACCGCCCGGACGTCCTGGTCATGGACGTGTCGATGCCCGGCATCGGCGGCCTGGGCGCGCTCGAACGCCTGCTCGCGCACCATCCGGACGCGCGCGTGCTGATGCTGTCCGCGCACGACGACACGCTGATCCCCACGCGGGCGCTGCAGGCAGGCGCAAGCGGCTATCTGTCGAAGCGCGCCCACCCCGACGCGCTGCTGCGCGCCATCGCCGACGTGGCCGACGGCCGGCGCCACCTCGACCCCGAACTCGCCCCCAAGCTCGCGCTGGCGCGCCTCGGCGGCAGCAGCCATCCGGCGGAAGCGCTGACCGGCCGGGAATTCAACGTCTTCCTGCAATTGGCCCGCGGCCACTCGGTCAACGAAGTCGCCGCGACGCTGAACCTCAGCAGCAGCACCGTCGGCACCCACCTGTATCACATCAAGCAAAAGCTCAACGCCAGCAATGCCGCCGAACTGGCCCTGATCGCGGTGCGCGCCGGCCTGGTGGAGGCCTGATCGCACCGCGCCCTCCGCGCGGACCTCAGGGCAGGGCTGCGGCCTCGGCCGGCGGCGCGGCGTTGTCGAAGCCCAGGCGGCCGACCGAAGGCAGCCGCAACGCGGGGCGGTTGAAGTCGATGCCGAAGTTCAGGCCGAGCAGGTTGAACTCCAGCCCCTCCTCGATGCCGACGGTCACGCCGAGCAGCCCGAGCAGCGACGCCTGCCAGCCGGTGCCCGACACCGCCCGACCGACCGGGTCGTGCAGCGGGCGGTAGTCCTTGCCGATGGCGTTGGCCGGCATGTCGAGCTGGAGCGCGGGCACTTCGCGGCCGATGTGGGCGATGAAGGTGTTGCTGTTGGGGCCGGGATAGCTGCGGTATTCGTCGGCATGGGGATAGCTGGCGATCGCCGTCTCGATGCGGTCGATCATTTCATCCACGCCGGCGCCGCGATGCTCGGCAAGCACCGCCGGCACGGCGCCGAACCACAGCCCGTCGGGCACCGCGTGATTGCGCCGGACGACAGGCCCGCGCCCCCAGCCGATGACGTCGTAGCGGGTATAGGCGGTGTCGCCGCTGCGCTTGAAGATGATCCACGGATGGACGGCGAAGTATCCGCGCCAGCCGTAGGTGGCGGCGGCATACACCTGCACGATGGCGGTATCGGCGAACGCCGCGGGGTCCGGCGCCAGGCCGGCCGAATGGCGCGGCATCGACCGCCAGCCGCGCGCCTCGCCGCCGCCGATGCGCGGCGGGTCTTCCGCCAGGCTGATGCCCAGGGGCAGAAACAGGATCAGAAGCAGGCCGAGGGCGATGCGCTTGAATGGGTGCACGATGGGGCTCGATGGAAACGACGCGGACGGGCTGACAGACCGCCGCACGGGCGCCGAGTTCTCGCCCGCCGGCGCCGATCCGGCCGCCCCGCAGAAGCGGGAAGGGCGCCGCGCTGGCGCCCTTCCCGTGCTCCGCGCCGGACGAGCCGCTCAGAAGAAGATGATGCCGCCGAAGGAGATGGTGCGGGTCTTCAGGTCGCCGTTGCCGCCGGAATTGATCGCATCCGCGCCGGTCGCGCGCTCCTGATTGTATTCGCCGACCAGCGTGATGTACTTGTTCAGCGAATGATAGACGCCGAAGGTCGCCCCGCGGAAGCGGTTGCTGTCGGCGAGCAGGCCGCCGCTGTCGCGGTTCTCGCCGTAGTTCAGGCCCACCTTGGTCTTGCCGAACTTGTAGGTGCCCTGCACGAAGTAGCCGCGGCTCTTGGTCTCGCCATACGGCGAGTGGTACAGCGCCCCCACCGTCGACAGGCCCAGCCCCTTGCCGCTGAAACCGTAGGCGACGGCCTCGAAGTCGCCGACCGCGATCTTGCCGCCCAGCTCGAAGCCGCGTGCGGCGAAGGTCTCGACGTCGTTCAGGCCGCTGTCGGTGTCCTGGTAGACCATGCCGGTCCACACCGAACCCGGGGTGCTGCCTTCCCAATCGTAGCTGGCGATGGCCTGGAAGCCCGGTGTCGAGGTTTCGTCGCTGTCGACGAAGTCGCTGGGCTGGAAGATGCCCACCGAGGCCTGCAGGCCGCCGTAGTTCGGCGTGGTGTAGGTGATCTGGGGCTGGAAGCCGGTATACATGTAGCCGTGGCCGATCATGCCGAAGGTGGTGTTGTACGGCGTCGCCGCATAGCTGTTGCCGCCCAGGCCGAGCAGCGTCATGTCGCTGAGGATGACCTTCTGCCCGAACAGGCCGATGTCGCGCCCGAGCTTGAGCGTGCCCATGCTCTCCTTGCCGAACTGGAAATACAGGTTGCGGGTGTCGATCTGGTTGAAGGGCCGGCCGCCGCCGCCGATGGGCAGGCCCACCACGTCCGAGTCATTGTTGATGCCGGGAGCGAAGCCCACATGCGCCTTGATGTCCATGTCCTCGACCTTGGTCGTGAACACGAAGTTGATCCAGCCCGGCAGCAGACCGTTGGTAATGCCGGAGTTGTTCACCCGGCCACGGTCGTCCTCGGTCGAGCGGTGGGAGTAGAACCCGTTGATCGTGCCGTTGATGTCCAGGGTCGCATCGCCATTGCTGAAACTGACGGCATGCGAAGCGCCCGACAGGCTGGCGAGGGCGAGCGCGAGCAACGCGGCAATCGGCGTCTTCTTCATTGAAAGTGTCTCCAGGTGTTTGGTTTTTGTCGGCTTTGCTTGTCCGCCGGACGGATGGATCTGCGATCCGCCAGACCGGGCGACGCTGTTTTGCCAGTACCGTGCCCGAGCGGCGGCGAATACCGGCCGCCGCCCCGAAAGGCTTGCCAACACTGGGTTTGAGCGCGTCCGAGCGGCCGCCGGCAAAGACCATGCCGCTGTGTCAGATGGCAACAACTGTCCCTTCAATGAGCGCCAGCGCGCGGCGAGTGCTCATTCAGGGGACACCCGCCGGGCCGGGGCCAGGCTGGCCTCATGATTTTCATGAGGCCAGCCTGGCGTTTTCCGTGGCGACAGATGCCTGGCGCCGGCCCTAGACTTCTGCCATCGCTGCCGCAGAGCAGCCCGAGGAGACTTCACCGATCATGTTCCGCACTTCCCACGCTCCCCGTCGGCCCGGCCGGCAGCCCGCGCCGGCGCCGGCCCGCCTTCACCTCGCCCTGCTGTGCGCGCTGGCGGCACACTCCGCCGCCGCGGCCGACACCGAAAAAACGCTCGACACCCTGGTCATCAGCGGCAGCCGGGTCGAGGTCTCGCCCTTCGACGTGCCCTATTCGGTCGACGGCGTGCGGCTGGACGGCAACGGCGGCCAGGGCATGCGGGTGAATGTCTCGGAAGTGCTCGGCAGCGTGCCCGGCGTGGTCGTGCAGAATCGCCAGAACTACGCGCAGGACCTGCAGATATCGGTGCGCGGCTTCGGCGCCCGCGCCGCCTTCGGCGTGCGCGGCGTCAAGCTCATCGCCGACGGCATCCCCGCCACCAACCCGGACGGCCAGGGCCAGGCCGCCACCTTCAACCTCGATGCCGCCGAGCGCATCGAAGTGCTGCGCGGCCCCTTCGCCACCGTGTACGGCAACCATGCCGGCGGCGTCATCCAGTTGTTCTCGCGCGACGGCAAGGGCGCGCCGCGCATCCGCGGCAGCGTGTATGCCGGCGAACACGGCACCTACAAGATCGGCATCGGCGCGGAAGGCGAGAAGAACGGCGTCGGCTTCGTGCTCGACGCATCGCGCTTCGAAACCAACGGCGAACGCCGCTACAGCGCGGCCCGCCGCGACCAGAGCTTCGCCAAGATCACGCTGGCGCCGGACGAGGACAGCAAGCTCACGCTGTTGCTCAGCAGCCTGCACCAGCCGGACACCGACGACCCGCAGGGCCTGGACTGGGCCACCTACAAGCGCGACCGGAATGCCGTCGACCGCACGCCGCTGGACTTCAGCACGCGCAAGTCCATCGACCACCTGCAAGGCGGCGCGGTGTACGAGCGCCGTTTCGGCAGCGGCCGCCTGCAGCTCCAGGCCTATGCTGGGCAGCGCAGCGTCACCCAGTACCAGTCGATTCCCATCGCCGCGCAGGCCAACCCCCGCCACGCCGGCGGCGTCATCGATTTCGAGCGCGAATTCCACGGCATCGGCGCGCGCTGGATCATGGAACGCGACATCGGCGCAGGCAAGCTGACCCTGACCACCGGCCTGGACCACGACCGCGCCGAGGACGACCGCCAGGGCTACGAGAACTTCGCCGGCAGTACCCTGGGCGTCAAGGGCAGGCTGCGGCGCGACGAGATCAACACCGTCACCAGCACCGACCCCTATGTGCAGGCCACCTGGCAGCAGGGCGACTGGGACTGGTCGCTCGGCGTGCGCCACAGCAATGTGCGCTTCGAGGTGGACGACCACTACGTCGCGGGGGCGAACGGCGACGACAGCGGCTCGGTGCGCTACCGCAAGACCACCCCTGCGGTGGGCGTGCTGTGGCGTGCCACGCCGCTGCTGAACCTGTACGCCAGCTTCGGCACCGGCTTCGAGACGCCGACCCTGGGCGAAACCGCCTATTCGTCGTCGGGCGCCTTCAACCTGGGCCTCGAGCCCTCGACCAGCCGCCAGTTCGAACTCGGCCTGAAGGCCTATGTCGGCGAGCGCACCCGGCTCAACCTCGCCGCCTTCCAGATCGACACCAAGAACGAGATCGTCGGCGACGGCGCCATCGGCGGCCGCAATTTCTACAAGAACGCCGGCAAGACCTTGCGCCAGGGCCTGGAACTGGCGGTCGAGACCGAGCTTGCCCACAATCTCAGCGCACGCGGCGCACTGACCGTGATGCGGGCGATCTACGACGAAGCCTTCGACACCATCGACGACGGCAACCGGATTCCGGGCGTGCCGCGCGTATCGGCCTGGGGCGAGCTGGCCTGGAAACCGATGGCCGGACTGAGCACCGCGCTGGAGGCGGTGCATCGCGGCGCGGTCGAGGTCAACGACACCAATACCGACAAGGCCGCCCCTTCGTACACGCTGCTCAACCTGCGCCTGGTCGCCGAACAGCAGTCCGGCCCCTGGACCTTCAGCCAGACGCTGAGGCTGGACAACGTGTTCGACCGCGAGCACATCGCCTCGGTCATCGTCGGTGACCGCAACGGCCGCTATTACGAACCCGGCCCGGGCAGAAATGTGTATGGTGGCGTGCAGGCCAGCTACCGTTTCTAGACCCTTGATCCCGACACGTCCGACGCCATCCCGGCGCCACGGCCTGCTCCGCCGCGGCGCCGGGTTCCTTGCCGCACTTTTCGTCTTCGCCGCTCAGGGCGCATCCGCGGCGGCGGACATCGTCACCCGCGAGATCCCCGCGACGGAATTCGAGGACGTCGCCTTCGCGGTCGTCGACGCGATCGCCGCTGAAGGCATCACGCCGCCCACCGTCAGCCACTTCGGCGACATGCTGCGGCGGACCGCGCCGGACCTGGGGCATTCGCCCGATACATTCGCCGAGGCCCGCATCTACACCTTCTGCAGCGCCAGCGCCGCCGCGCGCCTGAGCGCCGAATCGCCCCACCACATCGCGCTGTGTCCGCTGTCCATCGCCGTCTATCGGCTGCGGGCCGACTCGCCGGTGGTCCATGTCGGCTATCGGCGAAGCGCCGCGACGCCCGGCGGCGCCAGGGTCGACGCCTTGCTCGAGCGCATCGTGGCCCGGGCCGCCGACGCGCTGCGCTGAGCGTCCCGCCCCCGGCCGGCAGGCGCCCCCGCTACAGGGGCTCGTTGCCGTCGTCGCGCGGCTCGGGCGGGTAGAGCGCCAGCACGTTGGCGTTGGGCAGTTTCTCGGCGATGCGCGGCGCCAGCGTCGCGGTCACGGGGTCCCACGCCAGGCCGCCTTCGCGCACGCCGTAGACCACCATCAGGTCGCCATCGGCGGCGAGGCCGATGACCCCGCGCTTGAGCGCGGTCCAGCGCTCCTGCCCCTGCATGCGGAACTCCATCTCCGGCTTGGCCGCCTGCACCGCGGCCTTGACCCGCCCCTCCGAATCCTGCGGCGAAACGATCAGCAGCGAAGCGCCGATCTGCTGCGCGAGCTTCTTGATGAAGCCCATCGCGGCGCGAAAGCCGTCTTCGTGCTCGGCGTTCGGCGGCAGCACCGCCACCACGCGGCGGCAGGTGTTCAAAGGTTCGACCAGGCGCGCGACGACGAGCGCGTAATGGCGATCACGCAGCAGGTGTTCCAGCATGGTGCCGAAGAACAGTTCGTGCGGCGTGGTGCGGCCACGCCAGCCGACCACGATGGCGGTGCCGCGCAGGTCGCGGCGCACGCCGAGCAGCCCGGAAGCGATGTTGAGGTCGATGCGCGTCACCGGCTGGGCCGGCACTTCGGCCGCGGCAAGCTGCGTGCCGGCCCTGGCCAGCGCGCTCTCCGCGCGCGCCACGGCGTCGCCTGCGTCCTCGCCGTCGGTGACCACGGTGACCGGATAGATCGGCTGCCCCTGCGCCGGATCGCGCATCAGCACCGCCAGCTCCAGCAGCGGGCGGGCGCTGGCCGGCGTGGAGCAGGCCACCAGCAGGCGCTGCGGCGGACCGGCCTCCTCGGGCACGGCAGCCTCCTCGGTGAGCGCCAGCGCGCGGCCATGGCGGTCGACGACGATGGGGGCGAGGAAGCAGCTCGTCAGGATCATCAGGATCGCGCCGTTGACCACCGCGTCGTCGAACAGGCCGATGTCGTAGCCGACGATGGTCGCCGCCAGCGTCGCCGCCGCCTGCGGCACGCTCAGGCCGAACACCACGCGGGCCTGGTCGCGGCTGTAGCGCAGCAGCGGGCGGGTGGCCTCGGCGGCGAGCCATTTGGTCCCGATCACGGTGACCACCATGGCGAAGGCCACGATCCACGCGCGCGGCCCGCCGAGGAACACGCGCAGGTCGAGCAGCATGCCCACCGAGAGCAGGAAGAAGGGCACGAACACGGCCTCGCCGGTGAACTGGATGCGGTTCATCAGCGTGCTGTGGTGGGGAATCAGCCGGTTGAGCGCGAGGCCGGCGAGGAAGGCGCCGACGATGGGCTCCGAGCCGGCCAGGTGCGACAGTGCGGCGACGCCGAACACGGTGGCGAGCACGAACACGAACTCCGCCACGCCGTCGCGACCGACGCTGCGGAAGAACCAGCGCGCGAGCAGGGGCAGGCCGATCAGGATCGCGCCGACGTAGAGCGCGAGGCTGATGCCGAGGCGATACCAGAACAGCTCGTCCACCTCGCCCCGCGTCATGCTGGCGATGACCGCGAGAATCAGCAGCGCCAGCGTGTCGGTGACGATGGTGCCGCCCACCGCGGTGGTCACCGCCTTGTTGCGGGTGATGCCGAGCCGGCTGGCGATGGGGTAGGTGAGCAGCGTGTGCGAGGCGAAGGTGCTGGCAAGCAGGATCGCCGCCGGCCAGTCGAAGGCGAGCAGGTAGCGCGCCACCACCAGGCCGATGCTCATCGGGATGGAGAAGGTGAGCAGCCCGAACACCACGCTGTGCAGGCGGTAGCGCTTGAGCACCGCCATGTCGATCTCGAGCGCGGCCGAGAACATGATGTAGAGCAGGCCGACCGTGCCGAACAGCACGAAGGACTGGTCGCGCGCCAGCACGCCGAGCGCATTGGGGCCGAGCACCGCGCCGGCCAGCAGCAGCCCGATCATGCCGGGCAGGCGCCAGCGCCCCATGACGATGGGAGCGAGCAGGATCAGGGTCGCCACCAGGGCGAAGACCAGGACGGGATCCTTGATGGGGAGCAGATCGCCCATTTTTGTGCACCGCAAGATGAGCAGGAGGGGCAAGGATACCCCATAAGGGGAAACACTGATTTATCCTCGGCCCGGCCCCACCGCCCGCCACCGACATCACGCCATGCCCCGCTCCGCGCCCCGTTTCCAGCCCAAGGGCTTCACGCCCACCGACGAACAGACCGCGATCCAGACCAACAGCGCGCGCCATGTGATCGCGATGGCCAGCGCGGGCGCGGCCAAGACCACCACGCTGGCGCTGCGCATCGCCGAATCGGTGACGCGCGGCGTGGCGCCCGAGCATGTCGTCGTGCTGGCGTTTTCGGCCGAGGCCGCGCGCGTGCTGCGCCAGCGCCTGACCGACATCGGCCTGGAAGCGCGGCTGGCGCGGCGTGTGCGCTGCACCACTTTCGACGACTTCGCGCGCGACACCCTGCGCGAGCTCGAAGGCCGCGACACGCCTTTCCTGCCCTCGCCGGAAGCGGCCGCGCCGAAGGTGCGCGCCGCCGTGGCCGAACTGCAGCGGCTCAACGCCCTGCGCCGCGCGCCGCGCGAACTGTGGCTGCCGGAACACAATGCGCAGATCGCCGACTTCCTGAAGATCGCCCACCGGCTCAAGACCCAGCTCGTGCGACCGACGCTGGACGAAGACGAAACCGCGGGCGAGCGTGCCGAGGCGCTGGACGTCCCGGAAGGCGCCTTCGCCCTCTACCGCCAGCTCGAGAAGGAACGCGCCGGCGATGGCGACGGCTGCCGCTGGCGCAGCGGCTTCGACGCCACCTACGACCTGGCCCGCCTGCTGACCGACGGCGAAGCGCCGCCACCGCCGCTGCCGCGCTACCGTGTGGTGATCGTCGACGAACTGCAGGACATGAACCCCGCCAGCTATGCCTGCCTGGAGCAATTGCTGGCCCAGGGCAATGCCTTCTTCACCGGCGCGGGCGATTTCGATCAGGTCATCCACCGCTGGGCGGGCGCCGACGTCAACTTCATCCGCGGCCACTTCGGCGCCACCTGGCACAACGTCAGGCGTCTGCCGCTGACGCGGACCTTCCGCCACGGCCCGGTGATGGCGCTGGCAACGGCGGCATTCAAGAAAAAGGACGTGCATTCGGGGCGCGTAAACGCCGCGCGCATCGAGATCGAACACTATGCCGACGCCGGAGACGCCGCGCAGCGCACCGTCGCCCGGGTACTCGACTGGCAGCAGCGCGGCCGGCGGCTGGACGACTGCGCCATCATCCTGCGCTCGCCGGACGAATCGATCGCGATCGAGAATGCCCTGCTCGAAGCCGGCATCGGCTGCCGCGTCGAAGGGCTGGAACGCTATTTCCTGCGTCCCGAGATACTGATGCTGCGCGGCGTGATCGCCTTCGCGCTGCAGGACTATGAATCGATCCCCGGCGTGGACCGGCGCCTGCTGGTCCTGCAGGCGCTGGCCCTGTGGCAGGCGCTGTCGTGGGGCGAGCGCCGCATCGAGGACATGAAGACCGCCGCCGCCCAGCCCGGACTGTTCGACGCCGTCCTGCACGGATGGCTGCTGAAGCCGCAGACCCAGGCCGGCCGCGCGGCCGCCGCGCTGTCCGACGACGACGAGGACGAGGCCGCCCGGCGGCGCCTGAAGCTGATCGCCCGGCTGCGCCAGGAAGGCCGCGGAGACGACGCCGACCTGCTGCTGGCACGGCAGCGCCAGGCCGCCGAAACCATCGCCGAGACACCGGCGCAGCGCGATGCGCGCCTGCGCCTGGCCAGGACCCTGGAGGATCTGCGCGCCGCCCCGGCCGACGAAGCGGCCCATCTGTCGCTGGAACGGGCCGTACGCACACTCGATCTCGGCAACGCCGCCCGGCGCATCTTCATCGACCCCGCCAGCGCGGAAGTCGTCGTGCGCTCGATCGCCGGCTTCATCGATGCCGCCCGCCGCCTGGGCCAGCCCCTGCGGGCGTTCGCGCAATGGCTGCGCGACGCGGAGGAAAAGGTCGCCGAGCTGCGCAAGCACAAGACGGTGCTGCTGTGCACCGTGGAAGCCGCCAAGGGGCAGGAGTTCGGCGCCGTCATCCTGCCCTTCCTGGAGGAAGGCCGTTTCCCGCTCGCGGGCTGCGACCGCACGGAAGAAAGCAACCGCTTCTACGTCGCCATGACGCGGATGCGGGACGAACTGGGCCTGCTGCTGCCGGCGGATGGCGCGAAGGCCAGCCCCTTCGTCGCGGCGATGCAGGTCGAGCGCGCAATCGAGCGCGGCCGCCTGCAACTCGACACCATGGGGCACTAAGCGCGGCACACCCGCGCCGCGGCCCGGAAAACCGCAAACATTCCGGCGGTTAGAATGAACACCCACGGCCTCGACCAACGGAGTTGTCCGATGCAAACCCCCGCTTTCCGCAATCCGCCGCAGCGCTGGCTGCCGTGCCTGATGATGCTGTGCGCGCTGGCGCTAGCCGGATGCGCCGGCCTGATCCACCGCGAACCGGTGCGCGTCAACGTCGTCGGCCTCGAACCGCTGCCGGGGCAGGGCATGGAAATGCGCTTCGCGGTCAAACTGCGGGTACAAAACCCCAACGACGCCGCAATCGACTTCGACGGCCTCGTGCTGGAGCTCGACCTCGACGGCAAGCCCTTCGCCACCGGCGTCAGCGACCAGCGCGGCACGGTGCCGCGCTTCGGCGAGGCGGTGGTCGGCGTGCCGGTGACGGTGTCCACCGCCGCCGTCCTGCGCCAGGCCCTGGGCGTCATCGAGGGGCGCAAGACGGACGGCGTGCCCTACACCCTGCGCGGCCGCCTGGCGGGCGGCGTGCTGGGCGGCGTGCGCTTCTCCGACACCGGCACGCTGAGCCTGCCCGACACGCTGAAAACGCCGCGCTGAGCGCCCCGAGCCTCCCATGCCGCCGACCATGAACACCGCGCCCTTCTTCGCCCCCAGCCACTTCGACGATGCCGCCGCCGCGCTCGCGCGCGTGCGCGAGATCCACGCCGCCAGCGCCGGCCATCTGCGCGACGCCCTGCAGCGCTACGTGGCGGGCGAGGACATCGGCCGCCACGTGCGCGCCTGCTACCCGCTGCTGCGGGTGCGCACCAACACCGTGGCACGCGCGGATTCGCGCCTGTCCTACGGCTTCGTCGCCGGCCCCGGCGTGTACGAGACCACGCTGACACGGCCCGACCTGTTCGCCGACTACTACCTCGAACAGTTCGGGCTGCTGCTGCGCAACCACCAGATGCCGCTGGAAGTCGGCACCAGCGCGCAGCCGATCCCGGTGCATTTCGCGCTCGCCGAGAACGACCACCTCGAAGGCCAGCTCGGCCCCGACCGCCGGCTGCTGCTGCGCGACCGCTTCGACCTGCCCGACCTGGGCGCGATGGACGACGGCATCGCCAACGGCACCTTCGAGCCCGGCCCGGGCGAACCGCAGCCCCTTGCACTGTTCACCGCGCCGCGGGTGGATTACTCGCTGCACCGCCTGCGCCACTACACCGGCACACGGCCCGAGCACTTCCAGAACTTCATCCTGTTCACCAACTACCAGTTCTACATCGACGAATTCATCAAGCTCGGCCACGAGCTGATGTCGGACGCCGCCTCCGGCCATGGCTACGAGGCCTTCGTCGAGCCCGGCGACGTCGTCACCCGCCGCCGCGGCCTGGCGCCGGGTGCGAACGACGCCCTCGGCGCGGCGCCGCCGCGCCTGCCGCAGATGCCGGCCTACCACCTGGTGCGCGGCGACCGCAGCGGCATCACGATGGTCAACATCGGCGTCGGCCCGGCCAACGCCAAGACCATCACCGATCACATCGCCGTGCTGCGCCCGCATGCCTGGCTGATGCTCGGCCACTGCGCCGGCCTGCGCAACAGCCAACACCTGGGCGACTACGTGCTCGCCCACGGCTACGTGCGCGAGGACCACGTGCTCGACGAGGAACTGCCACTGTGGGTGCCGATTCCGGCCCTGGCCGAGGTCCAGCTCGCGCTGGAGGCGGCGGTGGAAGAGATCACGCAGTTGTCCGGCTACGAGCTGAAGCGCGTGCTGCGTACCGGCACCGTCGCCAGCACCGACAACCGCAACTGGGAACTGCTGCCCTCGCACGGCATGGCCAGCAGCCCGGAGCGGCGCTTCAGCCAGAGCCGTGCGGTGGCGCTGGACATGGAGTCCGCCACCATCGCCGCCAACGGCTTCCGCTTCCGCGTGCCCTACGGCACCCTGCTGTGCATCAGCGACAAGCCGCTGCACGGCGAGATCAAGCTGCCGGGCATGGCCAACCAGTTCTACCGCGAGCGCGTGGACCAGCACCTGCGCATCGGCATCCGCGCGCTGGAGCGCCTGCGCGAGCAAGGCATCGACCGCCTGCACAGCCGCAAGCTGCGCAGTTTCGCCGAGGTGGCGTTCCAGTAGCGCACACGGCATCCTCGTGCCCCCGCCCACGACGCCCCCTACGATGCAGCCTAGCCCGATCCGCGTGCTCTCCGTCATCCCGCCGATGACGCAGTTGAACACCCCCTATCCCTCCACCGCCTACCTGACCGGCTTCCTGCGCTCGCGCGGCATCGACGCCGTGCAGGAAGACCTGGCGCTGAAGCTGGTGCTGCGCCTGCTGTCGCCCGACGGCCTGGACGCGATCCACGCGCGCGCCGACGCCTTGCCGCGCAAGCAGCGCACACCGCTGGTCCAGGGCTTCCTGGACCACTTCGCGCGCTATCGCTTCACCGTCGGGCCGACCATCGCCTTCCTGCAGGGGCGCGACCCGACCATCGCCCACCGCATCGCCAGCCGGACCTTCCTGCCTGAGGGACCGCGCTTCGACGCGGTCGACGCCTATGCCGACGCGGACGACCCCGACGGCGGCGATCCGCTGGGCTGGGCTTTCGGCGCGCTCGGCCTCGCCGACCGCGCACGCCACCTCGCCACGCTGTACCTGAACGAACTGGCCGACATCCTGCGCGACGCGGTCGATGCGCGCTTCGAGTTCGTGCGCTACGCCGAGACGCTGGCGATGAGCCAGCCCACCTTCGAGCCACTCGCCGCCGCGCTCGCCGCGCCGCCGACGCTGGTCGACGCCTGCCTGCAGGAGCTGGCGCTGGACGCCGTCTCGCGCCACGCGCCGCAACTGGTGCTGCTCTCCACGCCTTTTCCGGGCTCGGTCTACGGTGCCTTCCGCATCGCGCAGGCGATCAAGGCGAAACACCCGGGCATCGTCACCGTGCTCGGCGGCGGCTTCGTCAATACCGAGCTGCGCGAACTGGCCGAACCGCGCGTGTTCGACTTCTTCGACTACGTCACCCTCGACGACGGCGAACGCCCGCTGCTGGCCCTGCTCGAACATCTGCAGGGACGGCGCGGCAAGTCGCGCCTGGTGCGCAGTTTCCTGCGCGAGGCGGACGGCGCCGTGCGCTACATCAACCTCGCCGAGCCCGACGTGCCCTTCGCCGAGGCCGGCACCCCGACCTGGGACGGCCTGCCGCTCGACGGCTACCTGTCGGTGCTGGACATGCTCAACCCGATGCACCGGCTGTGGTCGGACGGGCGCTGGAACAAGCTCACCGTGGCCCACGGCTGCTACTGGAAGAAATGCAGCTTCTGCGACATCAGCCTCGACTACATCGGCCGCTACGACGGCGCCTCGGCCAGCCTGCTGGTCGACCGCATCGAGGCCGTCGTCGCCGAGACCGGGCAGACGGGCTTCCACTTCGTCGACGAAGCCGCGCCGCCCAAGGCTTTGCGCGCCCTGGCCGAGGAACTGCTGCGGCGCGGCGTGGCGATTTCGTGGTGGGGCAACATCCGCTTCGAGAAATCCTTCACCCCCGAGGTCTGCCAGTTGCTCGCAGACAGTGGCTGCATCGCGGTCTCGGGCGGGCTGGAGGTGGCGTCGGACCGCCTGCTGAAACTGATGAAGAAGGGCGTCTCGGTGGAACAGGTGGCGCGCGTCACCCACGCCTTCGCCGACGCCGGCGTGCTGGTGCACGCCTACCTGATGTACGGCTTCCCGACGCAGACGGTGCACGACACCGTGGATGCGCTGGAATACGTGCGCCAGTTGTTCGAGGCCGGCTGCATCCAGTCCGGCTTCTTCCACCGCTTCGCCTGTACCGTGCATTCTCCCGTCGGCATGCACCCGGAGGAATACGGTGTCGAACTCGTGCCGCAGCCCAGGGCGAGCTTCGCCCGCAACGACGTCGGCTTCATCGACCCTACGGGCGTGGACCACGACCGCCTGGGCCGGGCGCTGAACAAGGCGCTGTACAACTACATGCACGGCATCGGCCTGGAAAACGACGTGCGCGAGTGGTTCGACGAACGCGTGCCACGCCCGCGCGTGGGTCGGCATTTCATCGCGCGGGCGCTGCACGCGACGGCGCCAAGCCGGTAAGCCCGCGGCCGATGGGCGGCCGCCCGCCCGATACGAAAGGTGACAATTCCCGGTACTTGCGGCATGATTATTTTTCCTCAAACAAATCAAGGGTCAGGCGGGGTCCATAAAAATGGCTCCGCGCTATGAGTCAACACACCCTGCCGAATACCGTTCCGACCCCCACCGAGCCGCCTCGCGCCGAGGATGAATCCTCGGCTTCCGCCGATGGCGACTCGTCCGGGCGATCTTGCCCTTCCTCGCCACGGGCGGCGCCATCCGCGCGCCGGCCGCATGTCCGTGTTCCGCCTGAACCCGGCGTCCGGACACTCCCCCGCCCCTTAGAGCAACTGTCGCGCACACGCTTCCCGTCGTGCGCCGAATCCCCCGCCGCCTCCGGCACCGGGCCCGCCTTTCCCATGCCGCCGCATACCGCACCTGCCCCGCCGCAGCCGTGCCCGCGCGCCTGAACCCTGCCAGCACCGAACACTTCATGGAAATATTCGTCCTCATCGCCCTCATCGTGCTCAACGGCATCTTCGCCATGTCGGAGATCGCGCTCGTCACCGCGCGCCGCGCGCGGCTGGCCAGACTCGCCGAGGAAGGCGACAGCGCAGCGGCGGTCGCCGTCAAGCTCGGAGAAGAACCGACCCGCTTCCTGTCGACGATCCAGATCGGCATCACCTCGATCGGCATCCTCAACGGCATCGTCGGCGAAGCCGCGCTTGCCGGTCCGCTGGCCGACTGGCTGCAGTCGCTGGGCGTCGAACAGCGCGTCAGCGAGATCGGCTCGACGGTGCTCGTCGTCGTCGTCATCACCTACGTGTCGATCGTGATCGGCGAACTGGTGCCCAAGCGCATCGGCCAGATCAACCCCGAGGGTATCGCCCGCCTCGTCGCGCGGCCGATGAACATGCTGTCGATCGCCTCGCGCCCCTTCGTGCATCTGCTGTCGAACTCGACCGCGCTGCTGCTGCGTCTGATGGGACAGCGCGAGGTCAACGGCCCGAGCGTGACCGAGGAGGAAATCCGCGCCATGCTCGACGAGGGCTCGGAAGCCGGCATCATCGAAAAGAGCGAGCACGAGATGGTGCGCAACGTGTTCCGCCTCGACGAGCGCCAGCTCGGTTCGCTGATGGTGCCGCGCTCGGACATCGTGTGGCTGGACGTCAACCGCCCGCTCGAAGAAAACCTGTCGCTGATGGCCGCGTCGACCCATTCGCGCTTCCCGGTGTGCCGCGGCGGCCTCGACGAGATCCTCGGCATCATCAGCGCCAAGCAGCTCTTCAACCAGACCCTGCGCGGCGCCGAGGTCGACCTGACCGAGGCCCTGCAGGCACCGATCTACGTGCCCGAATCGCTCACCGGCATGGAACTGCTCGACCAGTTCCGCGCCTCCAGCACCCACATGGTGTTCGTCATCGACGAGTACGGCGAGGTGCTGGGCATGGTCACGCTGCACGACCTGCTCGAATCGGTGACCGGTGAATTCCAGACCGACAACGACGAGGAAGCCTGGGCCGTCCAGCGCGAGGACGGCTCCTGGCTGCTGGACGGGCTGATCCCGATCCTCGAGCTGAAGGACCGCCTGGCGATGAAGAACGTGCCGGAAGAAGACAAGGGGCGCTACCACACCCTGTCCGGCATGATGATGTGGTTGCTCGGCCGCCTGCCCAACACCGGCGACATCGCCGTGTGGGAAGGCTGGCGCTTCGAGGTCGTCGACATCGACGGCAAGCGCATCGACAAGGTACTGGCCAGCGCGGTGCCGGAAGAAACCGAAGCGGCGGCCGATGGCGACCTCGACGAATCGGCGCGCGGCAGCGAATAGCACCGCGCCTCGGCGGCGGCGAATGCCCATCCGAACGAACTGAAAAATCGCTCTGGAATATCGCCTCCGGCAGCCCGCGGCACAGTGGCGAAACCCCGTCTCCATAAAAAACTCACGATCAACCCGTAAGAGTTTTCTATATACTTGAGCCCGTTTCGCCCCGAGAAAGGCCCGCCATGCGCACAGCAGTTCCATCCGTCCTTATACCTCTGGCCGCGATCATGGCAACCACGATCATGGCGGGCTGCGCACAGACGCCTGCCGACCAGATCGCCCCCCGCCAGGACACCGTCCGGCTGTGCAACGGCAATGGCTGCGCCGACGTGCCGCGCAACACCGCCACCTTCCAGGGGGAGCCGGGCGATCCGGAGGCCGAACGCCGCCTGCAGGCCCTGGCGGAGCTGGCCGAGCAGGACCCCAGGGCTGCGTATGACCTGGGCCTGCGCCTGCTGCGCGGCGACGGCGTGACGCGCGACAGCTACCAGGCCATCCAGTGGATGCGCAAGGCCGGCGACCGCGGTCACACCGAGGCGCAATACGCACTGGGCCGCCTGTACCTGCTGGGCTTCGAGGAAATGGGCTCCGATCCCGCCGAAGCCGAAGCCTGGCTGAGCCTCGCCGCGGCCGCAAACTACAAGGACGCCGACAAACTACTCGCCGAGGCACAGGCCGCCAAGCAGGACGAGCAGCGGCTCTACCGCATCCGCGAGGCGTATCGCAAATCCTGGGGAGCCTGGTATACCGGGTATCCGTACTACTGGATCTGGGCACCGTCCGGCTGGTATCTGCGCTGAACGGTGTACCGCTGCTGCGCTCATTCGTTTTCCATCCTTTCACCCCCCTACGAAAGACGACCTCCATGTCCAAGACCTCTATCTCCCTGGCCGCGCTTGCGGCTTCGCTGGCCTTGACCGGCTGCGTCACCCCTGGCGCCGGCGGCCTCGTATCCTCGGGCAACAGCCCCACCGCCGTCACCGGCGGCGCTGCCGGTGACGCCAGCGTCAACGCCAACGCCAACCTCGAACGCTGCGACGAGCCGCTGGGAACGCTGGCAGTGGACGACGGCCGCGGCAAGGAGTGGTACGCGAGCTTCGGCGCCGCCACCAACATCACCACCATCGAACCGCTGATCCGCCTGGCCGTGCAGCAATCGAACTGCTTCGTCATCACGTCGGTCGGCAACAACCGCACCGAAAGCAAGATCAGCGCGATCACGGACAAGCAGCGCAACTCGGGCGAATTCCGTGCCGGCTCCAAGCAGCAAAAGGGCCAGCGCGTCGCCGCGGACTATTACATGGAGCCGTCCATCATCATCGACAACGACTCCACCGGCCAGATGGCTGCCGGCGTGGGCGGCCTGCTCGGCAGGGCAGGAGCCGTCATTGGCGGCGCCATGCAGAGCAAGGCTTCGGTGGTGACGCTGAGCATGTTCGACATCCGCTCGGGCGTGCAGATATCCATCTCCGAAGGCAACGCCACGGCCACCAACTTCGGTGCGGCCCTGGGCGCCATCGGCGGCGGCGCCGCTGCCGGCCTGGGCGGCTTCTCCCGCTCTCCCGAGGGCAAGGCCACCGTGGCGGCGTTCATGGACGCCTACAACAACATGGTGATCTCGCTGCGCAACTACAAGGCGCAGGAAGTGAAGGGTGGCCTGGGCAAGGGCGGCCGGCTGAAAGTAGGGAACTGATCGCCGTCACGCTCGACGATTCGAAAAAAGGCCCCGCAGCTCCGTGAGGATGCGGGGCCTTTCTTGTGTGCACAAGGGCCGCAGCCCTGGCTGGCTTACTTCAGCGCAGCCAGTGCAGCGGCATAGTCCGGCTCTTCCTTGATCTCGGGCACGCGTTGCGCATACACCACCGTGTCGTTCGCATCGATCACGACCACCGCGCGCGCGGTGACGCCGGCCAGCGGGCCGGAGGTGATGGCGACGCCATAGTCCTGGGCGAAGGCGGGGCTGCGGAAGGTCGACAGCGTCTTGACGTTCTGCAGGCCCTCGGTCTCGCAGAAGCGCTTGGCGGCGAAGGGCAGGTCGGCGGACACCACCAGCACCACGGTGTCGGCCAGGCCGCCGGCTTCGGCATTGAACTTGCGCGTCGAGGTGGCGCACACCGGCGTGTCGAGGCTGGGGACGATGTTCAGCACCTTGCGCTTGCCGGCAAAGGCATCGAGGCCGACATCGGCCAGGTCGGCCCCCGTCAGCTTGAAGGCGGGGGCGCGATCGCCCGCCTGCGGAAAGCGGCCGGATACTTCGATCGGGTTGCCGCCAAGGGTCACATTGCTCATGGTTGTTGTCCTCTGTCTGGTATCGGATCCTGCCGCCAGGCTCTGCGGCCCGTCTGCAGGGGAGCGGACAGACTACACCAAGCCATGGCGCGCGGGGCGGCGAAGCTCAGCGCGGCGGAGCGTCCCCGCGCGGACGGCCTTCGATCTCGACCTCGCGGATGACCTCGCCCTCGATCACCATGCCCCCGCCGGTCGGCGGATGGTCGCGCATCTGCTTGCGCACCGCGCGCGTCTTCCACCACAGGTAGCCCCAGGCGACCGCGCCGACGGTGACGACGACGGCGAAGAAGACGACCGAGAACATCAGCGCGACGCCGAACACGGCGATGGTGACGAGCGCGGTGACGATTTTCTGCAACAGGCTGGGCGGCGTGCCGCCGCGGGCGCCGAACTGGTTGAAAAGGCCGGAGAATTTCGGATCTCGATACATGAGGCATTCCATGGAAATGTCGGGGCCGCCACGACGGGCCGAGGCGGCAGAATACCGGGTCAGAGACGGATATCGGGCAAAAGATTCCGCACCGGGGTGTTTCGTCGTGCAAGCGGCCGGCACGGGTTCAGGCCGTTCCGCCCAGGACGGTCAGCACTTCGTCCAGCACCTTCGCCCTCTCCAGGTCCGCCTTGCTGCCCCGCAGCCGCAGGAAGTCCGCCAGCAGCCTGAGCTGCGCGAACACCGAATCGAGGTCGCGCGGCGATGCTGCGACCTTGTCCAGCGTATCGCGGTAATCCTGGCTCAAGGCTGCGGCCAGCTTGCGGCCGCGCGGCTCGCCCGGCAGTTCGCCGCCGGCCAGCCAGTGGGCGACGACGGCATCGGCCGCCATCACCGCATCCCAGAAGTCGAAGCTGCGCCCGAAACGCGCGCGCGCCGCGTCCGCGCAGCGCGTCGCGTCGGCGCCGCCGGCTCCCGTCTCGCCGAGCACGGCATCGAGCTGCAGGCGGTTGATGCAGGCGTAGGGGTTCCAGCCCGGCGCGGCGGCATCGCCTTCCCCCTGCGCATATGCGTCCCGCGCCTGCCGCAGCGCCTCGCGCACCGCGTCGAGCTCAGGCGCCGTGTTGCGCAGCAACACGATCGCCTTGCGCTTCCAGGTGCTGCCGATGATGGACTGCCGCTCGGCATTGACCCGCAAGCCGGCATCCGCGCCGCCCCCGCTTGCGGGATGCAGGCCGGACAAGGTGACGAGCGCCGACACACGGGCCAGCGCATCGTCGATCAGCGCCGCCGCCGCGGCAAGGTCCTGGCCCTCGCCCGGCACGCTCAGTGCCTCCGCGCGGCACGCCTCCAGGTTGACCAGTTGCTCGATGGTGCTGATCGGCACCACGCCCTGCGACGAATCCTCGGCGACGGCTCGCAGCAAAGCCATCTGCGCGGCGCCGAAGCCGGCCGCGCCGTAACTACCATAGAGCCGGCCAATGGCCTGCAGCACATCGGTGCGCTCCGCCCAGTGCGGCGGCAGATGCGCCAGGCGCCGCTGGACGCGCTTGTCCAGGGCGACGAAATCACGCTCGCCCCTGCCCGCGCCGGGCACCCGGGTGTCGAGGCGCAGTTGCTCCAGCCAGTCGAGCAGTTCCTCCGGCGCCAGCAATGGCGCATCGTCGCGCGCCGAACGGACGTCGAGCTTCAACTGGAAGGCCGGATCGCCATAGGCCTGGTAGGCGCCCCAGGTGTTGCAGTCGGGATGGGCATCGAGCGCAGCGCGGCGGGCGACGAAGACCGCATCGGCAAAACGCGCGCCCTGCACCGCCATCTGGTTGAAGAAGGTCTCGGCAAAGCTCAGCGCCGCGTCGTCGCGCACCTCCCAGCCCGCCGCCACGACGCAGCGCACGCCCATGTCGATCAGTTCCCGGGCCAGGCTGGCGGCCAGGCGCTGCCCGGCTTCGGCCTCGCCGCCACCGATCCGGCCGAGATGGCAGCAGCTCAGGAAGACGAGGTCGGGCACGGTTTCCAGCAAGCCGATCTCGGTCGCCGACAACAGCAGGCCGTCGGACAGCACGACACCGCTGCGGTAGCGGCCGTCGGCACCGCGCTTGGCGTAGATGCCATGGGCGGCGATGGCGAGGATGCGGCAGGGGCGGGCGAACAAATGGGCGAAGACGTCACTGGCGAGCGAATCCGGCGGCGAGTGCTTGACGACATAACCCGCGCCTTCGAGGATGCGGGCCACGGCCTCGCCTTCGCGCGCCGCACCGTCGAGGCTGGGCAGGCGGTCGGGGCGGGGCTTGCCGTCGCCATCCAGCCTGGGCCGCCAGTCCGGGCCGCCGAACTGCGCGTGATAGCCCTCGGTGCTGGGGTTGGCGATGACGCAGGCGTTCAGCGCATCGGTGTGCACGACCTCGCGGCGGAAGCGGGTGGTCGAAAACTGGCGCACCATGCGCGTGTTGCGCACCAGCGGCTCGCCATCGGCTTCGAGCAGCTCCCACGGCAGATTGGCGGTGCGCTCGTCCACCACCAGGATCAGGTTGTTGGCCTTGCGCGCCACTGCCTTGAAGTCGACCGGTACCAGCAACTGGAACAGCATGTGGCCCAGGGCATGCTCGCCCGCCACATAGCGCGTGGCATTGGGGCCGGTGAGCGCCTCGGCGGCGAGCTTTTCGAACAGCGCGGGCTGGCGCTGCTGCACGACGACCTCGGCACGCGCTTTTTCGCCCATGTAGGTGAAACGCAGGCGCTCGGCATGAAGCACACGCGGGGCCGCGCCGGGCGCCTGGGCAGCGGCGCCCGCCTCGTCGTCGTCCGCATAGCCGACCGCCAGCCGCGGCCAGTAGTCGGTGAAGGGGCTCACCGTCAGGCGCTGGCGCACGCCGTCGCCGTGCTGCAGCTCGGCCGCCAGCTCCAGTTCGGTGTCGAAGCGGCCGAGTTCGCCGGCCAGGGTCTTGTCCAGCGTACTGACGGCGTAGGCGGCGGAAATCGCCGCGTCGCGGTACAGCTCGACCAGTTCCAGCGCGACGATACGCCCGCGCGGCGCCTTGCCGGCACCCGAGCACAGCGCAAAATCGCGGTTGGCAAGCAGCACGCCGAGGACGATCGCCTTCACCGCATCGCCGACGTCGAGCTGCGCGGTGGAGTTGGTGCCGATCAGCAGGCTCGCCAGGCGCAGGGGCAGTGCCTCGCCGTCCACCATGCCGCCGCCCTCTTCGCCGTCGCGGTCGCACGCGTGCAACAGGTAGCGCAAGGCCCCGGCGCGCACCGCCTCGGTGACGCCCTCGGCGCCCAGGCGCCCCATTTCCCCCAGGCCGACGACCACCGCGCCACGCCCCGTGCGGCGCAGGCGCTCCTGCCGGCTGCGCGGCATCAGCACCACGGTGGCGCCCCCGAGTGCGCCGGAGTGGATGCCCAGGCGCTGGCGCTGGCTGAGCGCGCCGCCGACCAGCCAGCGGTCGATGACGCCCTCGGCGCCGGCGATGGGGTCGCCTTCGTAGTGGCCGCAGAGGATGGGGACCTGGACGAAACGCAGGTCCATCGCCCTCACCGCGACCGACAGGGTGCTGCGCCCGAGCCTCGGCAGGGGCCTGAAGCGCCCGCCGAGCACGCGGGTGGCGATCTCGGCATCGCCCGGGTAGGCCGGTGGCGGCCCCGCGCGGTAGCTCAGCAGGGGCGCGCGCGCTTCCTCGCCACGGCTCACCGGCAGACGGCCGAGCCGCAGCGGAACGCCTTTGTCGAGCAAGGCCTCGATGTCGCCGAAATGCCTGCCGGTGCTGGTCAGGCCCATGTGGTCTGCCGGCATGTACCAGCAGCGCTCGTCGGGCAGGTTGGGGATGCGGCCCGATTTCCAGGTCACCGAGCCGTCGCCGTGCGGCGTGCCGCGCATCATGATGCTCTTCGGCTTGCCATCCTGGCGCTGCAGCAGGATGCCGCAGGGGGTGTTGTCGGCCTGGCCGAAGACGTAGGCGACGCGATCGGGCGCGAGATCCACCCAGCGCGTGTCCGCCATTTCCCGCCAGAAAGCGGCGGCCTCGTCGAGCGCCGCCTGTGCCGGCTTGCCGGCCAGCCTGCGGCCGAACCAAAAATCGTTGTTGATCTCGGCCAGCTCGCTCCATGCCTCGGCACGGTAGTAGTCCTTTTCCGCCGTGCCGCCCGTGTCCTCGAAACCGGGGGCGGGCAGCAGGTGCACGGCGCCGGGAAAGCCGGCGACGATGTCGAGCACGGCCTGCATGCCGTTCTTCAGGTCCACCCGCGCCAGCGTGCGGATGGTGTCGGACTGGCCGAGCAGGGTTTCGACGAACAGATGCGAGCCATGGTTGGGCGTACCCAGCATCAGCAGGCGCCCGCCAGGGCGGGCGACGATGTCGCGCCACAAGGTCTTGTCCGCCGCGAAGGCGGCACGCGCCACGAGCCCGCCCATGCTGTGGGCGAGGATGCGCACCGGCTGGCCGGGATGGGCCTGCAGCGCGTCGCGCAGGACGCGGGCGAGATCGGCGCCGAGCTTGCGGATCGGCTGGCGCCAGTCGTAATCGTGGCGGATCACGCGGTGGCTGGCTTCGAGATGATCGGCGAGCTTGCCGTAGGCCAGGCCGACGAGACCATCCTCGCGTACCGCCCGGCGTGCGCCCATCGCGATGCGCGACAGGCGGCCGCGGGCGAGGTCGAGCGGATCGAGCCAGATGCGGTCGCCATCGGCCGCGAGATGGCTGCCCATGATGCCCGGCAGGTAGACCAGCACCGGTATGGTGTCGTCGGCGGGTTCGGCTTCGCCACGGCTGGCGCGGCTGGCGGCGGCCGGCTCGAGCTCGGGCAGGGCGAGCGGCAGCCACGGGGCCTGCCGTTCCGGCGCCTCGCGCGTCAACCAGGCGGCGAGCGCCGCGGGCAGGCCGACGCCGGCGCTCTTCACGTCGTCGCGGAAATAGCGGAAATGGCTGACTTCCGGCCCCTGCACGTAGATCGCGCGGTGCGCGGCACCGCCCGCGCCCGCAGCGCGGGCGATGAGGCCGCCGTACATCGAATCGGTATCCACCACCAGGTCGTTGCGCGCGCGGTCGAAGAAAGCCCAGTCCACGAACATCACGCCGATGCGCTGCACCAGCCCGGCTCCGCCACCCTCGATGTCGCCGGCGATGACGGCCATGCGGGTCTGCGGTGCCAGCGCGGCACGGCCGAGCAGCATGCCCATCGGCGATTCGGGCAGCATCGCCTCGATGCCCGGCACGACACCGGGCTGCAGGCGCTTGTCGGCGATTTCCAGCACCACGCGCGACAGGAAGGCGAGGCCGCGGTTGGCGGCCTTGCGCGCCGCTTCGGCGGCCAGCGGCGAGGCGAGCGCGCCGGCGACCGTGCCGGCCCCCCATGCGCCGAAACGGCGCACCAGGTTGAGCAGGGTCGACAGGAAGACATCGAGATTGTCCGACAGCAGCGCCGTGCCGCGCGCCGGCGCGGCCACCCGCACGTAGCGCTCGACGCGCAGCTTCTTGTCACGCAGCAGGGCGGCCAGGCGGCGCAGCTTGGCCTGCTCGGCGGTGGCCACGGCAGCCAGTTCGCGCGCCGTGGCGCGCTCATCGCCGCGCACTGCCGGCCGCCAGGCATCGATCAATTCGTCAAGCATGGCATCGCCGGCATCGAGGCACATCAGGTCGCCGACGAGGCCGCCGCGTGAATGCGTGACCAGGCACAGCCGGCTTTCGGCCGGCAGGACGTCGGCGAGCGCCAGCGCGTTGTCTATCGGGCTCTCGGAAAAAGTACGGTGCTCGAAACCGAAGACGCGCTCGCCGAAGCGCTGTTCCAGCACGCCCCATGCGCTGCTGCCCGGCAGATCGCCGAAACCGCCCAGCGTATGCGAGCCGGTGCCATGGATGAACACCAGCAGGCTGCCGGCCCGCGCCGCCTCGCTCAGGCGCGCATCCCCGCTCTCGCAGCGGTCGCCGTCCTGCAGCGCGCCACCGCGCCAGCGGTAGAGGCCGGGCGTGCCGGCAAGGCGGTTCTCGATCGTGCGCATCAGCGCCTGCGCGCCCTTGCGCGATGCCCATGCGGCGGCCCAGTCCTGGGTCTTGCCGCCGAGCGCCTCGCGCGCGGCCTCCCTGGCCTTGCCGGCCAGCTCATCGTCCGGAAGCCGGAGCTCCATCACCCGGCGCCACACCCAGCCGAGCGCACCGCGCGCGGTATCGCGGTTGTCGCGAAAACGGGCGAAATCGATCGTCCTCGCCTGCTGCTCGTCGATCTCGATCAGTTCCGGCCTCGCGCGCGCGAGCTGTTCCGCCAGCGCATCGGCGCGGATGAAGATCGTCGTACCGTCCGCGGCTTCCAGCGCCAGCAGGCCGGCACCGGCATCGAGCACCTCGCTGGCGGGAGCGTCGGCGCTGCGGCTGGCCGGCGCCAGTTCCAGCGTGCGCACTACCTCCAGGCCAGGGAGCAGATCTTCGCCATCGCTGCCGTCGGCACGGCTGCCGGCGCTGCGCAGCACCCCGGGCACACCCCCGGCATGCGCGGTGTCGGACAGCAGGGGCATCTTCAATGCGGGCAGCGGCTGCCCGGGCGCCTGGGGTTTGGCCATCTGGTGTCTCCTCGGCAATCGGCTGCCAGCAGCAGGCGCCGGTTTCTCGTTTTTCCCGCGCAGCCGCGGGTGCTCGGCATTCGATCAGGAATGCCGCCAGAATGCAAAGGACTGGAAGCGCTCCCCGGCCCACCACGCGCTGGCCGACACGGCGCGCGTGACATTGCGCGCACCGGCCTGCGATTCGAGCGGGCGCAGGACCTCGCCATCCTCCGCATGCCGCGCCCCGGCGCCATCCTGTTCGGGGACGACGACGCTGACGTGTCCCGAGCTGTTGAGATCTCGGCGCTTGGCGACGATGACGCAGACCTCGCCGGCATTCGCTGCCGCCTGCAGCAGGGTGAGATCCAGTTCGCGCGCCCAGCCGAACGCGGCGCCATGCTCGTCGAACCAGTCGTACAGGGCGTTGGCATTGAGTTCGCGCACCGTCCGGCCGTACATCACGTCCGGCGGCTCGCCCAGTGCCAGGCGGTACAGCGCGGAATCGGTCCACCACACCCGTGGCAGGTAGACGCCGGCAAGGTAGGCATAGTCGGCCGCGTAGATGTTGCAGTACGTCGCGCCGCCGTGCGGCCGGTAGCGCAAGTGCCCCGCACTGGCGGCATCCAGGTAGTCGACGATCCGTGCCAGTTCGGCCGCGCGGCTGTCGCCATCGCGGCCGCGGCGGGCGGGGCGGTCGGCCTCGCCGAGCGGATAGGCCCGTCCACCGTCGCGCAGGCGGGTGATGTCGGGGCGGTCGGCCTGCAGGTGGGCGACGGGCAAGGCCGGCAATGGCGCTTCGGCGCCCGCCGCGGCGCGGGCGCGCGCACCGCC
>NZ_AMXE01000040.1 GCF_000310205.1 Thauera linaloolentis 47Lol = DSM 12138 | reverse complement strand
AGAACTTCGTCGTCTTCTTCATGGCTCCATCTTCTCAAGAGTTGGAGCCTCCGCAAAACCCGGGGCAATTCAAAGTCATTGATGAACTTGGCTCTTATATCGTGCCCCGGTTTACCGCGCACTCGCCATGAGGTCGCAAGAGATCAACTCGTTATGGGGCGTCTGACGCTCGTTCCGTGGTGCACTAAACGGTTGCGGAGACTAGCGGGCAGCGAATGCGGCGAACCGGTGGAGGGCATTGCTGATGCCCGACATCGCTCTGGACTTTGCGGTAGTGGCTCTCACTACATCCGTGTACTGCTATTAGTAATTGAGATATTATAATATCGAGAAAAATAGTTTTGAGGTTGCCATGAGCATTGATATCCATGAAGCACTGAAGGCTTTGGACAACCCCGCCCGATTGGCGATCTTGGCCAAGCTCAAAGATCCACGCAAACACTATCCTGAGCAAGAGGTCGATCCTGAAAAGGTCGGGGTATGCGTAAGCATCATCCAGGAGAGTGCGGGGCTGTCCCAGTCGACCATTTCACAGTACTTGACGGTCTTGCAGCGGGCCAAGCTGGTCACGTCCCAGCGCATCGGACCTTGGACTTATTACAAGCGTCACGAAGGGAATATTGAAGAGTTGCTGAAGAGCCTGCAAAAATTGATCTGAGTCATTGCCCGCGCCGCTCCTGCGCACGGCTGCGGGCTAATTACCTTTGCTTGGAAGTCACTCGTCTGATGGCTCCGGTGCTCCTTGCTGTTGATCGGAGCCTGATTGGAAGCTATCGGGGACGATGTCCAAGGGGTAATATCGGCCAACAGCGAAAATTGACCCGCGCCAGATAGCAGTCATCGGAACGGCTGCTGCACTCCAGAACCTGCCGTAGGAGCAATTCACACAACTCGGCCGGAGCGGAGCGTCAAGTTGTAGCACCGCTTGACGGCAACCGACCCTTTGCGGAAATTGCCAGATTTGGAAAGCGGTCATTCAGGAATGTGTCGACTCAGGTTAGGCGTTACGCCGTGTCGATCACCCACTTGGCCACCCAACGGTCAAGAACAACTGGTGATACACCCATGATCATTTTTAGCCAGTGCTTCCTCTCATCGCTCGGCAGAACCCTTGCAGAATGCAGTACTGCACGCCTTGCCCATCCCCCGAGGTTGTAGATGCCGGCCTTGTGATTCCTGACCCATGCAACATTTTTGGTCGTAATTGCTGCGAGGGCTTGATTCTCGATGTTCGATCCAGCGAACACGAATTGGCGAATTTTCGGCGATGCCATATATACCTCATGCTGCGCCACGTACCATTCAATCCAGAATTTAGCCAATTGACTATCGAACTCTTCCGAATCGACAAGGGTCTCAAATAGCGGCAGCAGTTCCTGAGCCAAGTCGGTGTCGGTCACTTCTTGAAGATACAGCGCAACGTCGTTTACTGCAGGGACAAAGAACTCAAAGTTATCTAAGAGATAGTGGGCGATTGACGATATCTTGTTACGTCGGGCCGTTCGAATGACGCTCCGGGCTACTCCCAAATCAAGGTGCTCATAGTTGATCACCTTTTCGATCGCTGCCTCCAACTGGGCCTTCTGGATTTCTTCTTCGTCATCGACGATTACCTCAACCTCTTCGAATTCATTAGTGTAGGGGTTGAAAATCTCAAGTGTCTCAAGGAGCTCAACCTTTTCGTCAGCATACGTACTGTGTATGTGCTGCTGAACGTATTCCTTAGCATCCATCACCATCGTTTTTTCGGACGAAAGGGTTAGTCGGTGATTTTCATACAGGTAGAGAGTCAGTCGCTCAAGAACTTGATACAGGGTTCGAGGAGAGTTTGAGAAGATTCGAATGTCGTCAACGTATCGAGTATGAGCAATGCCTTGATCTCGTAGAAACACGTCTACGTCGATCAGGACGGCTTCGGCCATGACGATGCTTGCAGCCGGCCCAACAGGTACGCCCTGAGACGACTTGCTGTTGATTGTTGAGAGAAAGGCTTCAATGTCATCTGCGACTGGTTTCAAACTCGGCTCGGCAGTTTCTATGGCATTGTTTAGGCGATGAATATAGATCTGGTTGTAGAAATCAGTGATGTCCGTCACGAGGACATGCGAGAACTGTTCTGCAAGGGTTTCTGTCTTTGACGTGAAGTTTGCCCAGTCCGATCCCTCCGAGAAGTAGCTTCCATCTGCAATCTGAAATCTGTACGAGCACGCGATGTGCTGGTCCACAGGCACTCTTGCGGCTTCGACAGCAGTAGCCACATGGCAGGCGAGGGCCGCATAAATGATCGCCTCCATCGGCTCGAGTTGATGAACTACGCGAAAGCCAGCTTTCGGCTTTGCGATAGTCATTACACGCGGTGGCGTAATCCAGAACTTCGTGACGTTCTTAGAGAGAAGCTCTTTCTTGACCTCTTCCCACTGATGCCAGAGCGCTTCGAACTCAACGGGCTTCGGAAAGAAGTCTGAGTCGTAGAATTTGTGAATGTGCTCGCGCGCAAATTCCAACGATTGATCGGTAAGTATAGTCATTGGCAGGTGCGTTCGTAACGCCTACTAGTAGAAGACAAAACTGCTGCCTAACTTGACAATCTGTCTGATAAGCCGGCGAACAGGACAAATCACGTTCCTTGGCAGAAGGTTGTTCTCAGACGAAAGGTAGTTATGTGACATGTGAGCCCACAATTGAAACTGGACAGCTCGCCATTGTGCAGACACGGTTCATGAAGTTGCTATTCGCATTAATATATGCTCTAGGGAAACGCGACGAACGGCCGCTTTTGGCCGATAGCGGATGTTACCAGCATCCTGTCTGACCAGACAGCTCTTGCCGAGCACCTGCCCGTGGCCTGTCGCCACGGACGGCCGCTGTACTTTGTGCGGTACGTCCCCGGTTTCCTGTCTTTCCGGAGACGACAGTTTGAACGTCGGAAACGGGCCGGTAGCTCCAGTTCGAAAGATGGAGAAGCTGCCGTTTGTCGTCGTCTGATGGCCAAATGGCAGGTGACCGCCACATTTCGGCCTGTCTTCACCCATCAAGCAACGGCAACCGGCCACGCCAAGGTCAGATCTCGATCTGCTTCGAGATATCCAAAGAACAAGCATGGCATGTGATATCGGCGTTTTCTTTACACTCCCGATACCGTCTT
This sequence comes from Thauera linaloolentis 47Lol = DSM 12138, assembly GCF_000310205.1. Classification (GTDB taxonomy): domain Bacteria; phylum Pseudomonadota; class Gammaproteobacteria; order Burkholderiales; family Rhodocyclaceae; genus Thauera; species Thauera linaloolentis. The sequence goes on along the minus strand of NZ_AMXE01000040.1, from coordinate 31,858 downwards.
CAAGGTCACGCCCCAAATGCCGCTGCATATCGAAACCCCACTTCTCGAATCCGATCCCCTGAGCAAAACCGCAGGTCGCCGTATCTGGCTCAAACTCGATGCCTTGCAGCCCCCGGGCTCGTTCAAGATCCGCGGCATCGGCGCGGCGTGCGAGGCGTATGCGCGCCAGGGCAGGCGGCGCTTCATTTCTTCGTCGGGCGGCAATGCCGGCATCGCCGTGGCTTATGCGGGCCGCAAGCTCTCCATCCCCGTCGTCGTCGTGGTGCCGGAAACCACCACCGAGCGTGCCCGTGCGCTGATCCGTGAGCAAGGCGCGGAGCTCATCGTCCATGGCGCCGCGTGGCACGAAGCCAATGCCCTGGCGCAATCGATGCTGGGCGAGGACGATGCCTTCCTGCATCCGTTCGATGATGCGTTGCTCTGGCAAGGCCATGCCAGCCTGATCGACGAAGTGGCTGGCGCGGGCATGAAACCCGACGCCGTCGTGTTGTCGGTGGGCGGTGGGGGGTTGTTCTGCGGCGTGGTCGAAGGCTTGCGGCGTAATGCTTGGGACGACGTGCCGATCATCACCGCAGAGACGATGGGTGCCGACGCATTGGCTCGCTCGATCGCGGCGAATGAGCGCATTGCGCTGGACGCTATCACCAGCATCGCTACCTCGCTGGGTGCCAGGCAGGTGTGTGCGCAGGCTTTCGCCTTGGCCGGGCAGCATCCCGTGCATCCGGTCGTCGTCAGCGACGAGGCGGCGTTGCGCGCCTGCACGCGCTTTCTGGATGACCACCGGGTCTTGGTCGAGCCGGCTTGCGGTGCCAGCCTGGCCGTTGTCTATGATCGGAGTGAGGTGCTGGATGGTTTTCGCAATGTGCTGGTCGTGATCTGCGGTGGCGTGACCGCCGACATGGCACAGTTCGACCGGTGGCGGCGGCGCGGCGCCGGGGCATGACAAAAAAAAGCTGGCACGAGGCCAGCTGTAAAGAGGAGAGGGAAACCTTGGGGAAGGCCTAGCGGCGGCCTTCGATGTAGTCGTTGATGACTTCGTGCAGGCGGCGCACGCGCTCTTCCTGGCCGGTCAGGTAGGCGTCCTTGTAGCCGCGCGAGTGCAGGCCTTTCTGCTGCGCGATGGCGACGCTCAGGTCCTGGTCGGCGACGAAGCCGATCGAGGCTTCGCCATGCAGGAAGCTCTCATGCTCGGCTTGCTCGAAACGCCGTTTGCCCAGCGGCGTGTCGACTTCGTCGCGGCCTTCGACCGGCGGCATGAACACCCAGTGGTCGAAATAGCACCGTTCCGGGTCGCTCGGGTGGGGCAGGGGGCGCAGCACCTGGAAGAAGTCCGCGGCCATCGTCAGCGTCGTGTTGGGGAAGACCGTCAGGTGGTGGTAGTCGGTGAGCTGTTCGTCGCTCAGGTGGTCGTAGTGCGTGTGGCCGCGCGCGGGGCCGAGCTTGCGCTTTTGCTGCTGCAGCGCGGCGCGGGTTTCGCGCACGCGGCCGCCGAAGGCCTCGGGGTCGATCTCCCACTCGCGCAGGATGCCGGCGAGTTCGTCCGGCACGACGCTGTGGCGGGCGTTGGCCGAGGGCACGCCGCCCTGCATCTTCATCAGGTTGTGGCCGCTCTTGTAGAGCTGGAAGTCGGTGTCCTGGTAGGCGTCGTTGATGAAGGGGCCGATCTCGCGGTGCAGGCTGAGGATGTGGTAGGCCTCGTTGAAGTTGTCGTGGATGATCTTCCAGTTGCAGTCGACCAGGCCGGTGAGCCAATTGACGCGCACCCAGCTGCCGGTCTGGTACTGCTCGAAGATGTCGGCGGCCACGCCGAGGTATTCGCGCAGCGACGGCGCCTTGTCGTCCATGTTGAACCACACTAGCGCGCCCAGCGTCTCGCAGCGGATCTCGACCAGCTTCATGTTGCCGATGGGGTTGCCCTGCGGGTAGTCCTCGGCGTCGCGCACGTGGCGCACCACGCCGTCGAGCGAGAAGGTCCAGCTGTGGTAGGCGCACACCATGCGCTTGACGCCGCATTTCTGGTCTTCGGCGACGAGGCGGTTGCCGCGGTGGGGACAGACGTTGTAGAAGGCGCGGATCACGCCGTCATCGGCGCGGGTGATCAGGATCGACTCCTCGCCGATGGCCTGGGTGATGACCGAGCCCGGCTTTTCGAGCTGGGCCACGGTGCCGCCGATCTGCCAGGTGCGGGTAAAGACGTGGTCCCATTCCTTGCGCGCGAATTCCTTTGAATAGTAGCGGTCGCCGCTGATCGGGTCGCCGCGCAGGATGCTGCCGTTCTGCAGGCGCTCGGCGTCGACCAGGGCCTGGATGCTGTTGTCTCGCATGTTCATGTCTCACTCCTTCGATGTCCGGCCATGCTGGCCTGTGCGATGAACGCGTCTTGCGTCGTTTGTCGTTGTTCCCGCGCCGGCGGCGCGTTCGCTCTCCGTTGGCGATTCAGTTGTTGTGCGCGCCTTCGGCGATCCAGGCGCGAAAGCGCTCGCGCGTGGCCTCGTCCAACTGGGGCTGGCCGAAGGGCATGCGGTCGCCGCTGCCGCCGGCATCCAGATGGGTGCCGTCGAGCTTGTGCATCAGGTAGCTGCGTGCCGGGTCGCCGGGCTCGATGCGCCGCAGCGGGCTTTCGACCGACTGCACGGCCACCAGCGATGCATGGGCCGCCCCCGGGTGCAGCTTCATGTTGCCGGCCTCCTGGCCGGTCAGGTGACAGGTGGCGCACTGCGTGCGCAGCACCGGCACCAGGTCGCGCTTGAAGCTGACCCCCGGTGATGCGGCGGCCGCGCCCCCGCAGAGCAGGAGCGCGCAGGCGAGGGCGCGGGCGATCACGCGCCGGCTCCGCCGCCGGCCTGCATGAGGTGCCTGCCGGCGATGTAGCCGAAGGTCAGCGCCAGGCCGATGGTGCCGCCGGCGCCGACATAGGCGTTGTGGGCGGGGCAGGCGATGCAGTTGCCGGCGCCATACAAACCGGGGATCGGCTGCCCGTCGGCATCCAGCACCTGGGCGTTGGCGTTGATCATCGGGCCGCCGTTGGTGTCGAGCAGGCCGGGCGCGAGGATGAAGGCGTACAGCGGCCCCGGGGTGTCGAGCGGGTGCATGGTGACGTTGGGCATCGGGTTCTCGGGCTGCGTCGTGCCCTCGCGGCGGGGCGAGAACAGCGCCTGCCAGTCGCGGTCGTATTCGTGCAGGCCGCGGTCGAACTCCGGGTCCTTGCCCGCCTTGGCGTAGCCGTTGAAGCGCCCGATGGTGTCGGCCAGGTTGGCGGCGAAGTCCGGCGCCAGCGTGAAGCCGCCGGTGCGCGCGGCGTGCTTCGCCAACCGCTCGGACAGCCTGGCGGCGAGGTCGGCCGGATCGCGGCCCTCGACCAGGTGGCGCGAGGCGCGGCGGTCGGCGGGGATCGGGAAGGCGCCGCCAAAGGCGTCCAGGCTGCGGCCGTCGAAGATCATGAACTGCAGGTGGTTGGGGTATTCCTTCTTCACCGGGTCGAACACGAAGTGCAACTGGGTGCGGTCGTTGTAGTTGATCTTCTCGTTGCCCAGGCGGCGGCCGTACTTGTTGACGACGATCATCGAGTCGCCCGGCAGCACGAAGGCACCCAGGCCGATGGCGCGGTTCTCCAGCGCTTCTTCCAGCACGACCTGGGTGCGCCAGCCGGTGCCGAGCGCGCCCATGCGCGCGCCGGCGCTCTGGGCGATGGGAATGAAGTCGCCGGTGGAGCCGGGCATGGCGCAGGCGCCGTAGGCGGCCGGCTGGTGCAGGTGGATGAGGTCGGTGTTGTGGGCGTAGCCGCCAGTGCCGAACACCACGCCGCGGCGGGCCCTGATGCGCACCAGCTTGCCGTCGTGCTCGGCCTCGATGCCGATCACGCGCCCGCCGTCCTTGATCACGCGGGTGACGCGGTGTTCCAGCAGGATGGGCATGTTGCGCTCGGTCAGCCACTTTTCCATCTGGCTCGCCAGGCTGGCGCCGCCGCCCGACGAACTGGCGCCTTCGGCCGGTTCCAGCGCGCGGCCGCGCGACACCTTGTTTTCCGGCAGATGGTCGGCGTAGTCGGGCGCGTACTTGTCCACGAACCACATCTTGAAGGCGCGGAAGCGCACCGCGCCCAGTTTGTCGAAGTGTTCGACGGCGGCCGAGCCGTTGTCGTAGAAGGCTTCCAGCAGCCGGTAGCTGTGCTCGGGCAGGCCCAGGGTGGGGCTGTCGGGCGTGTATTCGCGCGGGTAGGCGTAGCGCGCGAGGTAGCGCAGGCAATCGGCCTTGTCGTCCTGGATGCCCCGCTCGCGCAGCAGCGGGTTGTTGGGAATCCAGGTGACGCCGCCGGACTTGCCGGTGGTGCCGCCGGGCAGGGGCATCTTTTCGACCAGGATGACCGATGCGCCGGCGCTCGCGGCGGTGACCGCGGCCGAGCACGCGGCGGCACCGCTGCCGACACAGACGACGTCGGCTTCGTGGTCCCAGTGCTGGCTCTGCGCCGCCTTCGGCGCGGCGTGGGCGATCGGCGCCAGGCCGGCGCTCACGAGGCCGCCCGCGGCCAGGCCGCCGCGGATCAGCGCCTGCCGGCGGCTCGGCATCTGTGGGGTGTGACTCTTGCTCATCGTGTCTCTCCTTTGGTTTTTCGGGTGCTGCGATGTCTCGTATGGACTGCTTGCATGTGCTGCCCGCCGCCGTGTAAGTGCTTGTTCGTTCGGGGCGAGTTCCAAATACAGTAACCACTGTTTGTTTTATTTGCAACGCTTGTTATAAATTAATCGAGTTCCTCCCGGGGTGCAATCCCCGGCGACGGCGCGGGTGGACATCCGCACCCCCCTTTTCCGGTAGGTCCGGATGCCCCCATCCCGTTCGCTGCGCGGGTGGGGCGGCGAGGCCTGCCCGGCCGGGTTGGCAGGGCCCATGTTTCAGAGTAGTTTCATAAAAAACGAACAAGACGGTTTTTAATAAGAAGAGACGCTACCTGGCCGGCCGCAGCGTTCGGCGGCGGGCCCTGCCGGAGTTTTTCAACCAGGAGGAGGATGGACCGTGAGAAGAAAAAATACGGGCCGCGGGGCAAGCTGTGCCGCGGCAGTCGGCGCGGCGCTGGCCGCGGCGTTTGCCAGCGGGCAGGCGATGGCGTTCAGGGTCGATGCGGGCAATCCCGACGTCGAGCTGCGCTGGGACAACACCGTCAAGTACAACGCCGGCTGGCGGATGGAAGGGCGGGACCGCACGCTGGCCGATACGCCGTCCCTGCACGGCAGCGAATACAAGTTCGGCAAGGGCGACATGGTCACCAACCGCGTCGACCTGCTGACCGAACTGGACCTGATCTACCGCAACAAGTACGGCTTCCGCCTGTCGGGGGCGGCCTGGTACGACGCCGCCTATGACGACAAGGTCAAGGGCAATCCGCTCTACGGCGGTGCCAGCGCCTATCCGGGCGGCAGGTACACGCGGGACGTGAAGCGGGCCTACATGCACTCGGGCGAACTGCTCGACGCCTTCGTGTTCGGCCGTTTCGACATCGGCAACGTGCCGATCAACGTCAAGGCCGGCCGCCATGCGCTGTACTGGGGCGAATCGCTGTTCTCGCCGATCCACGGCGTGTCCTATTCGCAAAGCCCGGCGGACTTCCGCAAGGCGCAGGCGACGCCGGGGGTCGAGGCCAAGGAGCTGTTCCTGCCGCTCAACCAGATCTCCGCCCAGGCGCAGATCACCGATACCGTGTCGGTGGCCGCGCAGTACTTCCTCGAATGGGATTCCTACCGTTTCCCGCATGGCGGCACCTATCTCGGCTCCTTCGACGCGCTGTTCGCCAGGGGCACCACGCTCGGCGGGCTGCAGTACGACGGCAACCGCCACCACGGCCGCTACAAGACGCCGGGCGATGCCGGCAACTGGGGCGTAAACGTGCGCATGGCGCCCGAATGGCTGGGCGGCACGCTGGGTCTGTACTACCGCAACTTCGACGACAAGCTGCCGACGGTGCTGCTCGACCCGGTCAACTTCCATCTGCACAACGCCTATGCCGAGGATGTGAAGCTGTTCGGCGCCAGCCTGTCGAAGGAAGTGGGCGGCATCTCGTATGGCGCCGAACTGGTCTATCGCAAGGGTACGGCGCTGAACACCGGCTTCCAGCCCGAACTGGCGATCGGCGACACCTGGCATGCGCTGGCCAACATGGTGGCCTACATCGGCAAGACCGCGCTGTTCGACTCCGCCACCTTCATGGGCGAGCTGTCCTACAGCAGGCTCGACAAGGTCAGGCGCGGCACGCGCGCCTACTTCAACCATGTCGACTACGCGGGCTGCGCGACCGGCGACGAGGACGACGGCTGCTCCACCGACGACGCCTGGGGCATCTCGATGAGCTTCACCCCGCTGTGGTACCAGTTGCTGCCGAGTACCGACGTGTCGATGCCGATCAGCTTCAACACCGGGCTGTCGGGCAATTCCCCGGTGCCGGGCGGGGGCAACGAAGGCAACGGCAGCTGGAGCATCGGCCTGAGCTTCGATTACCAGGCCAGGTACAAATTCGATGTCGCCTACACCGACTACTTCGGCGACTACTCCTCGACCCACACCGGCGGCGTGCCGGGCAAGGTACTGAACACGACCAATGGCAGCAATGCCTTGCTCAATGACCGTGGCTGGCTGTCATTCACGTTCAAGACCACTTTCTGATCAGAAAAAAGCAGGAGACACCCCAATGAAGCGCCATGTCCACACGCTGCTCGCAGCCGCGTTCGCTGCCGCCTTTTCCGCTCCGCTGCTGGCGGCCGCCACGCCCGAGGAACTGAAGTCGATCGGCACCACCCATCTGCCCTGGGGGGCCGAGAAGGCGGGCAACAAGGAAGGCACCATTCCGGCCTATGCCGGCCCGGTCGCGCCGCCCGCAAGCTACGACCCGAAGACGCCCGGCATCCGCCCCGATCCGTTCGCCGACGAAAAACCCTTGTTCTCGATCGACGCCAGCAACATGGAGCAGTACGCCGACAAGCTGGCCGACGGAACCAAGGAGATGCTGAAGAAATATCCGCACTACCGGCTCGACGTCTATCCCAGCCATCGCACCGCGTCCTATCCCCAGTTGTTTCTCGACAACGCGGTGAAGAACGCCAGCGAATGCAAGCTCTCCGAAAACGAGCTCCTGCTGGTCGGGTGTTACGCCGGCACGCCTTTCCCGTTTCCCAAGAGCGGCAGCGAGGTGATGTGGAACCGCATCTTCAAGTTCGACCAGCACGCCTTCAAGACCGACGGCATGGGCGGCTCGATCGTCGACAGCCAAGGCAACCGCACCGTCACCGGCGTGGGTGCCATGTTCATCCAGTATCCGATCTTCGACCCGAAGCGCAGCACGCCGATCGGGCCGGACGAGGCCTACGAGCGCATGCGCATCGAATACACCGATCCGGCGCGCAAGGCGGGCGAGAAACTGATCATCCACGACTCGGTGGACATGGTGAAGATCGGACGCAAGGCCTGGCAGTACCTGCCGGGACAGCGCCGCGTGAAGCTGTCGCCGGACATCGCCTACGACACGCCCAGCCCGACCGGCGGCGGCGCGTCGGTGGTGGACGAGTCGGCGGTGTTCTACGGTGCGCTCGATCGCTACAACTACAAGCTGCTCGGCAAGAAGGAGCTCTACATCCCGTACAACACCTACAAGGTGCGCGACCCCAACGCCTGCCCCGATACCGTGGCCGAGAGCACGAAGAACGTGCTCAACCCGGACTGCGTGCGCTGGGAACTGCACCGGGTCTGGGTGGTGGAGGCCACCGTCAAGGAAGGCAAGCGCCATGTGTACCCGCGCCGCGTGATGTACTGGGACGAAGACCTGCCCGGCGTCGGCATCGGCGACGCCTACGATTCGGGCGGCAGGCTCTACCGCGTGACCCACACGCTGCCGATCACCTTCTACGAGAACACCGGCCACATGACCGACGAGTGGGTGACCTATGACCTCGCGACCGGCGCCTATACCCGGCAGCAGAACTCGACCATGAAGGGCGGCTGGGTGGTGACCGATCCCAAGCCCGATTCCTTCTTCAACGCCGAAACCATGGCGGGCGGCGGCATCCGCTGACGGGGCGCGGCGGCGGGGGATCGACCCTCCGCCGCCGGCCCTTGTGATATTTTTAAAACAGAATTGTTTGTTTCTATATAGAATGGCCACATGTCTGCACCGTGGCCCCGACATGCAGGGGGCAGTGACAGGCGGAAAGGAGGCAAGGAATGAGCCGTGTCATAGGAAAGGTGGCGATCGTCACCGGGGGCGGGTCGGGCCTGGGCCGGGCCGATGCCCGGGCGCTGGCCCGCGAGGGCGCCCGGGTGATGGTGACCGACGTCGATGAGGACGCCGCCCGCGCGGTGGCGCAGGAGATCGGCGGCGAGTACCTGCGCCATGACGTGCGCAGCGAGCAGGACTGGCAGGCGGTGATCGAACGCACGGTGGCACGCTACGGCAAGCTCGACGTGCTGGTGAACAACGCCGGCATCGTGGTGCCGGCCGACATCGAGAGCGCCACGCTGGAGCAGTACCGGCTGATCAACGCGATCCATGCCGAAGGCACTTTCCTGGGCTGCAAGTACGGCATCGGGGCGATGAAGCGCAAGCCGGGTGGCGGCGGTTCGATCATCAACATCTCGTCGCTGTCGGCGGTGCGCGGCTTTCCCGGCGTCGTCACCTATGCCGCCGCCAAGGGCGCGATCCTTTCCATCACCACCACGGTCGCCGCGCATTGCCGCGAAAAGGGCGATGGCATCCGCTGCAACGCCATCCTGCCCGGCATGATCGCCACTCCGTTGCTGGAGGCGGTGGTCGGCGCGGAGTGCCCCGGCGTCGGTCAGCCCGACGACGTCGCCAACACGGTGCTGTTCCTGGCATCGGATGAGTCACGCCACATGAGTGGCGCCCACATCGTTCTCGACAACGCATCTTCCATCATCGGCGGGGGAGCCTGAAAACATGAGCAAGAAACTCGAAGGCAAGGTTGCAATCGTCATCGGCGCGGCAGGCCGCGACAACATGGGGCAGGTCATCGCCCAGCGCTTCGCGCGGGAAGGCGCGCGCGTGGTGGTGGCCGGCCGGAGCATCGGCGAACTGGAGCGCTTCGCCGGCACCATCGGCGGCGCGGCGAAGGCCTGCGACATCACCAGGAAGGATGAGGTGCTGGCGCTGTTCGACTTCGCCGGCAACTGGGGCGGCCAGGTCGACATCGCGGTCAACGCCACCGGCTGGGGGCTGCTGAAGGGCTTCACCGACACCACCGAGGACGAGCTCGACCGCATCACCGAGCTGCAGTTCAAGGGGCCGTTCTACTTCTTCCAGGCGGCGGTGGACACGCTGGCGCGCGGCGGCTCGATCATCCAGATCAGCTCGGCGACCGCCACCATCATGCTCAACGACCACGCCGCCTACATGGGCACCAAGGCCGGCACCGACCATGTGGTCCGCTGTGTGGCGCACGAGTACGGCGAGCGCGGCATCCGCGCCAACTCGATCTCGCCGGGCCTCACCGACACGCCGATGACGGCTGGCGCGAAGGATGTGCCGGGCCTGTTCGACAGCTTCCTGTCCGGCTACCCGCTCGGCCGCATCGGCACCAAGGAGGACATCGCCGCCGCCGCCGTCTTCCTCGCCAGCGACGAATGCTTCATGACCGGCCAGAATCTGCAGGTCAATGGCGGCCTGACGCTGCGCCGCAACCCCACGCGCGAGGAAATCCAGGCCGCGGTGGCGTCGGCCGGCGCGGGCCAGGCTTGAGGAACGCGGACATGAGCGACACCGGAACGCTGGTTTCCCGCCTCGGCACCATCATGCAGCTTGCCTTCGTGCCGGCCGACGTGCCCGGCGCCTTGCGCTACTGGACCGAGACGATGGGCGTCGGCCCTTTCTTCAAGCTGTCCAACATCGTCGTCGACGCCGCCCGCTACAAGGGCGGGCCGGCCGACATCGACTTCTCGGTCTACATCGCCTACTGGGGCGAGCTGCAGATCGAGATCATCGAACAGCACAACGATGCGCCGTCGATCTACAGCACGTGGCGCGGCGAGGGCCGCGAAGGGCTGCACCACGTCTGCATCGTCGTCGAGGACATGGCCAGGGCGCGTGCGGTCTGCGCCGAGGCCGGTGCCGCGGTGATGCAGGAAATCTGGCTGCCCGGCGGCGGCGAGGCGATCTACGTCGATGCCGGCGGCGGCTCCGGCGGCCTGATCGAGATGATCTGCTTCCCACCGGATAACTACGCCTTCTTCGACGTGATGCGCGAGGCGGCGCGCGGCTGGGACGGCAGCGAACCGATCCGCGCGGTCGGATGAGGGAGACGCGATGACGAACGAAAACAAGGCCGGCCGCATCGACTGCGTGCTGGTGGCCTCCGGCAAGTACCACGACATCGACTTCGCCCGCCTGGAACTGCTCAAGCTGCTGGGTGAGGACGAGCGCATCCGGGTGCGGGTGTTCGAGGACTATTCGAACCTCGACGCCATCCGCAACGCCCATTTCCTCGTCACCTACACCTGCGACGTGGTGCCCGGCCTGGAGGAACAGGAGGCCCTGCGCGCATGGGTGGCGGAGGGCGGGCGCTGGTATGCCCTGCACGGCACGGCGTCGATCCTGCGCTTCCTCGACAACGGCCTGGTCGACTCGCCGGCGTCGGCGCCGCACTTCATGGAGACGCTGGGCACGCAGTTCATCGCCCACCCGCCGATCGGCGCCTACCGCGTCGAAGTGGCCGATCCCGGCCATCCCCTGGTGGCCGGCATCGAACCCTTCGACGTCACCGACGAACTCTATCTGTCGGACGTCCACGCGCAGTTGCAGGTCCTGCTCGATACCGAGTTCGAAGGCGAAGGCACGGGCTTCGTGCGCGGTACCTGGCGCCGCGCGCGACATCCGGTGCTGTACCTGCGGCCCATCGGCAAGGGCGCGGTGCTGTACCTGACGCTCGGTCATTGCCGGGGCCACTACGACATGCAGCCGCTGATGGACTACTGGCCCGAGAAGCAGACCTGCGCCTGGGACCTGCCGGTGTTCTACGAGCTGCTGCGGCGCGGCATCGCCTGGGGCAAGGCCGCGCGCCAATGAACGAAACCGCGCTGGAGCAGCGCAATGGAGCGCGGGCCTGAACCCGCGCACACCACCAACAAGGAGCAAACAATGGATCTCGGACTCAAGGGCAAGAAGGTCATCATCAATGGCGGCAGCCGCGGCATCGGCAAGGCGGCGTTGGAAATCTATGCCGCCGAAGGCTGCGACATCGCCTTCTTCTCGCGCGACAAGGCCCGCGTGGAAGCCACCGTCGCCGAGCTGAAGAAGCATGGCGGCCAGGTCTTCGGCGATGCCTTCGACATGAACGACGCCGAAGCCTACAAGGCCTGGCTGCTGTCGGCGGCCGAACGCCTGGGCGGCTGCGACGTCTTCATCCACAACGCCAGCTCGTCCGGCGCCCAGGGCACGATGGACTGGGAGATGAGCTTCCGCCTCGACATGATGGGCGCGGTCACCGGCTGCGAGACGCTGGAACCCTTCCTGGAGCAGTCGGGCAGCGGCGCGGTGATCCTGATGTCGAGCACCGCCGCGGTGGAAACCTTCATCTACCCGCAGGCCTTCAACGCCATCAAGGCCGCCATCATCACCTACGGCAAGCAGCTGTCGCAGCTGTGGGCCGCCAAGCAGATCCGCGTGAACATGGTCTGCCCCGGCCCGATCGCCTACCCGGGCGGCAACTGGTCGATGATCAAGGAAGCCATGCCCGAGCTGTACGAGAAGACCCTCTCCGAGATGCCGCTGGGCCGCTTCGGCGCGCCCGACGACGTCGCGCGCAGCATGGTCTTCCTGTCCAGCCCGGCCGCGTCCTACATCACCGGCGCCAACCTGGTGATCGACGGCGGCTACACCCGGCGCGTCCAGTTCTGACCGCCGCGGCCACCGCAGGAGGCGCTTGCATGAAGCTGTATCACTCGATCGGGCCGAACCCGAGGCTGGTGAAGATGTTCGCCGCGGAGAAGGGCATCGCGCTCGAACTCCGCGACGTCGACATCATCGCCGGCGACAACCGGCTGCCGGCCTATCTGGCGATCAACCCGACCGGCACCACGCCGGTGCTGGAACTCGACGATGGCAGCCATGTGGCCGAGACCGCCGCGATCTGCGAGTTCCTGGAGGAACTGCAGCCGCGCCCGGCGCTGATCGGCGATACGCCGGCGCGGCGCGCGGCGGCGCGGATGTGGTGGCGGCGCGTCGACCTGCTGGTGGTCCAGCCGATGACGGCGGGCTTTCGCGGGGCGGAGGGCCTGCCGCTGTTCAAGGACCGCGTGGTCTGCCTGCCGCAGGCCGCGGACGACCTCAAGCGCAGCGCGCGCCAGGGGCTGGACTGGTTCGAGGAGCAGGTCGGCGATCGGCCCTACATCGCCGGCGATGCCATGACGGTGGCCGATCTGCTGCTGTTCTGCTTCGTCGAGTTCGGCGCCCAGGTGGGGCAGGGGCTCGCGCCCGCGCACCGCCGGCTGGCACACTGGCGCGACCGTGTCGCCGGCCGGCCCAGCGCCGGGCTGCCCTGGCTGTGAGCGGCACGGGCTTCCTCGATCCAACAGGAGAGCGCTGAACCATGCACCAGATCGTCACCCATCACGACTTCGACGCCCCCGCCGCGACGCTGTGGGCCTACCTCGCCGATTTCGCCAACATCGAACGCTGGTGGCCGACCGCCCGGCCCGAAGTCCAGATCGAGCGGGTAGAACTGGAGGGCGAGGGCATCGGCCTCGTCCGCCACATCTACAACAAGGGCTATTCCGCGCCGGTGAGCGAGCGGCTGGACTTCCAGGACCCGGAGACGATGAGCTACAGGCTGTCGATCGTCGGCCAGCGTCCCGCCGGCCTGACCGAGTACCAGGCCACCGGCCGCATCGAGGCGCTCGGCGACGGACGCAGCCGGCTCCATTACCACAGCGTGTTCGCCACCGCATCGGGCAAGCCGGACGAGGCCGAAGCCTTCTTGCGCATGGCCTATGCGCTGATGTTCGAGGGCCTGGCCGAGGCCGCCGCGCGCGACGCCTGACCCGGCCGGCGCCGGCCGCCACAAACGACGGAGAAGACCATGAAGTTCCGCAAGCTGCTTGCCGCCGCGCTGGCGATTCCGGCGCTTTTTCCCACCCTGTCCGCCGCCAAGGACGAGGCGGCAGGCGCCGAGGCCCTGCTGGCGCGGGCGGTCGCCTACTACAAGGACAAGGGCGACATCGCCCTCGCCACCTTCAGCCGCCAGGGGGCGTTCGTCACCGACTCGCTCTATGTCTACGTCCTGTCGGGCGACGGGCTGATGCTTGCCAGCGGCGGTTCGTCCTCGGTGCTGATCGACCGCGACGTCGCGGACATGAAGGATGCCGCCGGCAAGCCCTTCTTCCGCGAGATGCTCGATACCGCCAAGGCCAGGGGCAAGGGGCAGGTGGAATACCGCTGGCTCAACCGCCGCGACGGCAAGGTCGAGCGCAAGATCGCCTTCTTCGAGCAGGTCGGCGAGAAAGTGCTCGCCGTCGGCTACTACCTGCCGCACGGCACCGCCGCCCAGGCCGAGGCGCTGGCCGAGCGCGCCGCGCGCGCGGTGCGGGCCGACGCGGCGCAGGCCTTCCGCGACTTCAACGACCTCAATGGCGATTTCGTCGAGGACGATCTCTACGTCTTCGCCATCGGCATCGACGACGGCCGCTTCCGCGCCCACGGCGCATTGCCCCGCCTGCTGGGCACGCCCGCCCGCGCCCTGCGCGACGCCGACGGCCGGGAGTTCATCCCCGAGATGCTCGACAAGCTGCGCGACGCCGACACGGGCGAAACCCGCTATGCCTGGAAGAACACGGTGACCGGCAAGGTCTCGACCAAGCACACCTACCTGCGCAAGGTCGACGGCTACCTCGTCGGCGTCGGCCACTACCTGGACTGAACGGCGGGCCGCCGCCGCGCCCTGCGGCCCGGCGATCAGCGCCGGCCAGCAGCTTTTCGTCCCCGGGGCCCGCATGGCCCCAGGGGACGAAAAGGACGGCGTCAGCCGGCCCCGGTTTCCAGCTTCACGAGCAGCTTGCCGGTGTTTTCGCCGCGGAACAGGCGGGCGAAGGCCGGAACCACGCTGTCCAGCCCCTGCACGATGTCTTCGCTGAGTTTCAGCCGGCCGTCTGCCAACCAGCCCCGCATCTCGGCGATGGCGGCCGGGAAGCGGTCCTGGTAGTGGAGCGTGAGGAAGCCGCGCACGGTGGCGCAGCGGGCGAGGATCTGCCAGTAGTGGTAGGGACCGGGGATCGGCCCCTGGCGGTTGTAGTCGCCGATTGCGCCGCAGAAGGCGATACGGGCGAACATCGCGAGATTCAGCAGTGCGGCGTCGAGGATTTCGCCGCCGACGTTGTCGAAGAAGATGTCGACGCCGTCCGGACACAGGCGGGCGATGTCCTGCGAGAGCTGCGCGCAATCCTTGCCCTTGTAGTTGAAGGCGGCGTCGAAGCCGAACTCGTCGACGAGCATGCGGCATTTCTCGTCGCTGCCGGCGATGCCGACGACGCGGCAGCCCTTTATCCTGGCGATCTGTCCGGCGAGAGAGCCGACCGCGCCTGCGGCGGCGCTGATCAGCGCGGTCTCCCCCGGCCTGGGCCGGCCGATGTCGAGCATGCCGAAGTAGGGCGTCAGCCCCATCGCGCTGAAGAGGCTGAGGTGGTAGTGGAGCGGGTGGTCGGCGCCGGCGTCGACGCGGTGGAACTGCGCCGCCGGCACGGTGGCATGGCCGGCCCAGGCGCTGCATGCGTAGGCCACGCCCACGTCGCCGGGACGGAAGTCGGGATGCCGGCTGGCGAGCACGCGGCCGAGCGCCGTGCTGCGCACCGGCGCGCCGAGCGGGATGGGCGGAAAGTAGGTGCAGTCCTCCTTCATCCAGCTGCGGATCGCCGCATCGAGCGAGAGATAGAGATTCTCGATCAGCAGTTCGCCCTCGGCGGGTACCGGAAGCGGCACCTCGCGCAGCGCGAAGTCGTCGGCGCAGGGAATGCCGTCGGGACGGCGGGCCAGGATGATCTGGCGAGTGTGGGTGCGCATCGGTCGGGTTCCGGAATCGTGAGGGGCGGCCTTACTGGGCGGTCCAGCCGCCGGCCTCGGTGATGTCGGCGGCGGCGACGCTGGCGCCTTCGGTCGCGAAGGCGAGGGCGGCCGCGCGGCCGATGCCGGAGCCGGCGCCGGTGATGAGTACGACCTTGCCGTTGAACTGTTTTTCCATGGATGGCCTCGGGTGTGGGAGGGGGCGGGACAAAGACCGGCGCGATGCCGGCCCGGGGAGAAAGTGGGGCGGGCGAGGGCACCCGGCGCTGCGTGTTTTCTCAGAACAGACGGATCAGGCCGAGCGAACAGGCGATCGCCACGGCATGGGTGCGATTGCAGGCGTCGAGCTTGCGCAAGGCGTTGTTGAGGTGGAAATGCACCGTCTCGCGCGAGCGGCCGAGGATGAGGGCGATGTCTTCTTCGGTCTTGCCTTGCGCGGCCCAGCCCAGGCATTCGATCTCGCGCGGCGACAGCCGGTCGGCCGCGGCCTGGGCGCGGCCGCGGCGGCGGGCGCTTTCGAGGGCGTCGGCGTGGGTGATGAAAGCGTGCGAGATCAGGTAGGTCTCGCGGTAGGTGCGGCGGAAGCGATCGCGCAGAGCCGCGGCCCCGCGGCCGAACCAGGAGACGTAGGCCGTCTTGCCGCCGGGCCGGTGCACCGGCACCGTGACCGCGCCGTCGGCGCAATCGCGGTAGCTGAGCAGGATGTCGCGCTGCGCTGCGGAGAGCGCCTCCCGGTGCCAGGTCTCGCTGTCGGGGTCGCAGTCCCACAGGAAGGCGTCCATGCTGCGGGTACAGCGCAGGCTGACGGGGCAGGTCAGCGCGCGGCGGTCATTCACCCAGTGGGCGACGTAGTCCGCCGACCAGCCCATCGCCACCGCGACGAATTCGCCGTTCTCGGTCAGCGGAAGCCGTGTCTGGCCCAGGTCGGCGTGGAAGGCGGCGCGCTCCCAGCCCAGGGTGTCGGCGTATTCGGCCAGAAGCGCGCCGGCGCCGGCGAGGTCGGGATGCGCGGCGAGCCGCTCGCGAAAGCGGGTGTCCCAAGAAGCAGCCATGGCGGACTCCGGGAAAGGGGGAAACGGCGGGGGCGTGTTTCAGGCGTCGATGCGGCCGAACGCGGGCGGCGGGGCGCCGCAGCGCTCCCTGCCGGCGCGCGGCAGCGCCGGGATAGGCTTGCCGGCGGCTGGCCTGTGGTCGATGCGGGCCAGGCCGATATCGCTGGCCGGGTGGACGGTGCGGCTGGCCGGAAACGGCCTTGGGGTGTGGTTCATCGTTTTGTCTCCTCGGCGGACTCTGTGGTCCGTTGAGTGTCTGCAATCGTGGGAATCCGCCGGGTTCTGCACGCCATCTGCGATGAAACGGCGGGCAACGTGCGAAGAAGACGAAATTCTTCCCGGGTTTTGTTTATTTGCAACGATTGTTATAAATTAGATTAGTGCCACTCATGGAAACAAGTCAATGCCTGCAATCGTCGATCACGAAAGCCGCCGCGCGCACGTAGCGCGCATCGCCGCGGACATCATCGCCCGCACCGGCCTCGAAGCGCTGACGATGCGCCAGATCGCTGCCGAAGCGGGGTTCAGCACCGCCATCGTCACCCACTACTTCGCCAACAAGCAGGAGTTGATGCTCCACACCTATCGCAGCGCGGCGCTCAACGCGCAGGACAGGGTGGCGGCCGCGCTGAGCGAGGCGCCGGGCGACCTGCTGGCCTGCATCGAGGCGCTGCTGCCGTGCGACGAGCCGAGCCGCCAGGACTGGAAGGTGTATCTCGCCTTCTGGCGGCTCGCGGCGCTCGATCCCGATTTCGCCGCCGAGCAGGCGTCGCAGGCGATCAAGGCGCGCGCCATCCTGCGGCGGGTGCTGCTGGCGCGCGCCGAAAGCGGCCTGCCGCTGCCCCGCCAGGACGTCGACCAGCTCGCCCAGCACCTGCTGGTCCTGCTCATCGGCACGGCGGTGCTGGCGGTGTTCGACCCGGCGACCTGGTCGCGCGAGGCGCTGCGTGATTATTTCATCCGCGAACTCGGCGCGATGGGCGGCTGAAAACCACTGACGGACCGACAACAGGAGACAAACGATGACCCAAGCGACGATCCCGGCCCAAGGCATGCCCTGGTCCGACCACTACCTGCTCGGCCATGCCGGGATGGACGACACCCACCGCGAGTTCGTCGAGCTCGTCGACCGCATGCTGGGCTGTGCGGATGACGATTTCGCCGCTGCGCTGCGTGCCTTCATCGTCCATGCCGAGGCGCATTTCGGCGAGGAGAAGGCGATGATGGAGGCGACCGACTTCCCCGCGACCGAATGCCATGTCGACGACCACGAGGCGGTCTATGCCTCGGCGCTGGAAGTGGAGCCGCTGGTGCGGGCGGGCAATGTCGCCATCGGCCGCGCCTTTGCCGCCGAGCTGGCGCGCTGGTTCCCGTCGCATGCCGACTATCTCGATTCGGCGCTCGCGCACTGGGTGGTCAAGCGCAGCACCGGCGGTAAGCCGGTGGTGCTCAAGCGCAACATCGCGGTACGCGCCGAATAGGCGGTTGCGGGGACCCTCCCCGACCGCAGCCTTGCGCAATGCCCTGCGCTGGCGAACCGAGTTCGGTTCGCCAGCGCAGGGCATTGGTTTTTCCGGCGAATCGGTGTAGTGTTATAAAAACAAACACAAATGTTTTTATAAAAACGGATCGCAGCACGGACCGCGCCCCGCGCCAGACAAGGAGGATGACGAAGCAGATGAGTACATACGATTACATCGTGGTGGGCGCCGGCTCGGCGGGCTGCGTGCTGGCCGAGCGCCTGTCCCGCAACAAGTGCAACCGCGTGCTGCTGCTGGAAGCCGGCGGCCCGGACGACGGGCTGCTGGTGTCGATGCCGAAGGGTTTCGCCAAGCTGGTGGCGATGCCCAGCCACGCCTGGCATTTCCCCGTCCAGCAGCCACGCAAGCCCGGCCAGGCTTCGTCCGAAATGTGGGTGCGCGGCAAGACGCTGGGCGGCTCCAGTTCGATCAACGGCATGATCTACGTGCGCGGCCAGCCGGAAGACTACGAGGACTGGGCCGAGCATGCTGGCGCCGACTGGGGTTGGGCGGCGATGAAGGAAGCCTTCCGTGCCATCGAGGACCATGAACTGGGCGCGGACGAGCTGCGCGGCGCGGGCGGGCCGGTGCATGTCAGCACGGGCAAGCTGCGCTACGCGGTCAGCGAGGCGATGGTCCGCGCCGGCGAGGAAATGGGCCTGCCGCGCACCGAGGACTTCAGCCGCGAGCGCCAGGAGGGGGTCGGCTATTACGCCCATACGATCCGCAAGGGCAGGCGGGTGAGCGCCTCGGTCGCCTTCCTGCGGCCGGCGATGGGCCGCGGCAACCTGCGGGTGATCACCGGCGTCCATGTCGACCGCGTGCTGTTCGAGGGCAGGCAGGCCGTCGGCGTCGCCGGCCGCCGCAACGGCGAGCGCGTCAGCTATCGCTGCTGCGGCGAGATCATCCTGTCGGCCGGCGCCATCCTGACGCCCAAGATCCTGCAGCTCTCCGGCATCGGCCCGGGCGCCGAGCTGCAGCAGGCGGGGATCGAGGTGCTGGCGGCGTCGCCCGACGTCGGCCGCCGCATGCGCGACCACCTCGGCTTCCTGATGCCTTTCCGGCTGACCAACAGCGAGGGGCTCAATGCCAGCTTCCGCGGAACCGGCCTGGCGAAGAGCGTGCTGCGGTACTACCTGACCAGGCGCGGTCCGCTCGCCACCGGCCCCTTCGAGGTCGGCGCCTTCTTCCGCACCGCGCCCCACGTTCCACGCCCGGATGCGCAGCTCTACCTGTCGGCCTTCACCTATCCGCGCAGCGACGACAATTTCCCGGTGCCCGACGGTGTCGAGGACAAGCCGGGGATCACCGCGTATGGCCAGTTGCTCCGCCTGAGCAGCGAGGGAACGCTGACGGTGAAATCGGCCGATCCGGATGCGCCGCTGGATATCGCTCCCAACTGGCTGAGCACGGCGGAGGACTGCCGCGCCGCGATCGACATGGTCAAGTACATGCGCCGCTACATGCGCCAGCCGGCGCTGGCCCATTACGTCGGCGAGGAACTGCTGCCGGCGGCGGCCAGCGGCAGCGACGACGATATCCTCGATTTCTTCCGCCAGGCCTCGCTGTGCGGCACCCATGCCGTGGGCTCGTGCCGCATGGGACGGGATGCGGATTCGGTGGTCGACGAACGCCTGCGCGTGCGCGGCGTCGGCGGCCTGCGCGCGGCCGACTGCTCGGTGATGCCGAGCCCGGTGTCGGGCAATACCAACGGCCCGGCGATGGCGCTCGGCTGGCGCGCCGCGGACCTGATCCTCGCCGATCGGAATGCCTGAGCATGGGCGGCACGGCCCCGGGGGCAGAGGCGGCGATCTGGCCGGGCGCTGCTTTGCCGGGTCGCCGGGTGCGCCTACCTGAACCGGTAGTTGTGGCCGGGGGAGGCGGACTCGATACTTCGATGCCCACGAACACAAACAAGCCCAGGAGCGAGACAGTGGAAAACGTTGAAGTCTACAGGAGCCTCATCGAGCGCATGCTGGCATTGGTCGATGCCGGCACGACCGACAGCGCGGAGGCCGCCTACCGCCAGCCGACCTCGGTCTATACCGACCCCGGACTGCTCGCGCTGGAGAAGGAGACGATCTTCCGCGATGAGCCGCAGATGATCTGCTTTTCCAGCGACCTGCCCGGAAAAGGCAGCTACTACACTTTCGACGACCTCGGCACGCCGGTGCTGCTCACCCGTGACAACGACGGCGAGGTCCATGCGTTCCTGAACGCCTGTACCCACCGTTCCGCCCGCCTGAAGGAAGGCTGCGGCAAGACCGCGTCGCTCGCCTGTCCCTACCACAACTGGGGTTTCGACCTGAAAGGCAAGCTGCGCGCGGTGTGGCAGGAGCAGACCTTCGGCAGCATCGAGAAGTCGCTCTACGACCTGGTGAGGCTACCGGTGGAAGAGAAGTACGGCATGATCTTCGCCGGCATGCACCCCGACGTGTCGTTCAGCATCGACGAGATCCTGGGCGACATGGCGCCAGTGTTCGAGCGCTGGGATCTGGGCGGCACCGCCCATGTGAATACCCACGAATGGAAGATCAAGACCAACTGGAAGCTGGCGCTCGACACCTTCTGCGAGGGCTATCACTTCCTGGCGCTGCACAAGCACACGCTGGGTGGCATCTCCATCGGCAACACCGCAGCCTTCGACACCTTCGGCCCGGACGGCCGCAACCACCGCCTGGCCTTTCCCAACGAGAGCATGCTCAAGCTCAGGGACAAGCCGAGGTTGGAATGGGGCCCGGAAATCTTCAATGACTTCCAGCTCGTGCACTTCATCTATCCCAACATCTCGCTGCTGGTGTCGCCGGTGTCGGTGGAGTTCTTCAAGCTCTACCCGGGCGACGCCCCTGGCGAGCACCGCACCATCTTCCGCAGCTACGTGCGCAAGGGCGGCGAGAAGGGCTGGGACGGCAACGACCCGCAAGCCCACTTCGAGTTCATCTGCAAGGTGGTGGACGAGGAAGACTACTGGGTGAGCGCCAATGTCATGAAGAACTTGAACACCGGCTTGCTCGGATACAGCACTTTCGGCCGTAACGAGCCGGCCCTGCAGAACATGCACAAGGCTTTCCTGCGCGGCGTAGGCCGCACTCCGGTGGAGGCGCCGCTCGCCGGCAAGGCGGGCGCCGCCGCCGTGTCCTGCTGAGCGGTTTTTTCATCGCCGGGCCGCCCCAAGATGAAAAGCGCCCCCCTGGGGGGCAGCGACCTCACGCAGTGGGGGAGCGTGGGGGCCATTTTTCATCGGAGTCTCCTCTCGCGGCCTTCCCCAAAGGCCTCGATTCGCCCGGCGGTGCTCCCGGAACCGCCGGGTTTTTTCTTGCCGTGCGCCCGGGGGCGCCGCTTGCGTGGTGGCGGCGGACGGGCGCGCGGCGGGGCGTAATTGCCCGGCATCGGACACTTGTCACCCGTCAGGGGTATCGATATACTTCAAAAAAACAAACAAGAATGTTGTTTTTATTATCGGGAGCGCGGACGCCATCGCCGTGCCGGTCCAGGGCCGGATGCCTGCGCCGGGCTCCCAACATCCGACAAGGAGTAGGGCATGAGTGACACGCATCAGCCCAGCAAAGAAACCCTGCTGGAGATCTATCGCATTGCGACGCTGATCAAGCAGGCCGACGACCGCTTCATCGAACTGATCAAGGCCGGCCAGATCGCGTCGCCGTACTACTCGCCGCGCGGGCAGGAACTGATTCCGGCCGCCATCTCGGTGAACCTGAAGCCCAGCGACTACGTGGTGACCACCTACCGCGGCATCCACGACCAGCTCGCCAAGGGCATTCCGTTGAAGCCCTTCGTCGCCGAGCTGCTGGGCCGTGCCACCGGCACCTGCAAGGGCAAGGGCGGGCCGATGCACATCACCCACGTGGCTTCCGGCCTGCCGGTGACCACCGGCATCGTCGGCGCCGGCCTGCCGATCGCCAACGGCCTGGCGTGGGCGGCGCAGCTCAACGGCACGGACCAGGTCACGGTGGTCAACTTCGGCGACGGCGCGAGCAACATCGGTGCCTTCCACGAGGCCCTCAACCTGGCCGCGGTATGGAAGCTGCCCGTCATCTTCGTCTGCCAGAACAACCGCTATGCCGAGCATACCCACTACAGCCTGGGCACCGGCGCGGCCACGATCGCCGACCGTGCGATCGGCTACGGCATCCCCGGCGTGGAGGTCGATGGCAACGATGCGGTGCAGATGTGGCGCGCGGCGCGCGACGCGGTCGCCCGCGCCCGCGCCGGCGAGGGGCCGACGCTGATCGAGGCCAACACCTTCCGCTTCCGCGGCCACCTGCTGGGCGACGACAGCCACTACATCCCCAAGGAAGAAATGGCCGAGGCGGTGGCGGCCGACCCGGTGCCGCGCATGCGCGCCTGGCTGATCGGGCAGGGGCACGCCAGCGACAGCCAGCTGGCCGCGATCGAGGCCGCCAACGTCGCCGCCTTCGAGGAAGCGGTGGAATTCGGCCTGGCCAGCCCGTACCCCGATGTATCCGAACTCGACAAGGACGTCGTCGCCGAGGGAGCCCACGCATGAGCACGACCGCACAAAAGAAGATCAACACCGCGCAGGCGATCAACTTCGCGCTGCACGACGCCATGGAACTCGACCGCTCGGTGGTGGTGCTGGGCGAGGACATCGCCGACGATCAGGGCGGTGGCGTCTTCAAATGCACCGCCGGCCTGTCGGCCAAGTACGGCACCGGGCGGGTGAAATCGACCCCCATCGCCGAACAGGCCATCGTCGGTGCGGCGGTGGGCGGGGCGCTGGCCGGCCTGCGCCCGGTGGCCGAGATCATGCTGATGAACTTCACCACGGTGGCGATGGACCAGATCGTCAACCACGCCGCCAAGCTGCGTTTCATGACCGGCGGCCAGACCCACGTGCCGCTGGTTATCCGCACCACCACCGGCGCCGGCTTCGGCACCGGCGGCCAGCACGCCGACTACCTGGAGGCCTGGTTCGCCCACACCGCCGGGCTGAAGGTGGTGGCGCCGGCCACGCCAGCCGATGCCTACGGCCTGCTGCTGTCGTGCATCTTCGACGACGACCCGTGCATCTTCATCGAGAACCTGCCGCTGTACTTCCAGCCCGGCGACGCGCCGGTGCGCGGCGAGCGGATTCCGCTCGGCAAGGCCAAAGTGGTGCAGGAGGGCAGCGACATCACGCTGGTGAGCTACAGCCGCACGCTGCACGAGGTGGTCGCGGCGGCCAAGGGGCTGGCCAAGGAGGGCATCTCGGCCGAGGTCATCGACCTGCGCTCGATCGCGCCGCTGGACTTCGACACCGTGCGCGCCTCGGCGGCCAAGACCGGCCGCGTGGTGGTGGCGCACGAGGCGCAGGTGGACTTCGGCGTCGGCGCGGAAATCGCCGCGCGCCTGCACAAGGACCTGTTCGGCACCCTGAAGGCGCCGGTCGCCCGTGTCGGCGCGGCGCGCTCGCCGGTGCCGTTCTCCAAGCCGCTCGAGACCGCCTTCGTGCCGACCCGCGAACGCATCCTGGCGGCCATCCGCGAAACGCTCGACTGACAAACCGAAAAAGGAATTCTCTCCATGGCAACCGAAATCATCCTCCCCAAGCTGGGCTTTTCCGTGAATGAAGCCATCCTCACCGAGTGGATGGTGGAAGACGGCGCCGCCGTCACCAAGGGCCAGCTGCTGTACACGATGGAAAGCGAAAAGTCGGTGCAGGAGGTGGAAGCGCCGGCCGACGGCACGCTGAAGATCCTCAAGGACGCGGGCGAGACCTATGAGGTCGGCACCGTCATCGGCGAGCTGGTGTGATGTCCGCCCGGCCCGATACCGAGGCGCCGGCCTGGCCCGCCAGCCTGCCGCCGATGCCGGTGGTCGATTTCAGCCTGTTCGGCGAGGTCGACACCGTGCCGCTGCCGCGCCACCAGAAGCTGGTGGCTTCCTTCCTGGCGCGCAACTGGGCGCAGATTCCGCACGTCACCCACCATGACGAGGCCGACGTTGCCGCGCTGGAGACGGTGCGCCGCGAGGCGGGCGAGGCATTGGGCGTCAAGCTGACGCCGGTGCCCTTCATCATCAAGGCGGTGGTCAAGGCCCTGCAGGCCTTTCCGCGCTTCAACGCCTCGCTGGGCGCCGACGGCAACAGCCTGGTGATGAAGCGCTATTTCCACATCGGCGTCGCGGTCGAGACCCCCAACGGCCTGGTGGTGCCGGTGATCCGCGATTGCGACCGCAAGTCCATCGGCGAGATCGCCGCCGAACTGGCCGACAAGGCCGGGCGCGCGCGTGCCAAGGGGCTGCCGATCACCGAGATGTCGGGCGGCTGTTTTTCGGTGAGTTCGCTCGGCAACCTGGGCGGCACCGGCTTCACGCCGATCATCAACGCGCCCGAGGTGGCGATCCTGGGCGTCACCCGCGCCACCGAAAGGCTGCGCCTGGTCGATGGCGAGGTGCGCAGCGTGCCGGTGCTGCCGCTGTCGCTGAGCTACGACCACCGCGTGATCAACGGCGCGGACGCTGCGCGCTTTACCCGTTTCGTGGCCGATGCGCTCGCCGACCCGGCCGCCCTGGCGTGAAGCAGCAACAACAAGGACAACGACATGAGCATCCACATTGAAGCAGGCGAAACCCTGAAACGTTTTTCGCTCGAAGGCCGCGTCGCGCTGGTCACCGGCGCCGGTTCCGGCCTGGGCGAGCGCATGGCGCACGTGCTGGCCGCCGCCGGGGCCAGGGTCGTGTGCGCGGCGCGGCGCGTCGAGCGTGTCGAAGCGGTCGCCGAGGCGATCCGCGCCGCGGGCGGCAAGGCCATGGCATGCCGCATGGACGTGGGCGACAAGGCCTCCATCGGCGCCGCGCTGGATGCCGTCGAGGCGAGGTTCGGCAGCCCGGCGCACATCCTGGTAAACAATGCCGGCGGGACCGATCCGACGGCCTTCCACCAGATGACCGAGGCGCAATGGACTTCGCTGCTGGACGTCAACCTGTCGGGGCCCTTCTACGTCACGCAGGCCGTGGCCCAGCGCCTGATCGCCGCGGAGCAGGGCGGGGCGATCATCAACATCGCATCCATCCTCGGCCACCTCGCCTATCCGAATTTCATCAACTATGGCACCACCAAGGGGGCGCTGATCCACATGACGCGCTACATGGCGCTCGACCTGCTGCCGTATGGCATCCGCGTCAATGCCATCGCGCCGGGCTATTTCCCCAGCGAGATGACGAATCCGTTCTACGAGTCGGAGGCGGGCAAGAAGGAAATCGCCAACCTGCCGGCCAAGCGCCTCGGCCGCCTGGAGGAGCTCGACGGGCCGCTGCTGCTGCTGGCGAGCGAGGCGTCGTCGTTCATGAACGGCTCCATCGTCACGGTTGACTATGGCCATTCCATAAGACTGTCGTAAAATCCTTCACATACGAACGCGAATGTTTTTCGAGCCCGCTCGTACCATGCGCGCACCGATGCGTGCGAGCGGAATATGTGTCGCGTCGAATCTGGAAGGTAACGAGTCATGAGTGAAGAGAACGCGGTCGAATCCCCGTTGACGTCCCCGGCCCAGCCGGTCCGCCGGATCGCACGCGCCCGCCGCGAGAGTGCGCGCGCCAGCGGCACCACCTGGCAGGCGGAAAAAAGCCAGGCCACGCGCAACCAGATCCTGGATGCGACGCTGCAGTGCCTGGTCGAGCTGGGCTATACCCAGACCACCACCGAGAAGATCGCACAGCGCGCGGGCGTGTCGCGCGGCGCGATGACGCACCACTTCAAGTCGCGCGCCGACGTGTTCAACGCCGCGGCCGAGTTCATCACCGACCTGCGCGCGGTGGAGTACGAGGACGCGGTCAGGCGCGTCAAGCTGCCGCCGGGCAACACGCCGACCTTCGAGAGCATGCTGGAGACGCTGGAGGTGCTGCAGAAGTACTACTACGGCCGTCCGTCCTTCATCGCCCTGCAGGAACTGCAGCGCGGCGCCCGCACCGACAAGGACCTGCAGAGCGTGCTGCAGCCGCTGGAAGAGGTCCTCGACCAGCGCAAGTCCGCCAGCCTGCTGAAGCGCTTCCCCTACTGGGCCGACTACCCGGAAACGAGCCAGGTGCTGCGCGACTTGTTCTTCCATTCGCTGAAGGGGGTGGCGATCAACCCCACGCCCTACATGAAGGACGACCGCCTCAAGAAGCTGCACCACCTGCTCGCCACGGTGGCGATGATGGAAATGGAGAAGGCCTACCAGGCGACGCACGACGGCCAGTCGCCGCCCCGCGACGAACCCGCCGCGCCGGCGAAGAAGACGCGCAAGGCGGGCAAGGCCGCAGGCTGAGACACGAAAGGATCGACGACGAACGGGGCATGCGCCCCGTTCCGCATTCAGGCGGGTGGAAACTTCATCGCGCCGCTTTACCTGCCGGCGCTTTCGTGTAACATAACAAACATTCTTGATTGTTTTGTATTTTCTGGAGAGATGCAGATGGAGCCGAATCCGCTTCCGCGCCTCGCTTGCCCCGGCGTCGTCGCCGGCAGCGCCGACCGCCCGGTGCTGGTGGGAAGCCGCTGTACCTGCTGCGGCGAGATCTACTTTCCCGCCGCGCAGGGCTGCACCCGCTGCTGCGCCAGCGAAATGACGGCGCACGAGCTCGGCGCGGAAGGGCGCCTGTGGTCGTGGACCATCCAGGGCTTCCAGCCCAAGGCGCCCTATGCCGGCGGTGAAGCCGAGCACGCGTTCCAGCCCTATGGCGTCGGCTACGTCGAGATGCCCTCGGGCGTGAAGGTGGAAAGCCGGCTCACCGTCGCCGACCCGGAGCGGCTCGAGATCGGCATGCCGATGCGCCTCACCCTGATCGCCTACCGCCAGGTGGCGGGCGAGGCGCCGGTCCATACCTACGCCTTCGCCCCGGCGGCCTGATCACGGAGCCCATTCCCATGAACAACGACGTCGCCATCATCGGCATCGGCCTCCACCCCTTCGGCCGCACCGACGGTCTTTCCGGGCAGCAGCAGGGCGCCCACGCGGTCAGGGAGGCGCTCAAGGACGCGGGCGTGGCCTGGTCACAGGTGGGCGTGGCCTACGGCGGCAGCCAGGACGCCGGCAACGCCGATGCGCTCGGCAACCTGCTGGGCCTGACCGGCGTGCCTTTCGTCAACGTCGCCAACGGCTGCGCCACCGGCGGCAGCGCGCTGGCCAGCGTGATCGCCGCGATCCAGTCCGGCATGGCGGAGATCGGCGTCGCGGTCGGTTTCGACAAGCATCCGCGCGGAGCCTTCAATCCCAGGCCGCGCGACTGGGGGCTGGAGGACTGGTACGGCGAGACCGGCATGATGCTCACCACCCAGTTCTTCGCGCTGAAGACGCGCCGCTACATGTTCGAGCACGGCATCACCGACGACGCCCTGGTACGGGTCGCGCAGCGGGCCTTCCGCAACGGCGCGCTGACGCCGCACGCCTGGCGCCGGCGCGAGCTCGGCTACGCCGAGATCGCCGAGTCGATGCCGGTGAACCTGCCGCTGCGCAAGTACATGTTCTGCAATCCGGCCGAGGGCGGCGCGGCGCTGGTGCTGTGCAGCGCAAGGCATGCGCGCAAGTACACCGACCGTCCGATCATCGTCAAGGCGGCGGTGATGCGCACGCGCCACCACGGCTCGTTCGAGGTCTTCAGCCCGGGCCTCGCCGCCGAGCAGGCGCCGGCGCCGACGGTGACCGCCTCGCGCGCCGCGTTCGAGCTGGCCGGCGTCGGCCCGCGGGACATCGGCGTGATCCAGTTGCAGGACACCGACAGCGGCTCGGAACTGATCCACATCGCCGAGAACGGCTTTTGCGAGCATGGCGAGCAGGCGCACCTGCTGCGCAGCGGCGCGACCGAGATCGGCGGCCGCCTGCCGATCAATACCGACGGCGGCTGCCTCGCCAACGGCGAACCGGTGGGGGCTTCCGGCCTGCGCCAGGTCATCGAGGTCTGCGCCCAGTTGCGGGGCCAGGCCGGGCAGCGCCAGGTGCCGGGCCGGCCCAGGCTCGGCTACACCCATGTTTACGGCGCCCCGGGCGTGAGCGCGGTATGCATCCTGCAGGCCGGCTGACGGCCGTTCCGATACAAGACCCTAGGAAGGAGACAAGACGATGAACAAGCCCGCAGAAAAGTTCGAGATGCTGCCGCAAGGCCAGGCCGGCAATCCTGCGCTGTTCCAGGCGCTGCTCGAGCAGGAAACGGTGCCGGTGCCCGACTACCTGGCGTCCAGCCATCCCGGCTTCCGCGACGACGACCTGTCGGTGGAGCGCTACGCCTCGGCCGCTTTCCACCGCCTCGAAGCCGAGAAGATGTGGCCCCGCACCTGGCAGTTCGTCTGTCGCGAGGAGCAGTTGCCCAAGTCCGGCGACCACCTGGTCTACGACATCGTCGGCCATTCCGTCATCGTCATGCGCGGCGACGACGGCCTCATCCGTGCCTTCCACAACTCCTGCCTGCACCGCGGGCGCGCGCTGCGCATGAACGGCGGCACGGTCAGGGAGCTGAAGTGTCCGTACCACGGCTTCACCTGGGACCTGCGCGGCAAGCTCGCCAGCATTCCCTGCGAGTGGGATTTCAAGCACCTCGACCAGGGCAAGAGCGACCTGCCCGCACTGCGGGTGGAAAGCTGGCTCGGCTTCGTCTTCATCAACATGGACGAGAACGCGCCGCCGCTGCTCGACTACCTCGACGCGCTGCCGCAGCACTTCCGCGACTACGGCTTCGAGCAATCGGTGATCATCGCCCACGTGCAGCGCAGGGTGCCCTCCAACTGGAAGGTGGCGCAGGAAGCGTTCATGGAGTCGATGCACGCCCGCGTCACCCATCCGCAACTGATGACCTTCACCGCCGACTGCGACAGCCAGTACGACATGTACGGCGACAACATCAGCCGCAGCGTCACGCCGATGGCGGTGCCCAGCACCCACACCCGCGGCGTGGCCGAATCGCTGGTGCTGCACGACATCCTGGAAGAGTCCGGTCGCATGGCCGATTCCGACGGCGGCGCCCACCGCCTGCCCGAAGGGCTGACCGCCCGCCAGTACATCGGCGAGCTCAACCGCAAGATCTTCGGCGAGGTGTCCGGCCGCGACCTGTCGCACGCCACCCTGGCCGAACTGCAGGACGCCATCCTGTACTCGATCTTCCCCAACACCCAGATCTGGGCGGGCTATTGCGGCAACATCATCTACCGCGTCATCCCCGACGGCGACAACCACGAGAGCTGCATCTTCGACGTCATGCTGCTGTGGCGCCATAAGGAAGGCGAAGTGCCGCCGCCGCCGGCCCGGCTCAACCGCCTGCCCGACGACCAGCCCTTCTCGGCCGCCGCCGAACTCGGTGCGCTGGGCCCGGTCTTCGACCAGGACATGAACAACCTGGGCGCCATGACCAAGGGCCTGCGCGCGTCGAAGAAGGGCCGCGTGACGCTGGCGAGCTACCAGGAAAGCCGCATCCGCCACCACCACGAAACCCTGGACAAGTACCTCGGCCTCGGGAGCGAGTGAGTGGAAACGAACCTCCAGTGGCGGCTCGTCTCCCGCCCGCAGGACGAGGTCGGCCGCGAGCACTTCGAGGTCCGCCGGGTGCCGCGGCCGGTGCCGGGCCCCGGCGAGGTGCTGGTGAGGAACCTCTACCTGCTGATTCCGCCGTCGATGCGGCTGTGGATGAACGAGAAGGAAACCTACTTCCCGCCGCAGCCGCTCGGCGAGGTGATGATGGGCATCACCCTGGGCGTGGTCGAGGCCTCGCACGATCCGGCGCTGAGTCCTGGTGACTATGTGAACGGCATGGGCGGCTGCCAGCAATGGTTCGTCGCTCCGGCGGCTCATCTGCACAAGCTGGCGCCGCGCGACGGCGTGCCGCTCGCCGCCTACCGCTCGGTGCTCGACGTGCAGGGGCTCACCGCCTACTGCGGGCTGACCGAGATCGGCCGGCCCAGGGCGGGCGAGACCCTGGTGGTCACCGCCGCGGCCGGCAGCGTCGGCTCGCTGGTGTGCCAGATCGGCAGCAAGTTGGGCCTCAAGGTGGTCGGCATCGCCGGCGGCGCCGAAAAATGCGCCTGGCTGCGCCAGGTGTGCGGCATCGGCAGGGTCATCGACTACAAGGCCGAGGACGTCGGCGCGCGGCTCGACGCCCTGTGCCCGGAAGGCATCGACATCGCCTACGAAAACGTCGGCGGCCCGGTGATGGACCTCGTCCTCGAACGCCTGCGCGAACGTGCGCGCGTGGTGCTGTGCGGCCTCGTCGCCAGCTACAACGGCGCCAAGGGCGCGCCGGTGGCGCAGCGCACCGAGGCGCTGATGCAGGTGGTCAACAAGGCCGCCCGCATCGAAGGCTTCCTGGTGCGCGACTACATGCACCGCCATGCCGAGGTGGTCGGCATCCTGCAGGACTGGGTGGCCGACGGCAGCCTGCATTATCAGATCGAAGTGCTGGACGGGCTCGACAACATGGTCGAGGCGATCTCCCGCGTCTTCCACGGCCGCAACCGGGGCGTCCAGCTGGTGAAAATTTCCGACGGGGCCGCAGCATGAATCCACAAGCCAGCATCGACGAACTGCGTGACAGGGCCGAGGCCCTGCGCCGGCAGGTACGCGATTTCCACGACAACATCATGCCCGCCGACCTGCGCGGCAAGGCCCATCGCCACCAGGTGCTGGACAAGGACGACTACGTGCGCTGGATGCGCCTGCTCGACCAGCAGGGCTGGGCGGTGGCGCACTGGCCGCGGGAGCACGGCGGCCTGGGCTGGTCGCCGCTGGAGCGCTTCGCCTTCGAGGACGAGCTGGCACGCCTGGGCTGCCCGTGGGTGATCCCCTTCGGCGTCAAGTACGTCGGCCCGGTGATCTACGCCTTCGGCAGCGAGGCGCAGAAGGCACGCTTCCTGCCGGGCATCAAGAGCACCGACGAATTCTGGGCGCAGGGCTATTCCGAGCCCGGCGCCGGCTCGGACCTCGCCGGCCTGCGCACCACCGCGCTGCGCGACGGCGACCATTACGTGGTCAACGGCCAGAAGGTATGGACGACCTACGCGCAATGGGCCGACTGGCTGTTCTGCCTGGTGCGCACCGACCGCGACGACAAGCCGCAGAGCGGCATCTCCTTCCTGCTCATCGACATGAAGAGTCCGGGCGTCAAGGTGGTGCCGATCCGCACCATGGACGGCTACGCGCACGTCAACGAAGTGTGGCTGGAAGACGTCCGCGTGCCGGCCGGAAACCTCGTCGGCGAGGAAGGCAAGGGCTGGACCTACGCCAAGTTCCTGCTCAAGAACGAGCGCACCGCCGGCGCCATCGTCGGCTGGGCCTGGCACGTGCTGGACCGCCTCAAGCGCCATGCGCGCGGCACCGCTGGCGCCGACGGCCGTCCGCTGATCGGGCAGCCGCTGCTGCGCCAGCGCATCGGCGAATACGAACTGCGCTTCCTCGCGCTCGAACGCACGGCCTACCAGGCCGTGGCGGCGATGTGCGACGGCAGCGAGAACGGCGGCGAGGCCTCGCTGATCAAGATCCGCGGCACCGAGCTGTACCAGGAGGTGATGGAAACCCTGGTCGAATCCCTGGGCCATGCCGGCGCCGCCTTCGACGTGCGCGCGCTGCACGAGGCCGGGCTGCCGCCGCTGGGGCCGGACGACGCCGGCGGCATCCTGAAGGATCATTTCTACAATCGCGCGGCGACGATCTTCGGCGGCTCGTCCGAGATCCAGCGCAACATCGTGGCCAAGGCCGTGCTGGGACTGTGAGGAAAGACATGGCGACCGATCTCGACACCATCGCGATGCTGCGTGACAGCGCCGCACGCTATGCCGAAGACAACTACAGCTTCCACCAGCGCTGGGCCGCGCTCGAACGCCCGGAAGGCTACAGCCCGCAGGCCTGGCGCGATTTCGCCGAGTTCGGCTTTCTCGCGCTGCGCCTGCCCGAGGACGCGGGCGGCCTGGACGGCGATGCCGTGGCCGTCGGCGCGCTGATGGAGATCGTCGGCGCGCGGCTGCTGATGGAGCCTTTCCTCGCCAGCGCGGTGCTCGGCACCGGCCTGCTGCTCAAGCAGGGCTCGGCGGCGCAGCAGGCGGCCTGGCTGCCGCAACTGGCCGACGGCTCGCTGATCCTGGCGGTGGCCGATGACGACGACGGCGCGGCCCCGTGCGTGGCCGACGGCGGCCGCCTGCGCGGCGCCAAGACCGGTGTGCTGCACGGCGACGTCGCCGGCGCCCTGCTGGTGTCGGCGCGCGACGCGGCGAGCGGCGAGGCCGTGGTGCTGCGGGTCGCGGCCGATGCCGCCGGCGTGTCGCG
>NZ_AMXE01000039.1 GCF_000310205.1 Thauera linaloolentis 47Lol = DSM 12138 | reverse complement strand
CCGGGGCGGCAGGGCGTGCCGCAGCCGCCGGCGTGGCGGCGCTCGTCGGTGCCGCGCACAGCGTGGTCAGCAGCGCCGCCAGCAGCGCAGCGACGCCGCCTCGCGGCCGGAAGATGAGGCGTTGCATGGGCGTTCCTTGTCGCCGCGCGCGTCGGCGGCGATGGTGGTTGATGTGGTGATGTGGGGTGAGGGGCTGGGGCGCACTCAGGGGGTTGAAGCCGCGCTGACATCGTTTGCATGGAGTACTTACTCGCCCGTACCCGCGCCCGCCGCCACCCTCGCCTGCGGCGGGCACGGTCAGGTCGTTCAGCGCACGCCGCGCCCGGCCATCGCTTCCGGCGTCCACCAGCGCGACGGGTTCGCCGGCACGTCGTAGTAGCCGCCGGTTTCGGTGCCGATGCTGTTGATCACGTAGATGCCGTTGGCGAGGTCGTAGTGGCCATACACGTCGGCGGTGGGCGCCGGCACTTCGTAGCGCGGCGTCATGTAGGCGAAGCCGATGCGGTACAGCTTGCCGCTGGCGTCATACTGGTCGGACGCGCCGGCCGAATAGCTGTCCTCGTCCCAGTAGAACACCCGCTTGGAATACACGTGGCGCTTGCCGGACTTGAGGGTGGCCTCGATCACCCACACGCGGTGCAGTTCCCAGCGCACGCAATCGGGGTTGAGGTGGTTGGGCGTCACCAGCACCTCGTCCGGGCACTGCTTGGGGTCGCTGAACTTGTACAGGTTGTAGGGGATGAAGACTTCCTTCTTGCCGACCAGCTTGAAGTCGAAGCGGTCCATCTTGCCGGAGAACAGCGCGGTGTCGTCGTAGGTGTTGGCCCCGGCGGACTGCGAGTTGGGCGTGTCGTAAGCGATTTCCGGCGCCAGCTTGACGCGCCGCTGGCCCGGCAGGTACTGCCACGCGCGGCGGTTGTCCTTGGCCCAGTTGAGCGGGTCGATCATCAGCGTCTGCTCGCCCACCAGGCGGGCCGGCGCGGTGGCGGTGTAGGCCAGCATCCAGTACTTGTCGGCGCTGGTCTTGTTGGGGTCGTAGTAGGGGTACTCCTGGTAGATCTCGTTCTGTCCGGTCATCACCTTGCTGCCGGCGCTATCGACGTAGTAGCTGCGCTGCGTGACGTAGTACGAGAACCCGCCGAAGCGCAGCAGGTGGTTCCACATGGCTTGGTAGCCGTCCTTGGGAATCGGGAACGGAATGCCGCCGAAACACCCGTCCACCCCCTCGCCGCCGTGCGTGGTCTTGCAGTCGACCGCGTTCCTGGCGGTGTTGTCGCGCACGTACTGTGGCACCGCAGCGGTGCGGTGAGTGGGATAGACGTCGATGCGGAAGCTGGGAAACTTCTTCATCAGCGCCTTGGTGCCCTCGGTGAGCTTGTCCTCGTATTGCGCCATGTTGCCGGCATCGACGGAGAACAGCGGTTTTTCACCGGCGAACGGGTCTGGCCGCTGCCCTGGCTGCTTCGGATCATAGCCGGCCGGCGGCGTGGTCAGCCCGCCGGTGTAGGCCGGAATCGTGCCCTCGGCGTTGCCGGCCTGCTCGGCGCCGATCCAGGTCAGCGTGGTGCCGAGCTGCGCCGCTTCCTCCGGCGTCACTTCGGCCTGTACCGGCCCGGCCAGGGCCGCCGCCACGCCGAGGGCGATGAAAGTCTTCGGGAATGCCATGTGTGTCTGCTCCTTTGTCCGGTTGCGCCCGCGTCAGAACGAGGTCTTGAAGGTGAACACCAGCCAGCCGCGGTCGCTGATCGGCTGCTCGCCATTCACGGTGGTTTCGTCCTTCACCTTGATCAGGTAATCAACGTACTTGAGCGTGAAGTTGTATTTCTGCTTCCAGTCGGCGCTCAGGCCGATACTCCAGTCACCCTGCCCCTGGTAGCCGCCGGCACGGTTGGCGGCGTTGCCCTTCAGGCCCACCGAGTAGGTCATCGGCATCTTCAGATCGAGCGATGGCAGCACCTGGAACCAGGTCGGGGTGAAGTTGATGCCGATGCCGTAGTAGTCCTTGGTGATGCAGCCGTCGGTCTTGCTCTTGCCGGCACACGGGGCAAAGCCCATGGCGTTGAACAGCTCGGGGTTCTTGGTGACCTTGTCCCAGCGCGCATAGGTGAATTCGGCCAGGTACGATGCGGTGTCGAACAGCGGCGTCTGGCCGATCAGGCCCATCGCGTTGATCACCACGTGCTGCGAGTTGCCGCGCGCACCCTCCTCGGAGAAGCCGGCCGCGCTGTTGAAGGCGCCGTTCTTGCGGTAGGACACTTCCGCGCCGACGCTGACGCCGCCGATTTCCTTGCTCAGGCTGATGCCGTACAGTTCCACATCCTGGGCGTAGCTCCAGCGGTAGTGCTGGCTGGCCGGATCGGCCGGATTGCCACCCAGCGTCAGCCAGGGAATCTTCTCGTCGTACTTGCGGTAGTAGAAGCCGAGCGTGCCTTCGAGCCAGGCCGGGCTCCAGCGCGCCATCACCCCCCCAGTTACCGCGGTCCTTGGGCTTCAGGTCCTTGCTGTGCGGCACCGAGAACCCGGGCGCCAGCGACAGGCGGGTCGGCCCTTCCAGCAGCCCGTCCATCAGCCCCAGGTAGGTGCCGCCCTCGGGAAAGGGGAACGGGTCCCACTCCAGGTAATACTGGCCGGCCACCCACAGCGTGTCGGTGAGGCCGAGCTGCGCCGAGATCTGCCCCAGCGGCTTGTACAGCTCCTTCACTTCCGAGCCGGGGTTGTTGAGCGCCTTGAGGAAATCCACCGGCTGCTGCGAATAGGCGATGCCGTGCGCGGCGGTCAGCAGCGACTCGCCCCAGTAGATGGTGTGCCGCCCGGCCTTGAAGTTGACCGGCACCTCGCCGACGTCGAAGTTGGCGAACACGAAGGCATCGAGAATCTCGCCCGACGGGCCGCGGTGATAGCGCTTGGTATGGCTGGAATAACGGTCGCCGTCGTAGCTGCTCTGGTAGCCCTGCGCGGCCACCGCCGGGCTGGATCTCACCGAGGTGTCACGGTAGGCGTGGTCGTACCAGGCCGCCCCGCTGACGCGCAGGCCGAAGTTGCGCTTGTAGGTGATGTCGAGCTCGGACAGCAGGTCGAGGCGGTTGGTGACGATGTCGCCCCGATCGAACCTGGCGTCGGATTCGTCGAAGTTCGGGTTGTTGGCAATCTTCGCGTTACGCCCTTCGGTGCGCACGCCCAGGTTGTAGCGCACGCTGTTGTCGAGCCGGATCGAAAGATCCGGGTTGCCGGTGTCGATGTTGAAAGCCTGCGCCGCACCGCTGGCCGTCATCGCGCAGGCTACCGCCAGCGCGGTTTTATTCAGGGCACGCTTGACGCTTGCGCCCGATACCGAAGCATGGTTCATCTGACTCCTCCGAATTATTCTTACCTGCTCGTCGCGCGGTCTGCTGCGCCCGCCTCATCTGGCCGAGCCGCCTGCAAGCGGCCGCAACGCGACGAGGTGTGAGTAAAGATAGGCAGGGCAGCGGGGGGCGTCTTGCGTCAATTGGCTGTGTGCGGCGGAGCCGTTTACCCCGCGTGCCTGCAGCACGCCGCATAGCGGCGGCACAACAAAAAAACGAAAAAAAACCGGCCACCCCGCCAGCGGCGGGGTGCCGGATGCGTTCATGTGGAGTTCCCCCTTGTGGAGGAGGGCCGGGGAGAGGGAGGGCCCCCACAGAGACGCAAAATTGTGCCGGCGGCGTGTGTTCGTCCAACCTCCCCCTCTCCAGTGAGAAGGAAGGGAATCGGATCCCGGCATGGCAGGCGGCAGGCCTGCGCCCGACCTTACCCGTCCTTGTGGGACCCGCGGCGAAGCCGGCGCCCTGAAACGGCCCGGCGCCTCAGTGGCCCGGCTTGATGTGCAGCGCAGTGCGCCCGCTGAGCGTGACCGCGAGCGACGCACGGCCATCCGCGTCGGCGGTGAACTCACCACTGGCGGCGCCCTCGACCACATAGCGGACGCCGGGCTTGAGGCGTTCGAAGCCCAGCGTCTGCGGCCCGTCGCCGGCCCCCGGGTACAGCACCAGTTCCAGGTCGTCGCCACGGCTGAAGGCCTTCGCCACCAGGATTTCCGGATAGCGCGCATCACCCAGCAGCGGACCGTCGAACACCGACGACGGCGGCCCCTTGACGAAGCTGTTGCGGAAATCGCCGGTGCGCATCAGCCGTCCCTCCACGCCCCAGATGTTGGCCAGCGTCGAGCCCTTGGTGTAGCGCGCCACGCCGTTCTCGACCACCGGGCCGCAATCCTGGTCCATCGAGCGGCGTGCCGCCTCGGCCAGTTCGTCGTCGCCGAACTCGCGCGCGCACATCTGCACCGCCACATAGGCGAACAGCTTGCCCGGCCGGTAGTTGCCGGCGTCGATGGTGTCGAAGAAGGCCAGCGCCTCCTTCGGCAGAGTCAGCCGCGTCTGGCCCTCGGCGTCCTGCGTCAGGCACATCGACAATTCCTTGCGCCCCACCGCCCACAGCTTGCGCGCCAGATCGGTCGAGAAGATGTTGGCGAAGAAGGCGAAGCCCGCCTCGCCGGTGTAGAACGGCATTTCCAGCCCGGTCCAGTATGAGCGCAAGCCGACCAGCGAGCCTTTCTGGTCGGTGAACTCGGTGTCCAGCATGTGCAGCCACTTGGGCAGCACCTGGGCGGTGTCGCGGCGCTCGAACAGCGTGTCATACACCGCCAGCGAGGACATGCCGTACATGTTGCAGACCGGGTACACCCAGTTCGGCTCGCACGGATACAGGCAGAAGTCCGAACTCTGGAAGTTCTCGCGCACCGACTGGTTGATGGAATGGATGTCGTGGTGGTAGCAGGTCTTGTCGTTGAGGCGGAAGCTCAGGCTGCCGGGCTGGCTGTAGCGGGTGTCGCCGGCATTGAGCATGTACTGGCCCACATGCATGCCGTACCAGCCGGTGAGCATGATGTTGTCCTTGCGGGCGGGATCGAAGTCGGAGAAGTTGAAATGCCCCCACATCGACTCGTACACCCAGTAGCCCCACACCTTGCGCTCGCGGTAAGTGTCGATCACGTTGCGCTGCGCCTGGCCCAGATAGCCCTGGAAGTTGGGCGTGTAATGCCCTTGCACCATGCCCAGCGCGAAGCCGATGTGGTTGAGCTGGTAGCGCAGGGCGGCCGGCTGGAACTGGTCGATGATGGTGTAGCCCTTGTACTGGCCGACCGGCTGCAAGGCCAGCTCGAGCAGGTAGCGCACGCCCTGCAACTGGTCCGGCGTCAGTTCGCGCTCGCCCGGCTCCGGTTCGGTGGCGGCGCGCTGGTGCACCTCCGCCAGCGACTCGGCGAAGAAACTTTGGCGGAACTTGAAGTGCTCGCGGTCCTTGGCCCGCCGCTTGGCGCCGCGATACTGGAAGAACAGGAAGGTGGCGGCGGCGGCGGCCGGCGCCAGATACACCGCCGGCGGCCAGATCGCCTCGCCCGCCAGCCAGCCGGCCAGCGCGGCGGTGCCCAGCCAGAGGGTCAGCGGCGCCACCACCATGCCCGACCAGAACCAGGCAATGACCGCCAGCCAGAAGACGAACACCGTCAGCGGGAACAGCAACGCCCAGGCGCCACCCAGCGCCAGGAAACCGGCGCCGGGCATGAACAGCCCCAGCCCGGCGGCCTGCCACGCCGCCGACTGGCCGGTGGCCACCGGTAGCAGCGCCAGCAGGCACAGCAGTGCATACACCACGGCATTGCGGCGGTGGCGCGAGGCCGTGACCGGTCCCTTGTGCCCCTGCAACAACTGTATCGGCTGCCGCAGCATGCGGGTCGATTCCATATTGCTCATTGTCTCCTCCTTCGAAAGGTCGCGCCTTCCGGTCGTTATGTCATGGCGGCATTTGCAACACGTGCGGCGTGCGCGGTGCGTGCGCTACCCCGATACCACCATACCGGCGGCCCCCGCACCACACTTGCGTTTATTGGCTAGCAACGGCGCCGGCCCGCCCCCGCCGCTAGCGGCCGCGCCACACCGGGCGGCGCTTGTCGTTGAAGGCGGCCAGCCCTTCCTGCGCGTCTTCGGTCTGGCTCAACAACGCCAGTTGGCCTTCGGTATAGGCGATGGCCTCGTCGAAGCTCATCGCCGCCATCGCCCGCATCGCGTAGCGGCCGCGCCGGATCGCGGTGGGCGATTTGTCGGTGAGGCGTGCCAGCAGCCACGCCACCTTGGCATCCAGCTCGGCGGCCGGCACCACATGGTTGAGCAGGCCGCTGTCGCGCGCCGTGGCGGCATCGAAGGGCTCGCCGCTGAAGCACCATTCGCGCAGCAGGCGCGGCGGCACCAGATGCTGCAACAGGCTCAGCACCTGCATCGGGAACAGCCCGATCTTGACTTCCGGCAGGCCGAACAGCGCATGGTCGGCCGCCACCGCCATGTCGGCCATCGCCAGCAAGCCCATGCCGCCGGCCATGCAGGTGCCGTTGATGCGCGCGATCGACGGCAGCGTGGCATTGGCCGCCAGCCGCAGCAGATCGGCATAGGGCACGTTGGGGCGGGCATGATCGAAGACGAAGCCTTGCCCCGGCTGCAGGTCGCCACCGGCGCAAAAGGCCTTGTCGCCGGCGCCGGTCAGGACGATGGCGCGCACCGACGGATCGGCATGGGCGCGGCGGTAGCCCTCGCCGATGCCTTCGATCACCTGCGGGTTGAGGGCGTTGCGTTTGTCCGGGCGGTTGAGGGTGATCCACAGCGCGGCGGCGTGCTTGCGCAGCAGCACCGCGCCGTCCGCCACCGCCTCCATGGCGGCATCGGCAACGTCGGCGGTAGTCAGCGAATCGGGCTGCATCATGCCACCTCCTGGCGTGCCACGGCCGGCGCTTCGCCCTGCCCCACGGCCGGCTCGGGTGCGATTTCCGCCACCACGCGGTAGGCCGCCACCTGCCCGCCCACCTCGGCATGCAGCGCGCCGACCCGGCCGGCCAGCGGCGCCGGGTGCACGTATTCCATTTTCATTGCTTCGAGGGTCAGCACCGGCTGGCCCGCCGCGACGGTGTCGCCTACCGCCACATGCACCGCCACCACGCGGCCATTCATCGCCGCGCGGATGCGGCCGTCGGCATCGCCGCCATCGTTGCGCGTGGCCGCCGCGTGGGTACTGTCCTCGACATGGTAGGCGGCGGCGCCGTCGTCGAACCACAGGCTGGCGCCGTCGCGCACGCAGGCGGCGCGTTGCAGCAGGCCGTCATGCAGGTAGCGCAGTGCGTGCCCGCTGCGGCCGGCCAGGCTCAGGACCTGTTCCTCGCCCGCCACCGTCACGGCAAAGCGGCCGGCGCCGAGGTCGAGCAGCCGGGTGGCGCACGCGGCGCCGTCCAGCGTGAAGCGGTAGTCGATCGGCAGGCGGTGGGTGATGTCGCAGCCGGCCGGCACGGCGGACAGACTCGCCGCCATGGCCGGACCGGCCTCACCGGCCGTCACATGCAGCAGCAGCGTCGCCAGGGCTTGTGCACCCGTCGGCGCGCCCGCGCGCTGTGAGGTGTGCGAGATGGGCGATGTCTGTGAAGGATGCGAAGTGGGCGCTTCACTGACGGCCGGCAACGGGCCGGCCTGCAGCAAGGCCTCGCCATGCGCGGCGATGAAGGCGGTGGTGGCGTGGCCGGCCAGGAACACTGGGTGCCGCAGGCAGCGCGCCAGATAGTGCTGGTTGGTCGGCACGCCCAGCGCCACCGCGTCGTCGAGCGCGCGGGCAAGCTTGCGGCAGGCGGCCTCGCGGTTTTCGCCGTGGGCGATGAGCTTGGCGATCATCGAGTCGTAGAACGGCGGAATCGCCTCGCCGGAGGCCAGCGCGTGCTCCACGCGCACCTCGGCCGGCATCTGCCATACGTGCATGGTGCCGCTTTGCGGCATGAAGCCTTGCGACGGCGCCTCGGCGCACAGCCGCACCTCGACCGCGTGGCCGCTGAAGCGCACCGCCGCCTGCGTCAGCGGCAGGACTTCGCCGGCGGCCACGCGCAACTGCAGTTCGACCAGGTCCAGCCCGGTGATCAGTTCAGTGACCGGGTGCTCCACCTGCAGCCGCGTGTTCATCTCCATGAAGTAGTAGCGGCCCTCGGCATCGAGCAGGAATTCCAGCGTGCCGGCGCCTTCGTAGCCGATGGCGCGCGCCGCCGCGACCGCGGTGTCGCCCATGCGCTGGCGCAGCGCGGCATCCACGGCCGGCGACGGCGCCTCCTCGATGACTTTCTGGTGGCGGCGCTGCACCGAACAGTCGCGCTCGCCCAGGTGGATGACGTTGCCGTGGCGGTCGGCGAAGATCTGCATCTCGATGTGGCGCGGTTCGAGAATGGCACGCTCGAGAATCACCTCCGGGCTGCCGAAGGCGCTGTGCGCCTCGGACCGGGCGCTGCGCAGCTCGGCGGCGAACTGCGCCTCGCCCTGCACCAGCCGCATGCCGCGCCCGCCGCCGCCGGCGGTGGCCTTGATCATCAGCGGAAAGCCGATCTCGCGCGCCGCCGCCGCCAGCGTGTCGTCGCGCTGGTCGTCGCCCTGGTAGCCGGGAATGCACGGCACCCCGGCCGCCAGCATCAGCCGCTTGGCGCCGGCCTTGTTGCCCATGGCGACGATGGCCGCCGGCGACGGGCCGATGAACACCAGCCCGGCGTCGCGGCAGGCCTGGGCGAAGTCCGCGTTCTCGGCGAGGAAGCCGTAGCCGGGGTGCACCGCGTCGGCACCGCTGCGGCGTGCCGCGTCGATGATGGCGGGGATGTTGAGGTAGGACTGCGCCGGCAGCGCCTCGCCGATGCATACCGCCTGGTCGGCGTCGCGCACGTGGCGGGCGTGGCGGTCGGCGCTGGAATACACCGCCACGCTGCGGTAGCCGAGCGCGCGCGCGGTGCGCATCACGCGCAACGCGATCTCGCCCCGGTTGGCGATGAGAATCTTGGTGAAGGGGGTCTTGTCGGTCATGGTGTGACGTCTGCTCTCGCTGTCGGGGAAAGCCGTCGCGGCCCGCCGCAGGGCGCGGCCCGCGCCGGTACTCAGGGGCGCGCCACCGCGAACTGCATCGGCTGCGGCTGGCGCAGCGCGGCCTCGCGGCAGGTGGCCAGCACGAAGGACAGCACCGCCCGCGTGTCGCGCGGGTCGATCACGCCGTCGTCGAGCAGGCGCGCGCTGGTGGCGAAGGCGCTCATCTGCGACTCGAAGGTGTCGATGATCTGCTGCCGCATGCCGTCCAGCCGGGCCTGATCCACCGCCTGGCCTTTGCGCTTCATCGCCGCCTCGGCCACGATCGCCATGGTCTGCGCCGCCTGCTCGCCGCCCATCACCGCCGTCTTGGCGTTGGGCCACGAAAAGCAGAAGCGCGGATGAAAGCCCTGGCCGCACATGCCGTAGTTGCCTGCGCCGAAGGAGGCGCCGCAGTACAGCGTGATCTGCGGCACGGTGGCATTGGAGACGGCCTGGATCATCTTCGAGCCGTGCTTGATGATGCCGGCCTCTTCGACGCTGCGGCCGACCAGGAAGCCGGTGATGTTGTTCAGGTACAGCAGCGGGATGCGCGCCTGGCAGCAGGCCTGGATGAAGTGCGTGGCCTTGGTGGCGCCGGCCGGGTCGATGGGGCCGTTGTTGGTGATGATGCCGACCGGGTGGCCGTCGATGGCGGCGTGGGCGCACACGGTGGCCGGGCCGTAGCCGGGCTTGAATTCGAGGAAGTCCGAATCGTCGACCACGCGCAGCAGCACTTCGCGCATGTCCACCGGGCGCTTGGGGTCGGTGGGCATGATGCCCAGCAGCTCTTCGCCGCTGTAGCGCGGCGGGCGCACCGCGCGCGCCGGGTTCGCCACGGCCGGTGGCGGCGGCAGGTCGCGGTTCCAGTCGAGGCGGGCCATCACGTCGCGCGCCAGGCGGATGGCGTCGCGGTCGTCCTCGGCCAGGTAATCGCCCAGCCCCGACACCGTGGTGTGCATTTCGCCGCCGCCGAGTTCTTCCTCGGTGGCGATCTCGCCGGTGGCGGCCTTGAGCAGCGGCGGGCCGGCGAGGAAGGCGCGCGCATTGTTGCGCACCATGATGATGTAGTCCGACAGCCCGGTGATGTAGGCGCCGCCGGCGGTCGACGAGCCATG
The DNA here is from genome assembly GCF_000310205.1 of Thauera linaloolentis 47Lol = DSM 12138. Lineage (GTDB taxonomy): Bacteria > Pseudomonadota > Gammaproteobacteria > Burkholderiales > Rhodocyclaceae > Thauera > Thauera linaloolentis. The sequence goes on along the minus strand of NZ_AMXE01000039.1, from coordinate 25,242 downwards.
CACCACCGCCAGCACCGGCAGTCCGGCCGCCGACAGGCGCGCCAGGTTGCGGAAGATGTTGCCGCCGTGTACGAAATGCTCGACGCGATATTGCAGCAGGTTGGCGCCGGCGCTCTCGATCAGTTGCACATAGGGCAGCTTGTTTTCCAGCGCCAATTCCTGCGCGCGCAGCACTTTCGGCAGCCCCATCGGCTGCATCGCGCCGGCGTCGATGCCGGAATCCGAGGCATTGATGACGCAGCGCACCCCGGACACGTAGCCAATGCCGCAGATCACGCCGCAACCCGGCACGCTCTTGTCCGGGTCGGGCGTATCCAGGCCATAGCCGGCCAGCGTGGACAATTCGAGGAACGGCTTGCCCGCATCGAGCAGCAGCGCCAGCCGCTCGCGCGGCAGCAACTGCCCGCGGCGCTCGAAACGCGGCTTGGACGCGGCCGAGGCCTGGTGGGTACGGGCTTCCAGCTCGCGCACGCGCGCCACCAGCGCCAGCATGCTGTCGCGGTTGGCCCGGAAGGCGTCGCCGCTCGTCTGGATATCCGATTCGATTCGTTGCATGTTTCACCATCCCGTTGGGTCGTTGCCGGCGGTGCCGGCCACGCCGGCCACCGCATGAGCACAGCCTAACGGCGCCGCCGCGCGGTGGTCTTGTGTCAATTGGCTGGTCGCCCGGCGCCGGCATGGGGCATGCCATGGCGATTGCGCGGGGAGGTCGATGGCAGCGTGCCCCTGCCTTGATCTCGCCTCAACCCGGCCGCAGGTCCACGCGGTACTTCGCCAACAGCATGGCCGGCGCATAGGCCAGCTTGGCGCGGCGGAAGTTGGCCACGCCAAGGTCTTGCTCGAAGTTGATCCACGGCGCATCGGTACGCTGCGCCAGGGCGTGGAACATCAGCGGGAAAACGCCCGCATAGGCCGCCAGCCCCTTGGCGAAACGCACCACCATCACCTCGGCGTTGAGCCGCTGCGCCAACAGAAAGCCCGCCGGCCGGTCGTCGGCGTACCACAGCCAGCCTTCATGCGCGGCCAGCCACGGCGCTCGCAGCGCCGCTGCGCAGGCGACGTGGTCGGCCTCGCCGGCGGCCTTGCCCTTTTCGGCCATCCAGCCGTCCAGCACGCGCAACGCATCGTCGCGCGCGGTGGAGGCAGCGGCGGAGGCCCCGCCAACTCCGCCAAGCGGGCAGCAGCGCATCCGGTGCGTGTCCAGCAACTGCCGGATCTGCGCCCGCTTCTTGCGCAGCCGCGAGCCATTCAGCGCGCACAACTCGTCAGTCCGATACACATAGTCGGCATCGTCGCGCACCGCCCGCGCCACGAAGCGTGCCGTATCCAGCCCGGCCACGGTCTGCCCGGACAGCGGATACAAGGGGCCTTGGCGGGCCACCAGCATCGCCAACTGGCTAGGATCGGCAGCGGCGACGTCGAACAGCGGCAGCACGTGAGCCTCGCCATCGTAGGTGCGGCCGACGATGCACGGCAGCGCCGCGTCGCGGATCAGGCGGTAGTCATGCGCCGCGCGGAACAGGTACAGGTTGGAAAAGCAGTACTCGGCCGGGCACCCCTCCCCTTGTGCCGCCCGCAGCGGCCGCAAACGGGCCTCGACCCAGTCCGCCTGCGACGGGCATAAGGGCTCGGCCTCCGCCAAGACTGCCGCCGCGCCCTCAGCCACGCCGCCCCGGCGCCGGGCCGTCCGCCGGCGGGCCGGCGAAACATTGCGCAATCGCCAGCCACGCCGTGGTGGCCGGACCGCCATGCTCCAGCGCCAGGTCGTCGCGGTGGCGGCGTTGCGTCACCAGCAGACAGAAGTCTTCGGCCGTGCCGCGCAGGTACTCGCGGGCCGACGGCCCCTGCCAGGTCCACACGCCGCCGTCGGGGGCGTTGAGGCTCACCTGGGGCGGCGGCTCGGGCACCGCCAGGCCGCGATTGACGAAGCTCCAGCCAAAGGTGGACACGCCCAGATGGGCGATGTGCTTCAGACGCGCAGTGGGCGCCCGGCGCCGCCGCAACGCGTCGTACACGTCCTGCCCGTGCGCCCAGGTTTCCATCAGCCGGGCGGTGGCGAAGGAGCGCGCGCTCATGCTCGGTCCGTACCACGGCAGGCGCGCCTTGGCGTCGCGGGCGGCCAGCACCGCCACCAGTTCGCCGAACTGCGCCCGCCACGCTGCCAGCAGCTCGGCACCGCTCAGGTGGCCGTAGCGCGCGCGGGTGATTTCGCTGATCTGGCGACCGCACGCCAGCTCGCCCATCACCACGGCACAATCGCGGGCGAAGGCATCGGCATCGGTGGCGGCCAGCAAGCCGGCCTGATCGAAAAAGCACAGATGGCCGATGACGTCGAAGGCCGTCCAGCCGTGGAAATCGGTCGGCAGCGACCACTGCGCCGGCGTCAGCGTTTCGGCCAGGGCCACCAGTTCGATGTATTCGGCCAGCAGATCGGCGCACAGGTCGCGCATGGGGCCTCCTGAGGCGTGAGTGGGTTCGTGAGGCAACGGCCTGCGGTGCGATGCAGCGCCGTTCGATGAGCAAGCGAAGCGGGTGCAGGTGCGCGGTTGTGCCTATCCGGCGGGACGGGACGCCGCCCCCGCCCCCAGGCGCCGGAACGCCGCGCGCGCCTCGTCGCTGCGCACCCGCGTCATGAAGTGCCACATCTCGTCGTCCATGATCTGCTGCGTCTGCCGCGCACCGGGCGCCTTGAGCAAATGCTTGGCCAGGCGCAGCGACGCCTGCGGCAGGTCGGCCAGCGTGCGGGCGCGCTCATGCGCACGCGGCATCAGCTCGGCCTCGCCGCACACCTCATTCACCAGCCCGAACCGCCAGGCGGTGTGCGCATCGAAGCTCTCGCCGAAAAACAGCAGTTCGGCGGCGCGCGCATGGCCGATGCGCTGCGGCAGCAAGCTCGACGAACCGAATTCCGGACAAATGCCCAGCGGCACGAAAGGCAGGCGGAAACGCGCCGACTCGGCCGCGTAGACCAGATCGCAGTGCAGCAGCAACGTGGTGCCGACCCCGATGGCATTACCCGCGACGGCCGCTACCAGCGGCTTGCCGACCGCCGCAATGGTGCGCATGAAGGCCCACACCGGACTGTCCAGCGACAGCGTGCGCGGATCGAAAAAATCGTCGAGGTCGTTGCCGGCGCTGAAAACCTGTGCCTGCCCGCACAACAGCATCACGCGCACCGCCGGATCGGCGTCGCCCTGTTCGAGCGCCGCATGCAGCGCTGCATACATGGCGAAGTCGAGCGCATTGCGCTTGTGCGGCCGGCGGATCTCGATGCGCATCACGCCGTCTGCCCGCGCGGTGAAAATGTGCTCGCTCATCGCGCCCTTCCGCTGCCGTGAGGCGAGCACCACCCCGGCACAGGCCGGGCGCCGCGCGTGGCTCGCCATGCCGGCATTCGTCTTGCGGGACTGTTCATGCCTTGCCCCCTCAGCGCACCGTGGCGGAAGCCGCCAGCGGCAACGCCGCGACCACCGCCTCCGGATCGGCCCTGCAGATCGCATCGTCGGGCACGCCCTCGCCGCCGGCGCCGAACACCCGCGCCACCATCGCCACCGCGCCGCGCACGTGCTCGCCATGTTCGGTCTCGACCCAATACCCCAGGGCCACCGCCTCGCCGGCCAGCACCATGCCCAAGGCCACCCGCAACGCCGGCCGCCGCAGCCAGCCGCGCAGCCGCTCGCTGAGCGACGGCCCGCCCGCCCGCGCGTCATCGAAGTCATCCGCCGCCGCCAGGCCAAAGAACCGCTTCAAGCGCCGCCAGCCCTCGAAGATCTGCCCGACGATCATCACCGCAAAAATACAGCACCCCATGCCATCCTCCATCTGCGCCCCCCAATGCGCCAGCCAGCCGCGTGGGGTTGTTTGCGGAACTATAGGGGATGGATGGGGTGGGGACTTGTGTTAAGTGGCTGGCGGAAGGGGAAGAACCCGGCGCTTTTTTCCTAGGCGCATCCGTGTCAGTGCGTCGATCGACACAGCGTTCTATCACGGCCGGTTGTCGTCGCGATCCTGGCTCGCCTTTCCGAGTCAGCCGGACTACCCCCTACCCGATCGGCCTCGCCGCATCCGGCCAGTAGCGCTGCCGCAGCATGCGCTTGAGCAGTTTGCCGCTGGGGTTGCGGGGCAGTTCGGGCATGAAATCGATGGATTTGGGGCATTTGTAGTGGGCCAGCCGCTCGCGGGTGAAGGCCAGCAACTCGGCCTCGCTGGCCTGCGCGCCATCGCGCAGCACCACGCAGGCCTTCACCGATTCGCCCCAGACCGGGTCGGGCACGCCGATGACCGCGACTTCGGCCACCGCCGGGTGGCGGGCAACGGTATTTTCGACTTCGGCGGGGTAGATGTTCTCGCCGCCGGAAATCACCATGTCCTTGACACGGTCGTGGATGTACAGGTAGCCGCCGCGCAGGTAGCCGGCGTCGCCGGTGCGGTACCAGCCGCCGAAGCCGTCGGCATCGCGGCCGAGCGGAAAGGCCTCGCGGGTGGCGTCGTCGTTGCGGAAGTACCCTTTCATCAGGGTGCGGGTCCGCACCCACACTTCGCCGACCACGCCTTCGGGCTGCTCGGCAAAGGTGTCCAGGTCGACGATGCGCAATTCCACCCCGGCGATGGGCTTACCTGCCGAACGCAGCAGGTCGGCTCGCTCCGGCGAGGGGTTGTGGTCTTGCGCCGACAGCACGGTGAGGGTGCCAGACACTTCGGTGGCGCCATAGACTTGCACCATGTCGCAGCCGAAGGCCTGCATGACCTCGGTGAGCAGTTGCTCGCCGATCGGCGAGCCGCCGTAGCCGATGGTGCGCAGCGAGGACAGGTCGGCGCTGCCGATGGCCGGGCTGTGCAGCAGGAACTGCATCATCGCCGGCACCAGGAAGGCACAGCGCACACGGTGTTCGGCAATGGCCTGCAGCACGCGTTCGGGGTCGAACTCGGGATAGGCCACGGTCATGGCGCCTTCGAACACCGTCCATAGCGCGTTGACGGTGCCGGAGACGTGGAAGGTCGGCAGCACGTTGAGTTGCACGATGTCCTGCCCCTGGCCGAACAGGATGCGCAGGTAGCCGCACATTTCCAGCAGCCCGAAGTGCGTCAGCTCCACCCCCTTGGGCAGGCCGGTGGTGCCGGAAGAGCACAACTGCAGCACCGTGTCGGTCGGCCGGGCCGGGCCGGCGGGGTCGGTGGCGGGGAAGCCGGCGCGGAAGGCCGACAGGGCATCGATGCGGGTGGGGGATGCTGCGGCATCGGCTTGGGCGGAAGCGCCGGGCGGGGCGGATGCATCGGGCGCCTCGGCGGCGTCGATCACCAGGATGCGGCGCACGTCGGGCATGGCGATCTGCGCCAGCGTCGGCAGCATGAAGGCATCGCTCAGCAGCACGCGTGCTTCGCCGTGGTTGATGACGTATTCCAGCTCGCCGGCGGCCAGCCGCCAGTTGTAGGGGGCACACACCGCGCCGAGCTTGGCGCAGGCCAGCAGCAGGCAGATGCATTCGGCGGTGTGGCGCGTGAGGCAGCCGACGCGGTCGCCGGGGCCCACGCCGAGCGCGGCGAGACCATTGGCGAGGCGGTTCGATTCAGCATCGAGGTCGGCGTAGCGCCAGGTGCGCGCGGGGGTCACGAACGCGGGGGCGTCGCCCCGCTCGCGGGCCCGCGAGCGGATCAACGCACTCAGGGTTTGCGTTTGCACGTCTGTCTCCTCGGTGGCCGGCACTGCGCCGGTCCTCCATTACTTGTTTTTTGTCTGGCATCGAAACACAGCAGGGCTGCAAGCACCGGCCATTTGCCGCACCCCGCTGCCGGATGCGACGGCCACTGTAACGCCTGCCGCAGCGGCGGCAAGGCCGTGGCGCCGTGCCGATTCGGCACGGCGCCAGCGTCGCGCGCGCGCCCCTGTGCGACGCACCGAGGGGGCGCGCGACACCGTATTTTTTACCCGGCGCCGGTGGCATGGTCTGCGCCGCCGCCGCAGGCCTCCGGGCTGCCGGACCTAGCCGGGCCGTGTGGGCAGGGGCTAGGCCTGAACCGCCGGGCGGTACTTCTTCAGTTCCAGCTTGCCGATCTGGTTGCGGTGCACTTCGTCCGGGCCGTCGGCGATGCGCAGCAGGCGCGCCCAGGCGTAGGCGGCGGCCAGCGGCACGTCGTTGGTGACACCGGCGCCACCGTGGGCCTGGATGGCCCAGTCGATGACCTTGGCGGCCATGTTGGGGGCGGCCACCTTGATCATGGCGATTTCGGCACGGGCGGCCTTGTTGCCGACGGTGTCCATCATGTAGGCCGCTTTCAGCGTGAGCAGCCGCGCCTGTTCGATGAGGATGCGCGCTTCGGCGATGCGCTCCAGCGTGACGCCTTGCTCGGCGATGGGTTTGCCGAACGCGACCCGCCGCTGTGTGCGTCGGCACATCAGCTCCAGCGCCCGTTCGGCCAGGCCGATCTGGCGCATGCTGTGGTGGATGCGGCCCGGCCCGAGGCGGCCCTGGGCGATCTCGAAGCCGCGCCCGTCGCCCAGCAGCATGTTGCCGGCCGGCACTCGCACCTGCTCGAAGCGCACTTCGGCCACACGGTCGAGCGTATCGAAGCCGAACACCGGCAGGGGGCGCACCACGGTGACGCCCAGGGTTTCCAGCGGCACCAGGATCATCGACTGTTGTTTGTGGCGATCCGGGTGGTTCGGGTCGGTCTTGCCCATGAGGATGAAGATCTTGCAGCGCGGGTCGGTCGCGCCGGAAGAAAACCACTTGTGGGCGTCGATGACGTATTCGTCGCCGTCGCGGCGGATCGATGCCTGGATGTTGGTGGCGTCCGACGAGGCCACCGCCGGCTCGGTCATGGCGAAGCACGATCGGATGCGCCCTTCCAGCAGCGGCACCAGCCACTGCGCTTTCTGCGCCTCGCTGCCGTAGCGCGCCAGCACTTCCATGTTGCCGGTGTCCGGCGCGGAACAGTTGAATACTTCGGCGGCGAAGGTGATCCGCCCCATCATCTCGCACAGCGGCGCGTATTCCAGATTGCTCAGCCCGGCGCCGTACGCCGAATCCGGCAGGAACAGATTCCACAGCCCGGCCTCGCGTGCCTTGGCCTTGAAACCTTCGATCAGGGGCGAGAACCGCCACGGGCCGCCCTGTTCCAGCTCGGCCAGCACCGCCTGTTCGTTGGGGTACAGGTATTCGTCCATGAAGGCGCCCAAGCGGCGCTGCAAGGCGATGACCTTCTCGGAATAGGCGAAATCCATGGCATCTCCGTCTGACTGTCGGTAAAGAAAACGGCACAACGAGGTGAATATCGACGAATGCCGCTTAAAATCTTATATAAGCATTCATTGCCGCCGATCGCACCGGCTCCAGCTCCAGCTTAAAACCCGCCATGACGCCGGTCTTGCGCCTAGTGGCTGCCGGCCGGCCCCTTGGCGGGAAGCGGCTCACGCCACCTCGAACAGCCCGGCCGCGCCCATGCCGCCGCCGACGCACATCGAGATCACCACGTAGCGCACGCCGCGCCGCTTGCCTTCGATGAGCGCGTGGCCGACCTGGCGCGCGCCGGTCATGCCGTAGGGATGGCCAATGGAAATGCCACCCCCATTGACGTTGTAGCGCTCGGGGTCGATGCCGAGAAAATCGCGGCAATACAGCGCCTGGCAGGCGAAGGCTTCGTTGAGCTCCCACAGGCCGATGTCGTCCACCGTGAGGCCGTGCCGGCGCAGCAGCCGGGGGATGGCATAGATCGGGCCGATGCCCATTTCCTCCGGCGCGCAGCCGGCCACCGCCATGCCCCGGTACAGGCCCAGCGGCGCCAGCCCACGGCGCTCGGCCAGGCTGCGCTCCATCAGCACGCAGGCGGAGGCGCCGTCCGACAACTGGCTGGCGTTGCCGGCGGTGACGGTGCCGCCGTCGAGCACCGGCTTCAGTTCGGCCAGCGAGTCCGGCGTGGTGTCGGGGCGGTTGCCTTCGTCGCGCGCCAGCGTCACCGGACGATAGGAGACCGCCTGGGTGATCTTGTCGGTCACCGCCATCACGGTGTCGATGGGCACGATCTCGGCATCGAAACGGCCGTCGCGCTGCGCTTGCGCGGTGCGCTGCTGCGATTGCAGCGCATAGGCATCCTGCGCCGCGCGCGAGAGGCCGTATTTCGCCGCCACGTGTTCGGCGGTCTGCAGCATCGGCATGTAGGCGTGGGCGACGCGCGCGATGACGCGCGGGTCGGTTTCGGCCGCCACCCATTCCAGGTAGCGGTTCTGCACCGCCGAGATGTTCTCGTGGCCGGCGGCCACCACCACGTCCATGCCATCCACCATGATCTGCTTGGCGGCGGTGGCCACCGCCATCAGCCCGGAAGAGCATTGGCGATCGAGGGTCTGGCCGGCCACGCTGACTGGCAGGCCGGCGGCGAGGCCGGCGGTGCGTGCCAGGTTCATGCCGGCGGTGCCGGCGCTGAGGACGCTGCCGAGCACGATGTCCTCGATCTCGCCACCGTCGAGGCCGGCGCGGTCCACCGCATGGCGCAGGGCGTGGCCCAGCAGGGTTGGCGACTTGATGTTGTTCAGCGCGCCGCGGAAGGCACGGCCGATCGGGGTTCGTGCGGTGGACACGATGACTGCTTCACGCATGGTTCAGACTCCAGAGTGCGGGGCGGCGGGGTTCAGGCGCCGCGAAAATCGGCCAGGCGGCCGCCGTGTTCGGCCAGGCGCGCCAGCAGCGCCGAGCGGTCCCAGTAGCCGTGGGGGTTGCCGCGCTGGCGCGCGTAATGTTCGAGGCGGCGCACGATGTGCGCGGCGCCGAGGCGGTCGGCCATGTGCATGGGCCCGCCGCGGTGGTCGGGGAAGCCGTAGCCGCAGGTCCACACCACGTCGATGTCGCCGGGGCGGTAGGCAATGCCTTCTTCGAGAATGCGTGCACCTTCGTTGATGAGCGGATACAGGCAGCGTTCGATGATTTCGTCGTCGCCGATGTCGTCGCGCTGCGCGATGCCGTGCTCGGCGGCCAGCGCGCGGCAGATGTCGGCCACCTCGGGGTCGGGCAGCGGCGTGCGGCCGTCGTAGCGGTAGTAGCCGGCACCGGTTTTCTGGCCGAAGCGGCCGAGCGCGAACATGCGCTGCACCGCCGCGCGGTAGCTGGGGTCCGGCGGCAGGCCGCCGGCCTTGAGGTGTTCGATGACCACCTTGGCGGCCACGTCGAGCCCAGCCATGTCGAGCATGCGGCACGGCCCCATCGGCAGGCCGAGCGACTGGATGGCGGCGTCGATGCGCGCCGGGCTGGCGCCTTCGAGCAGCAGGAATTCGGATTCGCGCAGATAGCTTTCGAGCATGCGGTTGCCGATGAAGCCGTAGCACACGCCGGACACCACCGCGACCTTGCCGATGGTGCGCGCCAACCGCACGACCGTGGCCAGCACCTCGGGGGCGGTGTGGGCACCGCGCACCACTTCGAGCAGGCGCATGACGTTGGCCGGGCTGAAGAAATGCATGCCGACGAAATCGCCGGCGCGGCCGCTGGCGCGCGCCAGCGCGTCCATGTCCAGCGTCGAGGTGTTGGTGGCGATGATCGCGCCCGGCCGGCACACCTCGCCCAGCTGCGCGCACACCTGCAGCTTGAGCGCCATGTTCTCGAACACGGCCTCGATGACCAGGTCGCAGTCGCCCAGGTCGGCCAGCGCCAGCGTGCCGTGGAGGCAGGCCATGCGGCGTTCGACCTCGGCGACATCGAGCTTGCCGCGCGCGGCGCTGGCCTGGTAGTTGCGGCGCACGATGTCCAGGCCGCGCGCCAGCGCCTCGGCGCTGGTATCGACGAGCACCACCGGAATGCCGGCGTTGGCGAAGTTCATGGCGATGCCGCCGCCCATGGTGCCGGCACCGACCACGCCGACGCGGCGAATCGGGCGCAAGGCCACGTCGGCCGGCAGGCCGGGCAGCTTGGCCGCCTCGCGTTCAGCGAAGAACAACGCGCGCATGGCCTGCGACTGCGGCGCGCGCAGGCAGGCCTGGAAGGCCTGGGTTTCGACCGCCAGACCGGCGGCGAAACCTTGCGTGCAGCCGGCCTCCACGGCATCGACGATGCGCGGCAAGGCCGGGTACACCGCCGCCCGCGCCGCCAGCGCGGTACGGCGCCGGGCGAAGAAGTCCGCGACCTCCGTAGCCGCGGCCGCGGCCTCGTTCCCGGCCCCAGCCCCGGCCGTGACCATGACCGGGCGCTCGGCACTGCGGCGTGGGCCGGCGCCCTGCGCCAGCAGGTTTTCGGCATAGGCCAGCGCGGCCGTGCGCGGGTCGCCGTCGGTCACCGCATCGATCAGCCCCAGCCGCAGCGCCTCGTCGGTGCCGATCGGCTGGCCGTCCAGCATCATCTCCAGCGCCCGCCCGGCGCCCACCAGGCGCGGCAGGCGCTGCGTGCCGCCGGCACCGGGCAGCAGCCCGAGGCGCACTTCCGGCTGCCCCAGCCGCGTGCCGGCCTGCGCCACGCGGTAGTGGCAGGCCATGGCGATTTCCAGCCCGCCGCCGAGCACGCTGCCGTGCAGCGCCGCCACGACGGGCAGCGCCAGCCCTTCCAGCCGTGCCAACGTGTCGAGCAAATGGGTGATGTCGTAGTCCGGGTCGTCGAACTCGGCGATATCGCCGCCGGCGACGAAAGTGCGCCCCGCCGCATACACCACCACCGCCGCCAATCCCCCGGCGGCGGTCCCTCCCGGAACCGCCTCGGCGGCCAACCGATCGACCGCCGTGCGCAACCCGGTACGCACCGGCCCGGCGAGTGCATTCACCGGCGGATGGTCGATACGGATCAGGCCGATACGGCCTGCCCGCTCCAGGGTCACACTGTCGTTCATCGCATCACGCATCCGCTTGCCCTCTTCATCCACAATCGCCTTGTCGTTCATCGTTTCGCCGCGTTCCGGCACGCCTGCCTGTGCGGAACGCGGTGCCTCCGTGTCATCCAAACCACGCATCGCGCATCTCGTACGCCACGGTGTCGCCGTCGCCCAGCAGCCGGCACAGCGGCACGATGGCCGGCAGTTCCCAGGCCAGATACCAGCGCGCCGCCTGCAGCTTGCCGCGATAGAAATGGGCTTCGCTTGCGCCCTCGCGTTCATCCTCAGCCCCGGCGCCGTCACCGCCGTCGGCCCCCGCTCCCAGGTCGGCCAGCCGCCGCACCGCGATGCATGCCTGGCGCAGCCACAGCCAGCCCATCACCACGCGGCCGAAGACATCCAGATAAGCCGTGGCATTGGCCAGCGCGCGGTCGATATCGGCCGCCTGGGCCGCCAGCAGTGCCGTGGAGGTGTCGTCGAGCAGGCGCCAGTGGGTTTCCAGCGCCACCGCCAACGGCGCCAGCACCGCCTCGGCGCGCGCGGCGGCGACGGTTGCGGCCACTTCGGCGCGCAGGTGGCCGAAACCGGCGCCACCGTGCTGGCGCAGCTTGCGGCCGAGCAGGTCGAGGCCGTGGATGCCCTCCGTGCCTTCGTGGATGGCGTTGATGCGTTGGTCGCGCAGCAACTGCTCGACCGGGTGCTCGCGGGTGTAGCCGGCGCCGCCGAGCACCTGGATGGCCAGGTCGTTGGCGGCGAAGCCATATTTGGCCGGCCAGGACTTGACCACGGGGGTGAGCAGGTCCAGCAGTTCGCCGGCGCGCTGCCGCGCCGCCGCCTCGGGGTGGGTACGCTCATCCTCGAAAAGCGCGCTGGCATACAGGCACAGCGCCAGGCCGCCTTCGGCATAGGCTTTCTGCGCCAGCAGCATGCGCCGCACGTCGGCATGCGCGGTCAGCGCCACTTGCGGCGACAGCGGCTGCTTGTGCGACGCCGGGCGGCCTTGCTTGCGGCTGCGGGCGTAGTCGAGCGCATAGCGGTAGCCGCGCAGCGCGGTGGCGGCGGCATTCAGGCCGACGCCGATGCGGGCCTCGTTCATCATCTGGAACATGCACGCCAGCCCCCGCCCGGCCGCACCGACCAGATAACCCACCGCGCCGCCGGCCTCGCCGAAGTTGAGCACCGTGGTGACCGAATTGCGCTGTCCCATCTTGTGCAGCAGGCCGGCCAGCGCCACGTCGTTGCGGCGGGCGGAACGCGCGGCGGGGGTGCCGGCCGCCTCGACATCGATATCACCGTCCCCATCGCCCGGCAGCCATTTCGGCACCAGGAACAGTGAAATGCCGCGTGCACCGGCCGGCGCGCCGGCAATGCGGGCCAGCACCATGTGCACGATGTTGGCACTCAGTTCGTGCTCGCCGCCGGAGATGAACATCTTCTGCCCGAACAGGCGGTAGCTGCCGTCCGGCTGCGGCTCGGCACGGGTGCGGATGTCGCCGAGCGCGGAGCCCTGATCCGGCTCGGTGAGCGCCATCGTGCCGGCGCATTCGCCGTCCATCAGCGGCCCGAGGTAGCGCGCTTTCTGCGCCTCGCTGCCAAAGGCGCGCAGCAGGTTGATCACCCCCAGCGTGAGAAACGGATACGCGGTGGCCGGCCCGTTGGCCACCATCAGGTGCGCCATGGCGGCGCGCAGCACGATCTCGGGCAGTTGCAGGCCGCCCTCGGCCTCGTCGCAGTGGGCCTTGAGGAAACCGCTGGCGCGCAGCGTGTCCCAGGCCACCTGGGTTTCCGGAATCAGATGCACCCGCTCGCCGTCGAAGTGCGGCTCCTCGACATCCCCCTTGCGGTAGTAGGGCGCGAACTGCGCGGCGGCGATACGGGCGAACAAGTCGATGGCCGTGTCGAACACCTCGCGCGAATGCTCGCGGTAGCGCGGGCGCCCCGGCAGCGCGGCGGTGTCGAGCAATTCGTAGAGCAGAAAATCCAGCTCGCGGCGGTCCAGCAGTCCGGCCATGGCGTTCTCCCGAGATAAGGTGGCGCGCCAGAGCAGGCGGCGCCGATGGCAGACACCTTAGCCAAGCGGGCGGCCGGGGGCTTGCGTCAATTGGTCGTGTCGGGCGTTGAGGGCGTGGGTCGATCGGGGGGGTCGGCGCCTGGCTACAGCAACCCATTACGTCCGCCCCCCAACGGGCGGCACGCTACCCGGCGTGACCGATGCGCTCGACCTGGCGCCAGCCGGCTTCGGCGACGACGCGGGCGCGCGCGCCGGTGGTCTGCGCATGCTGGCTGGACGCAGTGCCATCGACTGCGCGCGCCATGATGCCCTGCAGGATCGCCGCCAGCCGGAACAGGTTGTAGGCCAGATAGAAGCGCCAGGCCTCGGGCTCGACGACGCGGCCGGTGCGCTGGCAGTAGCGCGCCAGATAGTCTTCCGCCGACGGAATGCCGAGGGCGGGCAGGTCGAAACCCACCAGCCCGCGAAACTCGTCCGGCCGCAGATACCACGGCAGCATGTGATAGGAGAAATCCGCCAGCGGATGGCCGAGGGTGGACAACTCCCAGTCCAGCACCGCGATCAGGCGCGGGGCGTCGGCGGCGAAGATGAGATTGTCGAGGCGGAAATCGCCGTGCACGATGGCGGTTTCCTCGCCCGGCGGAATATGCGCCGGCAGCCACGCGATCAGCCGTTCCATGGCATCGATGCGCTCGGTTTCGGAGGCGCGGTACTGGCGGCTCCAGCGCGCGATCTGGCGCTCGAAGTAGTTGCCCGGCTTGCCGTAGTCGGCCAACCCCACCGCCTGCGGGTCGACACGGTGCAGGGCGGCAATGACGCGGTTCATCTCGTCATACACCGCGCCGCGCTCGGCCACGCCGAAGCCGGGCAGGTCGCCCTCCCACAGCACCCGGCCAGCCACGTATTCCATCACGTAGAAGGGCGTGCCAATCACGCCGTCGTCCTCGCACAGGCAGTAGGTACGCGCCACCGGCACCGCGCTGTCGCGCAGCGCGGTGATGACGCGGTATTCACGGTCCACCGCGTGCGCTGACGGCAACAGCTTGCCCGGCGGCTTGCGGCGCAACACATAGCGCGCGTCACCGGCACTGAGCAGGAAGGTAGGGTTGGATTGGCCGCCCTTGAACTGCTCCACCGTCAGGGGGCCGTCGAAGCCGGCGATGTGCCCGCGCAGATAGGCCGCCAGCCGCTCGACCTCGAAAGCCTGTTTTTGCTGCATCGGCATCGTGCCGACAAAGTCGTTCCGCATGTTCGCGCTCCGCGTCAATGGTTCGCAGGGAGGTGGGTTGCCGGGCCGATGGCTCAATGGGCCAGGAAGCCGCCATCCACCGTGAGGCAGGCGCCGGTGGTGTAGCTCGACGCGGCGGAGGCCAGATACAGCACCGCGCCCGCCATTTCCGAAGGCTGTGCCACACGCTTGAGCGGCACCCGCGCCAGCATGGCGTCGAGCAAGGCCGGATCGTCCACCAGCGCCGCGGCGAAGCGGGTATCGGTCACGCCGGGCAGCAGCGCGTTGACGCGCACCCCCAGCGGCGCACATTCGGCGGCGAAGGCGCGCGTCATCGTGACCACCGCGCCCTTGGTGATCGAATACACGCCCTGCCCCGGCCCCGGCGCGACGGCATTGATCGAGGCGACATTGACGATGCTGCCGCTACCGTGGCGCGCCATCAGCCTGACGCCCAGCGAGGAACAGAAGAAGAAGCCGCGCACGTTCACGTCCATGGTCTTCTGGAACGCGGCCGGGTCGGTGTCGACGATGGGGCCGAAGTACGGGTTGGTCGCGGCGTTGTTCACCAGGATGTCGAGCCGGCCGTAGTCGGCAGCGACGATTTCGAAGGCGCGCTGGATCTGCTCCACGTCGCCGGTGTGGAATGGCAGGGCGCGCGCCAGCCCGCCTTGCTCGCGGATCGCCTCGGCCACCCGCTCGCAGGCATCCGCCTTGCGGCTGGCCACCAGCACCTGCGCGCCGCTGGCGGCCAGCGTGTGCGCGACTGCTTCGCCGATGCCGCGGCTGGCGCCGGTCACCAAGGCCAGTTTGCCGGTGAGCTCGAACGACGGCGTAGGAAAGATCGATGACATTTTCACTGTCTCCTGAATGCGCGGATTTGCACCGACTCGTGGGGGGTCGCGGAGCGGCATCCGCGGGACAGGCGGACACGCCCTCGGCGCTGCGCTTGGCGGCTCCGGTCTTGACATTCAGGCTATTCGGGGGCGGAACGGGCGTCTTGCGTCTATTGGCTGGTCGGCGTGGCGGCCCCGCCGCTGCCACGTCCGCAGCAGCGGCATGGCAGCGCCCACGCTGACGTCGAAAGTAGGCTCGGCGGCTGCGCCTTTACGCCGCGCTCCCTGCCGGGCTCCACGCCGGAAGCGGCTTCAGCCTTCCGCCTTCACCGTCCACAAATGCGCCGCCACCAGCGCGCGCCACGGTGCGAAGGCTTCGAGCCATTGCCGCGTTTCGGCCTCGCCGACCGGCTCTGCCCTGCCGAGCAGCCGCTGCAGTCCGCGCCGCACGGCGACGTCACCGTGCAGCGAGCCGTCGAGCGAGCCGAAACCGCGCAGCAGAGCGTAGTTGATCGTCCACGGCCCGATGCCGCGAATGGCGAGCAGGCCGGCGCGGATGTCGTCCACCGGCAGTGTTCGCAGCCATTCGTCGAGCGGAAGCCGCCCGTCCGCCACGGCCCGCGCCAGCCCCAGCAGCGCGTCGGCCTTGGCTTGCGAGCAACCCGCGGCGCGCAGCGCGGCGGCGTCGACCTGCAGCAGGCTGGTGGCATCCGGGTAGCAGAGCAAGCCGGACGAATGGCGGCGGCCGACGGCCTGGATCAGCCGGCGGCGCAGCGCCACCGCGGCGCTCAGGCTGATCTGCTGGCCGAGGATGGCCCAGCTGATGGCCTCGAAGGGCGTCGCCGCCTGCGGCACGCGCAGGCCGGCGTTGCGCCGGATCAGCGGCCCCAGTAGCGGGTGGGCGGCATGGGCGCGCTCGAACGCCTCGACCGGCTGCGCCAGCCCGAGCATGTGCCGCGCCAGGCGTTCGAAATCGGCTTGCACGGCATCACCGTATCCGTCCGCCGCGCCGGATGCGCCGTCGATGACGCACTCCGCCCGCACCTGGCTTGGTTCCGTGATGCCGTTCCCGAGCGCTGCGGCCTCGAAGCGGATGGTCACGCAGGCCGCGCGTCCGGCCCAGACGAAAGCCTTGTCCAGCCCCGGCTCCGGACCGGCGTCCTGGATGCGTTCGGCGATCTGCTGCGGGTCGCGGCGGTGGAAGGCGAGCACGTCCGCGGCGCGAAAACCCGCAGGCAGCGGCAGACGGCAGCGCAGCCGGTTCCCCGGCACGCCTTCGGCCGCGGAGCTTGCCCCCGGGCGGCCCGGCGCCGTGCTCATGCCTCTGCCTCCCGCCGGACGATCCGCTGCTGGCGCGCCACGAAGCCGAGCTTGATCTCGCGCGCGCGCAGTTGCCCGCAGCCGGCATCCACGTCCTGCCCGGCCGAGCGCCGCAGCTTGGTCAGGATGCGGTGCTGGTGCAGCCAGCGCGCGATTTCGGCCGCCCTTTCCCAGCTCGGCCGCCGGTAGGCGAGCCCTTCCACGGCATTGAACGGGATCATGTTCATCACCGCGTACTTGCCGGCAAGCAGGCGGACGATGCCTTCGAGTTCCTCGGCGCCGTCATTGACGCCTTCGATCAGCGTCCATTGGTACTGGATGGGATAGCCGGTGGCGCGCGCATAGGCTTCGCCGCGCTCGACCAGTTCTTCCGGCGCCATGCGCGGCGCGCGCGGCAGCAGTTGCGCGCGCAGTTCGGCGCGGGTGGTGTGCAGCGACAGCGCCAGCGCGGGCTTCACCCGAAGCTGCGGCAGGCGTTCGAACACGCGGGCGTCGCCGACCGTGGAGAACACCAGGTTCTTGTGCGGGATCGCGCCGTCGGTGCCGAGCGCCTCGATCGCCTCGACGACGTTGTCGAGGTTGTGGGCCGGCTCTCCCATGCCCATGAACACCACTTTGTGCACCCGGCGCAGGCTGCGCGCCAGCGCCACCTGGGCAACGATTTCGGCACTGCCGAGCTGGCGCAGCAGGCCGTCCTTGCCGGTCATGCAGAACAGGCAGCCCACCGCGCAGCCGACCTGGGTGGACACGCACAGCCCGTCGCGCGGCAGCAGCACGCTCTCCACCGTCTGGCCGTCGGCCAGCTCGACCAGGAGGCGCGACGAGCCGTCCTCGCCCGGATGCTGCGAGCGCAGACGCGCCAGCCCGTCGAGGCCGGCGGCGATGTCCGGCAGGGCCCGGCGCACCGCCAGCGGCAGGAAATCCTGCTGCGGACGCGGCCCGCCGCCGAGCGGCAGGCCTTGCAGCCAGGCCCGCATCAGGCGGTCTTCATGACAGGGTTTTGCGCCCAGCGCCTGCAGGCGGGCGCGAAGGTTTTCGATGCGCATGGGGCCGGCATCGTAGCACCGGCGCACGGCGCCGTCAGCGCTTGACGTACAGGCCCTGCTGCGCCCCGTACCAGGCGGCGAGATCGGCCATGTCCTGCTTCGACAAGGCCTCGACCTGCGCCGCCATGATCGGGTTCTTGCGCCTGCCCGCCTTGTAGTCGAGCAGGGCCTGCAACAGGTAGTCCGGATGCTGGCCGCCGATGCGCGGGAAGGTCGGCAGCGGACTGTTGCCGTCGGCGCCATGACAGGCGGCGCAGACTTCGGATTTTTCCTTGCCGCGCAGCGGGCTGCCGGCCGCCTGCGCCGGTTCGGGCGCGGATGTGGCCGGCAGTGCGCCGTAGTAGGCCGCCAGGTCGGCCATGTCCTGTTCGGACAGGCCGCCGGCGACACCCTGCATGGTGGGGTGGCTGCGCTCGCCCGACTTGTAGACCTGCAGCGCGGCGACGATGTACTCGGGATACTGGCCGCCCAGCTTGGGCACCCGGTACACTTCGGGGAAGGAGGTGCGGTAGCCCTCGATGCCGTGACAGCCGATGCACATGGAGATCTTGCCTTTGGCCGCGTCGGCATCGCCCTCGGCGGCGCCTGCGGACAGCCCTGCCAACACCAGCGCCAGGCCGCAAACCAGATGTCGTCCCTGCATGTCGAACCCTCCGTCGGGGGTGCTGCACAAGCCGTTGTCGACCACGCCCGCCTCGCCCGGCGCCCCGCGCCGGAATGCGCGCCGCCGGGCCAGCGGACGCGCCGCCGGTTTTCCGTAACGCTAGCCTTATAATCGCCAAGAATTAATCAGAGGAATCCCGCATGTCCACGCTGCGCTTCGAAGGTTCGAGCGACTACGTCGCCACGCCCGACCTGATGCTGGCGGTCAATGCCGCCATCCGCCTGCAACGTCCGCTGCTGATCAAGGGCGAGCCCGGCACCGGCAAGACGATGCTGGCCGAGGAGGTTGCCGGCGCGCTCGGGCTGCCGCTGTTGCAGTGGCACATCAAGTCCACCACCAAGGCCCAGCAAGGGCTGTACGAATACGACGCGGTGTCGCGCCTGCGCGATTCCCAGCTCGGTGACGACCGCGTCAAGGACATCGCCAACTACATCGTCAAGGGCGTGCTGTGGCAGGCCTTCGAGGCCGATGAGCCGACCGTGGTGCTGATCGACGAGATCGACAAGGCCGACATCGAGTTTCCCAACGACCTGCTGCGCGAGCTCGACCGCATGGAATTCCATGTGTACGAGACGCGCCAGACCGTGAGCGCGCGCCACCGCCCCATCGTCTTCATCACCTCGAACAACGAAAAGGAACTGCCCGACGCCTTTCTGCGCCGCTGCTTCTTCCACTACATCCGCTTCCCCGACCGCGACACCATGCAGCGCATCGTGGACGTGCACTTCCCGGGCATCCGCAAGCAGTTGCTGAGCGAGGCGCTGGAGGTCTTCTTCGGCCTGCGCGACATTCCAGGGCTAAAGAAGAAACCCTCGACCTCCGAACTGATCGACTGGCTCAAGCTGCTCGTCGCCGAGGACATCTCGCCCGAGGCCCTGCACAGCCAGGACGGCAAGACCGTGGTGCCGCCGCTGCACGGGGCGCTACTCAAGAACGAGCAGGACATGCACCTCTTCGAGCGCCTCGTGACGATGGCGCGCAACAATCGCTGAACGGGCGCACACCGAATGCTGAAGGCCTTTCTCGACTGGCTGCTGGGGCGCCGCCACGGCGCGGCGCGGGCAGGCGCGCGCGCCGCCGACCCGCAGGACTTCGAGCAGCTCAACCGCAATGCGCCGCTGCGCGAAGCAGCGGCGGGCGAAGGCCAGGGCGAGGACGGCGGCGCCATCGCCACCTACCTGTGCCGCGAGGCCGTCCTGGGCCGCGACCAGCGCATCACCGGCTACCAATTCATGCTCCACGAGGGCACGCGCAACCGCATCCGCCACAGCAGCCGGCGGGTGCACCACCTGTATGCCGAGGTGCTGGTGCGCAACCTCGTCAGCGCCGACATCGGCCGGCTGCTGGGCCATCGCGTGGCCTTCATCGACGTCCCCGACTCCTTCCTGTCACACCCCTGCCTGGCCGATCTGCCGGCGCAGAACATCGTGCTCGTCCCCACACCCCATGCCGAAGACAAGGGCCCCCAGATCGAGGTGCTGGGCGAAACGATGGCGCGCCTGCGCCAGGCGGGCTTCCGTTTTGGCCTGCCCGACCCGATGATCATCAGCGAGTTCACACCGCTGCTGCCGCTGGCGGACGCGATCATCCTGCGCGCGCCGACCCTGGACGCCCGCCGCGGCCTTCAGCTCAGCCGCCTGCTCGCCGACGCGGCGCCGCAGGCCCGCCTGCTGGTGCGCGACCTGCCGTCGCTGGAGGACTTCCGCTTCGCCTTCAAGATGGGCGCCAGCCTGTTCCAGGGGCCATTCATCACCAGCCGCGAGGACTGGGCCGAGCGCGACCTCGGCCCCAACACGGCGCGCATCGCGACGCTGATCGGCCGCCTGCGCACCGATGGCGACACGCGCGAGATTTCCGCGCTGCTCAAGCAGGACGGCGCCCTGTCGCTGCGCCTGCTGCGCTACGTCAATTCGGCGGCCAGCACCCACCCTGAGCCGATCGCTTCGATCGAACACGCGCTCGCCATGCTCGGCCACGACCGCCTCTATCGCTGGCTGGTGCTGCTCGCCTGCAGCACCGACGGCAGCAACGGCCGCGCCGCGGCGGCGCTGGAGACCGCACTGGTGCGCGCGCGCATGATGGAGCTGCTGGCCGAAGAGCAGCCACTGGCGCGGCGCGAATCGCTCTTCCTCGTCGGCCTGCTGTCGCTCGCCGACGTGATCATGCAGGTACCGCTCGACAAGGCGCTCGCGCCGCTGGCGCTCGCGCCCGAGGTGACGCTGGCACTGAAAAAGGGCGAAGGCCCGCTCTCTCCCCTGCTCGAACTCGCCATGGCCTGCGAGCGCGGCAACGCCGATCGCGAACACCTGCAGCAGGCCGCCGAACGCTGCGGCGTGACGCCGGACCGGGCTTCCCATTGCCACATACAGGCGCTGCTATGGGCAATGGACATCCAGCAATGAACGGCCTTGCGGCGCGCGGGCGCATTCCGCGGAGGCTACCGCGATGCTGATCGACTTCTTCCTGCATCTCAAGGCGCACAAACTGCCGGTGTCCACGCGCGAGTTCCTGACCCTGCTCGAAGGCCTGCGCAACCATGTCTGCGGGCCGTCGATCGACGACTTCTACGTTTTCTCGCGCGCCTGCCTGGTCAAGGACGAATCGCTCTATGACCGCTTCGACCAGGCTTTCGGGACGTACTTCAAGGGCGTCACCGAAATCCCCGGCCTGGAAGCCGAGCTGCCCGAGGAATGGCTGCGCGCGATGGCGAAGAAGCACCTGACGGCCGAAGAGCTCGCCAAGCTCGAAAAGCTCGGCTGGGACAAGCTGATGGACACGTTCCGCAAGCGCCTGACCGAGCAGAAAGGCCGCCACCAGGGCGGCAACAAGTGGATCGGCACCGGCGGCAGCTCCCCCTTCGGCAACAACGGCACCCACCCCGAGGGCATCCGCATCGGCGGCGACTCGGCGGGCAACCGCAGCGCGGTCAAGGTGTGGGACAAACGCGAATTCCGCAACCTGGACGATTCGGTGGAACTGGGCACGCGCAACATCAAGGTCGCCCTGCGCCGGCTGCGCCGCTTTGCGCGCGAAGGCGCGGCCGAAGAACTCGACCTCGGCGGCACCATCGCCGCCACCGCGCGCAACGCCGGCTGGCTCGACCTGCTGATGCGGCCCGAGCGCCACAACGCGGTGAAGGTGCTGCTGTTCCTCGACGTGGGCGGCTCGATGGACGACCACGTCAAGGTCTGTGAAGAGCTGTTCTCCGCCTGCCGGCTGGAATTCAAGCACCTCGAGTACTTCTATTTCCACAACTGCGTCTATGAAGGCGTGTGGCGCGACAACCGCCGCCGCCACAGCGAACGCACGCCGCTGCCCGACCTCATCCACAAGTACGGCCCGGACTACAAGCTGATCTTCGTCGGCGACGCCACCATGAGCCCCTACGAGATCCTGCATCCGCACGGCTCCATCGAGCACATGAACGCCGAGGCCGGCGCCACCTGGCTGCGGCGCCTGCTCGATGCCTACCCCGCCGCCGCCTGGCTGAATCCCGAGCCGGAACGCTTGTGGGAATACCGCCAGTCGATCGACATCATTCGCCAGATCATGAGGGAACGCATGTACCCGATGACGCTCGACGGGCTCTCGCGCGCGATGCAGGGGCTATCGAAGCGGCAATAGCAGCACCCCCGCACGGGCCACTGCCGCCGTGGCCCTCTGATCGACTCACGACAGGAGCCAGCAATTGAAGAACACTTCATCGAAAGAAACACGCACCGCCCCCGGGATCGGCCTCCCCGCCATCTCGGCCATCTGCCTGCTTTCCATCGGCTGCACGGCGGGCTCCGGACAAGAACCGGCGGCGGTCGGAATGGCGAACCCGGCATCGACGCACTGCATCGACAAGGGCGGAAAGCTCGAGATCCGCAAGGACGCGAACGGCAACGCGGTCGGCATGTGCCATCTGCCGGACGGGAGCGTGATCGAGGAATGGGCGCTCTTCCGCAAGGACCATCCACGCCCGGAGGGCTGATGGGCCGGGCCCCGGAGCAGCCTTGATTTCGTAATATACAAGCGTATATTTCGCGCATCGGCGGGAAATACGGCGCCTATACGCAGCGAGCCATTGCGCCGGCCCGCGTTTTTTTGCAAACCGCTATATACGAATAGATATTACGAATCAGGGGGCGAGGCCGTGAAAAAGAAAGCACTGTACTGTTCGATCGCGATGTGTCTGCCGATGGCGCAGCCTGCCATGGCGCAGACCGAGCCCGGGGAGGAGGACGGCGATCGCGTGTTCATACTGGGGCAAATCACGGTGACGGGGCAGCGCGACGACGGCGGGCAGGCGGTCGCGACCCGCACGATAAGCCGCGCGCAGATGGACGATTTCGGCACGGACGGCCTGCTCGAGGCGATAGACCTGCTGCCCGGCGTCAACGTCTCGCCGGGCAGCGGCTCGCGCAACGAAGGCAACTTCAGGATCCGCGGCTTCGACAGCTGGCGCGTGCCGCTGATGATGGACGGCATCCGCCTCTACCTGCCCTACGACAACCGTATCGACATCGGCCGTTTCCTGACCCCGGACCTGTCGGAGATCCAGGTATCCAAAGGCTATGTCTCGGTCCTGAACGGCCCCGGCGGCATGGGCGGCGCGATCAACCTCGTCACCCGCAAGCCGGTCAAGCCGCTGGAGGCCGAAGGCCGGCTGTCGATGCTGATGGGCGAAGGCGGGCAGCGCAACGGCCTGGCCTACTACGGCAACGTCGGCGGCAAGCAGCAGGACTGGTACTGGCAGGCCAGCTTCGAGCAGCGCGACATCGACCACTGGCGGCTGTCGCGCGACTACGACGCCACCAGCCGCGAAGCCGGCGGCGACCGCGACCGCTCCGACTCGCGCGACAAGCGCCTCAACCTGAAGCTCGGCTACACCCCCAACGGCACCGACGAATACTCCGTCAATTTCGTCCGCCAGGAAGGAACCAAGAGCGCGGTGTTCAGCACCCACCCCAGCAACCGTGATCGCGACTGGGACTGGCCCCAATGGGACGTCTGGAGCCTGTACTGGCTGTCCCACACGCAGTTGTCCGACACCGCCTACCTGAAGACGAAAGCCTTCTACAACCAGTTCGACAACGAACTGATGATGCACAACTTCAACAGCCTCAGCACGTATGACGACACCTCCTACGGCTTCTCGCTGGAAAGCGGAACGACCTACTTCAGCCGCCACACGCTGAAGGCCGCGCTGCATTACCGCAGCGACGAGCACACCGCGTGGGACAAGGAGTACGCGCCGCCGTTCGAGACGCCGAAGCAGGACGCGGAAGAAGAAACCTGGTCCTTCGCCGTCGAGGACACCTTCCACATCACGCCCGCGCTGGACCTGGTCGGCGGCATCGGCTACGACGACCGCAAGACGAAAAAGGTCGAGCAGTTCAGCGCCAGCCAGACGCCCCAGTTCTTCGAATACGACGCCAAGGACGCGTCGGCCTGGAATTACCAGGGCGCGCTCATCTGGCGCTACAGAGACACGGGCAGGCTGGATTTCTCGGTGTCGCGCAGGATCAGCATGCCGACCATGTTCCACCGCTTCAGCTCGCGCTTCGGCGGCGCCACCTCGAACCCCGGGCTGAAGCCGGAGAAGGCGCTGAACTTCGAGCTGGCGCTGTCCGACCGCATCGCGGATGGCTGGTTTGGCGAGATCGCGCTCTTCCACAACGAGATCGACGACCTGATGCAAGGCGTCGACGTCGAATACCCGGCTGGCTCGGGGCGCTTCTACACGCAGAACCAGAACGTCGGCCAGGGCACGTTCAAGGGCATCGAACTGTCGCTCAACGGCTTCGTCACTCCGGCGCTCGAGATCGGCGGCAACTACACCTACACCGACGTCGACATCGAGCTGGACCGGAGCGCGGTCAACAGCACGCTGAGCCGCAACGAGATCCCCCGCCACGCCGGCATGCTGTATGCCAAATGGACGCCGATGCACCGCCTCGCGGTGATGCCCTACATCGAGTCGGCGAGCAGCCGCTGGTCCACCAACACCCTGGCCAACAGCCCGGATGTCAGGACCGGTTCCCATACCCTGGTGAACGTGCAGCTCGCATACCAGGTAACGTCTGCGTTCGACCTTTCCCTGAACGCGCGCAACCTGTTCGACAAGGACTACGCACTGACGCACGGCTATCCGCAGGAAGGACGCAATTTCGTGCTGACCGCCCGTCTCCGCTACTGACGGCAGCGCCGATGGGAGCGGGCAGAAATGCCCGCCCCGCAGCCGGTTCGCCCGTGCGCAGCGCCGCACCCGAGGAAAAGCCATGAAAGCGCCTTTTTCTACCGCATCCGCCCCGAGCACGCCCCCGCTGGCGGCGATCGTTCACCGCCGCGGCGACCAGGCCGACGAACTGCTCGCGCGCTTCGCGCTCGACCTGCGCGACTCGGGCTGGCGCATCCACGGCGTCGTCCAGCGCCATTGCGGCAGCCGCAGGCTCAAGGCCGCCCTGATCGACCTCGATACCGGCCTCCACTTTCCGCTCTTCCACCAGACGGGCCGCTGGTCGCTTGCCTGCAGCCCCGACCCCGGCTGCATCATGGCCGCCAGCGCCACCTTGCGCACGGCGCTCGAGACCAGGAGCGACCTTGCCGTGGCGAACCGCTTCGGCACGCTGGAAGCGGTCGGAAGCGGGCTGGCCGCCGAGATGCTGGCCCTGATCAACGAGGGCCAACCCTTGCTGACCGTGGTCAGCGAAGCCTACCTCGCCGACTGGCGCGACTTCACCGGCGGCCAGGGCGCCGAGCTGCCGCCGAGGCGCGCCGCGCTGGACGACTGGTTCGTCGGCGTCACCCATGCGAGGCATGCATCGTGATGCCGCCAGACGGCCTGCCGATGAAGCGGCGGACCTTCCTCGCGCTGGCGGCCTGCGCCGCCTGGCTGCCGGCAGGCACGACACGGGCGAAGGGGAGCGCGCATGCGCCCGTGCCCGGCCTGTACGTCTTCGGCACGCTGCCGGCGCCGGAGCGCATTCGCCATGTGTTCGCCGCGGGCGCGCCCGCCGCCGTGCTCGTCCATGCCGTCGTGCCCGACAAGCTGCTCGGCTGGCCCTGGGCGCTGTCCGCCGACGCGCTCGCCCTGCTCGCCCCGCAGGCCCGCGCCCTGCCGGTGCTCGGCCGCCTCGCCGGCCGCGGCAGCACCATGCCGCTCGAACGCCTCGTCGCACTCGGGCCGGACATCATCGTCGATGCCGGAACCGTGGATGGCAACTACCTGTCCAGCGCCGAGCGCATTCACCGCCAGACCGGCATTCCCTATGTACTCATCGACGGGCGCCTAGCCGACAGCGCTCGCCAGTTGCGCGACACGGGCCACCTGCTGGGCGCGGGCGAGCGCGGCGAGGCGCTCGCCC
>NZ_AMXE01000038.1 GCF_000310205.1 Thauera linaloolentis 47Lol = DSM 12138 | reverse complement strand
CGCCGCCGCGTACGCCTGCATCAGCCGCGCCTCGGCCGCCGGCAGCGCACCGCCGCCGGCCTCCCCACCGTCCTCGTCCCACAGCGCTCGCGCGCACGGCCGGCCCATGTGGCGCTGCAGGATGCCGGCCCAGGCCTCGGGGCTGTCGCCCTTGTGCAGCAGTTCGTCCGCCAGCAGCGGCGGCAGCCCGCCGCCGGCGACCTCGCGCCGCCAGAAGTCCTGCACCACCTCGAGCCGCAGGGCGCTGTCGTCCTCGACCAGCTCCAGCGCGTAGGGCAGGCCGGCGGCGAACGGCGTGTCGGCCAGCGCCCGCTGGCAAAAGCCGTGGATGGTGAAGATCGCCGCTTCGTCGAAGGTCTGCAGCGCATGGCGCAGGCGGTCCGCCATCTGCCCGGCGCCGATGCCGCGCCCCAGGACGGTCTCGATCAGTTGCGGCACGAAGGGGTCGTCGCCGGGCGCCGCACCCTCGAGCACGCGCAGGGTCTCGGCGATGCGCTCGCGGATGCGTCCGGACAGCTCGGCAGTCGCCGCCTTGGTGAAGGTGACGACCAGCAGCGACTCGACCGGCAGCGCCCGCTCCAGCAGCAGGCGCAGGTAGAGGCCGCAGATGTTCCACGTCTTGCCGGTGCCGGCCGAGGCCTCGACCAGGCGGATGCCGTCGAGCGGGCAATGGAAGACGTCGAGTTCTGGGGTATCGGGAGCGGCGGCAGCGTACGGCATGGCGGACGAGGGGCGAGACAGAGCGGAGTCGGTGCATCGCTGAAAGCACGGCAGGCGGACGATAGCACGACGGCCGCGTCCGCCCGAATCGCGGCGTGCGGTGCCGGCCTGTGCGGCGCGCGCGCGACAACGCGGCGGCTTGTCGACCCAGATCAAGCGCGCGGATGCATTTAAGCGGTATTCTCGCCACTCAGCCAAGTCGCATCATGTGCGACCCGGCCAGCATCACGGGCCTGGCCAGGACATCTGCCCCCCGCCCGCACGAACCCGTTCTCTTTCCGCAGGAGATGACTCACATGGCAAGCAAGAAGACGAAGACCCCGGCGATCGACATCGGCATCCCCGAAGAGCAGCGCAAGAAGATCGTGGCCGGCCTGTCCGCCCTGCTGGCGGACAGCTACACGCTGTACCTGATGACGCACAACTTCCACTGGAACGTCACCGGGCCGCAGTTCAACAGCCTGCACGCGATGTTCATGGACCAGTACACCGAACAGTGGAACGCGCTCGACATCATCGCCGAGCGCATCCGCGCGCTGGGCTTCCCCGCCCCCGGCACCTACAAGGAGTTCGTGAAGCTGGCGTCGATCAAGGAAGTCGAGGGCGTGCCCAAGGCCGAGGACATGATCCGCCACCTCGTCGCCGCCCAGGAGGCCACCGCCCGCACCGCGCGCAAGCTGTTCGACACCGTCGACGAAGCCAACGACCAGCCGACCGCCGACGTGCTGACCCAGCGCATCGACGTGCATGAGAAGACGGCCTGGATGCTGCGCAGCCTGCTCGAAGAGTAAGCGCACGCAGCGCAAGAACCGCCCCTTTCCCGCAGCCGCAAGGCGTCGGGAAAGGGGCGGTGCCGTGGACGGCATCATGCCCCGCCGGACGCGTCCAGATCGTCCAGCCACGCCAGCCGCCCCTGGCCCAGTTCGTTCAGGCGGGAAACGAGCGCGGCGGCGGCATCCTCCGCCAGGCTGAAGCGCAGCACCACCGCCTGGCCGTGCGCGACGTCCAGCAAGGCGGCGCCGGCCGCGTCCAGCTCGCGGCGCAGCATGCCCTCCAGCGCATAGGGCACGGTACAGCCCAGCATCCGCATGCGCACGATCGGCACCTTGGTGGCGGTCAGCAAGGCCTGCGCGACGGCGTCGGTATAGGCCCGCACCAGCCCGCCCGCGCCGAGCTTGACCCCGCCGAAGTAGCGCACCACGGTGGCCAGCACCCCCTCCAGATCCTGATGGCGCAGCACGTCGAGCATCGGCCGGCCGGCGGTGCCGCTGGGCTCGCCGTCATCCACCGCCGCCGACTGACCGCCCGCCAGCAAGGCCCAGCACACATGGCGCGCGCCCGGATGCTGGGCCCATAGTCCGGCCACCACCTTCTGCGCGCTGGCGCGGTCGGCCATCGGCTGCACACAGCCGATGAAGCGGCTCTTCTTGATGATCAGTTCGCTATGAACGGGGGCGGCGAGCGTCAGTGGCATGGCGTGGGATCAGCCCGGTCGGGGGTCGTCGAGGTGGTCGAGCAGCGGGCGCAGCACACCGCGCGCCAGCTCGAAGAAGCGCTCGTCCGGTAGGCCCAGCTCCCCCCTGAGCGCAAGGCGCCAGGCGGGATCGTTCCCCTCGCCGAACTCGGGCCGATTGCCGCCCGTCCATCTGGCCAGGGCCTTGCCGGCGCTCTCGCCGTTGCGCATGTAGGCCCAGGCCGACCGGGGGAAGAAATGCAACGGACGGCTCAGGCCTTCGCGGTAGAGCGCGAGCAGGCTCTGCAATTGCGCCCGTGCCTGCCCGGGCTGCAGCGGCCGCAAGGCGAATTCGCCATCGCGCGACAGGCCGCGCGTCTCCGGCGCCAGGCCGGGCACGGGGTCGGCGCACAGCAACAGGTGGGCGAGCCAGGCACCGAGGTAGTCGGCGGCGCGAGTATCGTCGTAGCGCGCGCGCAACAGACCGCCAGGGCGCAGGTCGGCAAAGACGGCCGACAGCGACCAGGCCTCGCCGTCGAGCCGGGTTTCGAAATGCGCACGGTACGGCGGCAGGGGAAGCCCCGCCTGGATCTGCCGCTGGCGGCGGGCAAAGGCCCGCAGCTTGCCGAGTTCGCGTTCGAGCGCGCTGTCGCCGAGCGTGCCCGCCGGATACTCGCCGCCGGCGCGGGCGAGGGCCCACAGCGCATCTTCGCCGGCGGGCGCGTCCTCTCCACCGCCGGCGTCCGGGCCTTCGCCATCGGCAGCGTGCGCACCGGCGACGCCGGCCTGTTCGAGCAGCACCGGCAGCAGGCGCCGTGCGAGCGCCTGGCCCGCCGGCCAGTCGGGCAGCATCGGCTCGACGTCGTCGAGCTGCGCCTCGGCTTCGGGCAGGTCGAGGCCGAGGCGGTCGCGCAGCAGATAGCGGCCGGGATTGGCGAAGAAGCGGACCAACTGCAGCAGATCCATCTCGCGCCATGCGGCGTCCGGCGGCGGCAGCGGTGCGGCGAAGAAGGGCGCCGCGCCGGCTGCCGGCGCGGCATCGCCATCGTCGGCGGCGTCCTCGCCGCCGTCCAGCACCCCGGCCTCGCCGCACTGCAGGGCATGCTCCGCCGCATCCGCGTCCGCCGCATGCCGCGCGGCGGCGCCCAGGCGGCTGGCGAGCGCATCGGCATAGTCCTCGTTGAAGCTCGCCAGACGTGCGTCGCCGCGATCGCGGGCAAGGAAATACTCGCCGGCGAAGGCCTGCAGCGGGTGCCTGAGCACCAGGCGCTCGCGCGCCTGCGCCAGGGCCTGCGGGTTGCCGGGTTCCGTGGCGCAGGCGCTGGCCAGGGTATCGAGCAGTTCGTCGACCAGCACCGAGGGCGGCAGGGCCGAGCCGTCGCGCACGCTGCGGCCGACGTAGGACAGGTGAAGCACGTCGCGCGCCGACAGGATCAGGTCGAGGAAGAGATTGCGATCGTCGAGCCGGCGCTGGCGGTCGCCGGCCTGCGGGCGCGCGCTCATCAGATCGAATTCGGCCGGACGCTCGCCGCCGGGGAAAGCTCCCTGATCCAGGCCGATCAGGCACACGACGCGGTAAGGCAGGCCGCGCAACGCCGACAGCGCGGAAAAGGTGACCGTGCCGCCGGGCACGCCGCCGCGTGCGGGATCGTCGAGCCGCGCCGCCAGCGCGGGATGCACCACGTCGAGCGGCAACTCGGCATCGAGCCCGGCGGCGGCGATGTCATCGGCGAGCGCGGCGATGGCGGCGCGAACCTCGCGCAGGGCGTCCGCCAGGCCGGCGCTGTCGCCGACGAGGCGCTCGAGCACGGCGTGGAGGACCTGGCGCCAGCCCTCGCCGGTGTGGGTGCGGCGCAGGGCGTCGCGCAGTATGCGCAGGCTGTCGACATAGCGCCAGAAGCCGCCGAGCGCGAACGCGGCCTGCCCTTCCGGCGCCGCCGCGCCGATGTGGCCGGCGAAGGTCGCCTGCCGCGCGGCATCGCCCGCCGCCCAGGCGAGGAACAGGCGGTGCAGGCCCGCTTCCAGCGTATGGCCCGCCGGCTGCGCTTGCCCGGCGCCGGCCACCTCACCGGCATCCAGCCCCCAGCGCATGCCCGCCTCGCGCATCCAGTCGTGGATCGTCTCCAGCGCCTCTTCGCCGAGACCGAAGTGCGCCGCCACCGGCGCCTGCCGCAGCAGGTCGAACACCCGGCTGGCGGGAAAGCGGCCGGCCGCGAGCTGCAGAGCCTGATCGAGCACCCTGGCCACCGGATTGTCGTGCGTGCCGCCCAGACCGGTGATGCGCCAGGGAATGCGCCGCGCGCGGGGCGCGGTGCCGAAAACGGCCTCGATCAGCGGCGCGGCGCCCTCGAGATCCGGCATCAGCACGACGATGTCCGACGGACGCAGCGCATCCGGCTCGCTGGCGGCGGCCTTGAACAGGCCGAGCAGGCGGTCTTGCAGCACTTCGAGTTCGCGCGTGCGCGAGTGGCAGACCTGCACCTCGATGCTGCGGTCGCCGGCGGCCAGCCTGATGCTGGCCGGTTCGAGTTCCTGCAGGTCCAGGATGGCGTTCTGCAGCCGGGCCAGCAGATGGTGGCCGGGATGCTCGGCGAAGGCGGCCTCTTCCTCGACCGCATGCTCGCCTTCGAACAGCAGGCCGATATGGGCGCGCGTCTGCTTGCCCCAAGCGGCGAGCAGGCCGTTGCCGGTTTCGAAGAACATGTCCTGCTGCCGCGCGGCGAGCCATGACAGACGGCGCGCATCGACGATGTCGAACCAGAACTCGCGGCAGGGGTTGAGCACGTACAGCCGCACCTCCACCACGCGCGAGAGTTCGCGCAGCATGTCGAGATAGAGCGGCGGCAGTGCCGGCAGGCCGAACACGTGCACCGAGCCGGGCAGGCCGGCGGCGGCCAGTTCGTCCGCCGGCATCGCCGTGACGCGGCGCAGGAAAACCTGGGCCGGATGCTCCTGGCGCAGGGCCATGCCGTCGCGGATACGGCGCCAGAGTTCGGCCTGCCAGGCTTCGTCCTCGCGATCGGCCGCCGACGCGCCCGCCTCGAGCACCGAGCCGCGGCCGCTCGCCCAGATTTCGAGCCAGCGCGGCCGATAGGTCAGGTAGTGGTCGAAGACAGCGGCGATGCGCCCGGCCAGTTCGAAGCACATGCGCGCGTCGGCCTGGCCGAGATAGCGCGCCAGGCGCGGATGGCCGGCAATCCAGGCGCCGCGTTCATGCGCCTGGTCGAGCAGGCCGTGGATGCGCCAGGCCAGCAGCCCGGCGGCGAAAGGCGAGCGCTCGGGCACCGCTGCGACGCGGCCGATCTGCTGCCACAGCCATTGCGCGAGGTAGTCGAAGCGCAGATTCGCGCACACGCCCTCGCGATCGGCCACCGCGAGTTCGACCTTGCGCCGCAGGGCGCTGCTCGGCACCACCACCTGGCGCTGGCCGAACGGCCCCGGCTGCTCGGCGCCGAGGCGTCCGAGCAGGGTATCGAGCAGGATTTCGAAACGGTTCGAGAAACTGAGATGGAACATGGTCTGGCCGCCAGGCGGTGCATGCGCGATGCGCTGGCGGCGGGCGGATCGAACCCGGATTATACGGGCACTCTTCCGGACGGCCCGCCGCCTTCCGGTGGCTCGGGCTGGTACTCCATGGCGTAGCCCCGACCTTCGCGTTTCACGACGTAGCATGCGTGGTCGGCTGCGCGCAGCACGTCGGCGACACTGCCGACGGAGGCGTCGATGATCGCGAAGCCGATGCTGGCGCCGACGCGGAACGCCTGCCCTTCCCAGGTGAAGCGCAGGTCGCGCACCGCTTCGCACAACCCGCTGGCGATGCGGTAGGCGTCGGCGCTGGTGCAGCCGCGCAGGATCATGGCGAATTCGTCGCCGCCGATGCGGCACACGGTATCGCCCACGCGCAGGCGCTGCCGGATCAGGTCGGCGATCACGCGCAGCAGCGCATCGCCCGCAGCGTGGCCGACGGTGTCATTCACGGTCTTGAAGTTGTCGAGATCGATGAAGCACAGCGCGCCGTGGTCGCCCGCCCGCCGCGACGTGGCGACCATCTCGTCGAGCGCCTGCTCGAACGCCCGGCGGTTGGGCAGGGACGTCAGCGGGTCGTGCATGGCCTGATAGGCAAGGCGCGCGGTGGCCTCGTCGATCCTCGCCTGCATGATCTTGTGGGCGCTGTCGATGGAGCGCGCCATCGAATTGAAACCTTGCTGGAGTTCCTCCAGTTCCTCGCTGCCGGCGTGGTCGGACACCTGCACGTCGCGCTCGCCCGCGGCGATGCGCCGCACCGCATCCACCAGGCGCGCCACCGGCCGACCCACCTGGTTCGCCAGCCGCACGGCGAGCAGCGCGGTGAGCAGCACGATCACGAACGCCAGGCCGAGCGTGCTCAGCATGGTCGTGCGCCATTCCGCGTCGAGCGCACTGGTATCGAGCTCGACATACACCCAGCCGACAGGCACCGGCGTCCCGGCGACCCCGGGATCCCCGACCTCGTCCACCACCAGCGGCACCGACATCACCGGCGCGGCAAACCCGTTGTAGCTGTCGCGCTGCGCGAGCCGCATGGGTTCACGCACTGCCTTGATGCGCGCCGGATCGAGCAGGCGCGCGCTGCCGCGCGAGGCGATGACCTCGCCGCCGCGTTCGTACAGCACGACGGCCGCCACGCCCGACAGCTCCGTCAAGGCCCCCAGCAGTTCATTGAGGTTGCCGGCATTGCCCGAAATCACGCCGTACTCCGCAGCCGGCGCAAAGAAGCTGACGATGGCGAGCCCGCGTTCGACGATCGCGTCCTGGGTCATGCGCTCGCCGCGGTGCAGGAACAAGCCCGCCATCGCCGCGATGAGCAGTGACACCGGCAGCAGGACGGTCAGCAGCAGGCGATGGCGCAACGCAAGCCTGGCTACCTTCATGGCACATCTCCCGTGGCGATGAGGCGCAACAGCTCTTCGTCGGCCACCACGCTCATCCCGAGGGCGCGGGCGACCTGGCGGTTGACCGCGATCTCGAAGGATGCCGGGCCGCGCACCGGCGGCAACGCGACGCGGCCGCCGTCCTGCGTGCGCAGCCAGGCGATGACGTCGCCCGCGACCTGTTCCGGCGTGGTGAAGATGGCCGCCAGCGCCCCCGCCCCCACATAGGCGCGCGAGAACCCGATGATGGGCTTCTGGTGGCGATAGCTGGTGAGCAGGATGGAGCGCACCGAGGCGGGCGTCGCCAGCAGGGCGTCGGGCAGCGCGACCAGTCCGTCGCTATCGCGCAGCACCGCCTCCAGGCCTCTCATCAGCTCGCTTTCGTCACCGACGACGCGCTCGGCCAGTTCAAGGTGGGAGACCCGCGCGGCACGCTCGAAGGCCGGCCGGTCGGCCCCTTCCGGCCCGAACAGCACGCCGACCCGCCGTGCCTCGGGCAGGACGGCCTTGAGCAGCCGGAGCTGCCGTTCGGCAGGCTGGTCGAGCGTGAACGCGGACAGAGGCCAGGAGGGATGTTCGCGGCGGATGCCGTCGAAGCGCGACTGCCCGATCATGACCGCCAGCGTGGGGCGCGGGTGCAGGCGCAGCGCGGCCGACAGCGCGGCATCGCCGCTGGCGATGACGAGGTCCGCGCGCGCGAGGGCCACGTCGTCCAGGCCGTCGGCCGGCGTGCCGGCATCGAAGACGCGATGCCCCAGGCTGGCGGCGGCGCGGCTGAAGGCCTGCGCGAACACGGCGTGGGGGCCGGTCCGCTGCGACACGACCACCGCCACGTCCAGCCCGGCGCCGGCGGCGGGCGCCATGCCCAGCAGCAGCGTGAGGGCCAGCCAGGAATGGATGTGAAACCACCGCAGCCGGATCATGAACGCTTTTACCACGCCAGGCGCAGGCTGGCGAAGAGCCGCGGCTCGTGGCGATAGCGCCCCGCGTGGAAATCCGCGTAGCGCCCCCCCGCGCTCTGCACCACCAGCGCCACTTCGTTGCCCGCGCCCGCTTCGCCGAAACGGCGCGACAGCTTCAGGTCGACACGGTCCTGCTCGGGCACGCGGTCGCCGTCGTTGAGCCAGCTCATGACCGCATGGCGGTAGTAGCCGAGGCTGGCGCGCCAGCGCCCGGGCAGATCCTTGATCAGCAGCAGCGAGGTGATCGAGCTCGGCGCGCTGCGCTCGAAGTCATCGTCGACGGTGGCGCCATCGGCATCGATGTCGATGACGGACTGCGACAGCACCACCCTGCCCCAGCCCGACCGGCGCCAGTCGATGCTGAATTCGCCGCCACTCATGCGGAAGGCGCCGGCATTCTGGAACAGGAAGGAACGCGGCCGGCGGGGGCTCATGACATCGTGTTCGAAGGGCGCGAAACCGGCCGGCGCCGGCGGGCACATCGCGGCGGTGATCGACCCGACATCCTCCCAGGGCCGGGCGGGATACTGGCAGCGCTCGTCGTCGATGTAATCGGTGTAGTCCTTGTAGAAGGCGCGCACGTCCAGCCCCAGGCCGAGCTCGCGGAACATCGCCGCGTAGCCGACTTCGACGTGCTTCACGCGCTCGGGCTGCATGTCATCCCCCGCCAGCAGGCTGATCCGCTTGATCTCCGAACCGACGCGGACCACCTGCTCGGCACGCGACTCGACCAGGGAGGGCGTCCGATACGACACGCCGGTGGAGAGTCGCAGCGTCGAATCGGGCGTCAGCGCGTAGCTGAGCGCCAGGCGCGGCGACAACAGCGAGCCGCTGTAATGATGATCTTCCAGGGTGCCGCCGAAGTCGAGCCTGAGCCGGTCGGACGGCGCCCACACCAGGCTGCCGAACAACTGGCTGCTGGTACCGCTGATCGTGCCACCGGTATTGAACATCGACCGCGAGCGCGCCGCCTCGCGGCGCACGCCCGCCCCCAGCATGAAGCGCCAGGCCGGCGACAGGCTGGCGCTGTACTGCAGCTCCAGCTCCTCGCGATGCACGTCGCTGTTCTCATCCAGCGCAAAGCGCCCCAGCCCGTCGATCTCGATCAGCAAGGGCGCGCGCGTACGCTCGCGCTGATGATGGAACTGCACCGACAGCTCGGAATCGACCGCGAAGCTGCGCGTCCAGCCCAGGTGCACATAGTGCGAACGCATGTCGTCCTCGCGCAGCGGGTGCGTCAGGTCGCCCGGCGTGCCGCGGTCGGTCCTGCCTTCGCTGAAGCCCAGCATCCAATCCAGTTCGTCGCGCGTGGACAGTTGCGCCGCCGCGCCGAAGTTGACGACCGAGCGCTCGACGAACTTGCGCGGGTTCAGCACGCCGGTGCCGGCACGGTAGGGATGGAAGCTGACCGCGCGCCGGTGCGAGCCCGACAGGCGCCAGTCGATCGCCGCGTCGGCGCCGCCGTTGATGCGGAAGCCATGGTCGATGAAGCCGTCCTCGCCGATCCGCGAAATCAGGCTCAGCCCGCTTTCGGTCACGGGCGAGCGCGTGATGATGTTGATCACCGCCTGGAAGGCATTGACCCCGTAGGCCGCGCCGTTCGGCCCGCGCACGACCTCGACGCGCTCGATGTCATCGACGCGCAAGGGCAAGTCCTGCCAGTTGGTGTTGCCCCACAGCGGGCTGTTGACGGTGCGCCCGTCGATCATGACCTTGATGCGGCGGTCATAAGCATCGCCCAGGCCGTGGTTGGCCACCGTCGGCGAACCGTCCGGCCAGTCGGCGACGAGGAAGCCCGGCACCAGGCGCATCAGGTCGTGGATTTCGGTGAAGCCCGAGGCGTCGATCATCTCGCGGTCGATGAGCGTCACCGCAACCGGCGCATCCACCGGCGACTGCGCCATGCGCGACGCGGTCAGGACGATCGGAATGTCGCCGAAGAAGGCCTCCTCCGCCCACGCGCCGGGGGCGGCGACGGACGCGACCAGGGCGCCGAAGCCCATGGCGGCGAACTGAACGGGATGGCGGGAGGACAAGACGGCAACTCCATGCGGTACTCGGAACGCCCCGGCGGCGCGAAGCATTGAGCATAACGCATGCTTGCTACACTGACGCCGTGAAGAAGTTGGCACTCGGCGCATTCCATCCCGCACGCTCACCTTTCCCTTGACCCCTTCGCCCGGACACGGAACTTCATGGCACGCACCCACCCCGAAGGCTGGAAACAGCTCCCCGCCGCCGGCGCGCGCGGCCGCGAGCGCGCCACGCTCGCGCAACTGGCCGACGCCCTGCCGCACGAATGGACGATCTACCACGGCCTGCACTGGACGCGGGCGGACGGACCGCACGCGATCTTCGGCGACATCGCTTTCGCCGTGGCCGGCCCCGGCGGGCGCGTGCTGCTGATCGAGCAGCACGCCGGCTTTCTCGACGAGACGCCGGAAGGGCTGGTGCGCCCGAGCAAGCGCCGCGCGCAGCACATCAGCCACGAGCTCGCGCGCAGCGCCGACGCCCTCCGCAACCGGCTGCGCCCCGCGCTGGACGGCGCCGAGCCGCAGCTCGACACCCTGCTCTACTGCCCCGACCACACCGTGCGCCAGCCCGGCAGCGCCGGCCTGGACCCGGCACGCATCGTCGATGCGCCGCGGCGCGACGCCTTCGTCGCCACCGTCCGCGCGCTGACCGCGCCGCAGGACGGCGATCCGCCCGCCGACGCCGCCCGCCTGCAGGCCCTGCACCGCTTCTTCGCCGACCTGCTGGAACTGGTGCCCGACGTACAGGCCCATATCGGCCAGGCCGACGAACTGACCACGCGGCTGTCGGGTGGCCTCACCGAATGGGCGCGGCGCATCACCATGGCGCCGCACCGGCTGCGCGTCACCGCCACCGCCGGCAGCGGCAAGACCCAGCTCGCCCTCGCCGCCTACACCGACGCCCTGGCCGCCGGCCGCCGGCCACTGTACGTCTGCTACAACCGCCCGCTCGCCGACCACTTCGCCCGCATCGCCCCGGCCGGCGGCGAGATCGCCACCTACCACCAGTTGTGCGACCGCCGCCTGCGCGATGCCGGCCGCCCGCCCCGCTTCGGCGCGCCGGGCGCCTTCCGCCGCATGGAAGAGGACTTCGCCGCGCTGGCCGCCAGCCATGCCAGCGCGGGCTGGCAGTTCGACGAACTCATCATCGACGAAGGGCAGGACTTCACCGAAGCCTGGCGCGACGCGCTGCTCGCGCTGCTCGCGCCCGGCGGCCGGGCCTGGTGGCTGGAAGACCCGCTGCAGAACCTGTACGGCCGCCCGCCGGTGGCGCTGCCCGGCTGGGTGGGCCTGAATGCCGATACCAACTACCGCACCCCGGCCGACGTGCTGGCGCTGCTCAATGCCCGCCTGCCGCTGCCGGCGCCGATCCGCGCCGGCAGCCCGGTGATGGACAGCGAACCCGAGGTGCTGGCCTGGCACGACGGCGCCAGCCTGATGGAGGCCACCAAGCGCGCCATCACACGCGCGCTCGGCCTCGGCTTCCGCCGCGAGATGATCGTGCTGCTCACCTTCCGCGGCCGCGAGCATTCGCGCTTCACGCCGCTCGACCAGCTCGGCCCCCACCGCCTGCGCGCCTTCACCGGCCGCTACGACCTGCTGGGCGAACCCGAGCACTCGCAGGGCGAACTGCTGATCGATTCGGTCTACCGCTTCAAGGGGCAATCCGCGCCCTGCATCATCTTCACCGAGATCGATTTCGAGGCGATGGACGAGGCGGCCATGCGCAAGCTCTTCGTCGGCGCCACGCGGGCGACGATGAAGCTGATCATGGTGGCCTCGGAACGCACGGCGCCGCAGTTGGCCCCGCTGCCCTGACGTCCGCCCGCGCGCACGGATGTCGTGGCGGCGGCACCGTGCGCGCCGTTCGGGCCGGGTACAATCGCGGCTGCATTGACCTTCGACCAGCCCGGCTGGCACACAGCGAACATGAACAGCCCCATTTCCCTGAAGCAACTCCCGCAGACCAACATCTTCCGCAAGGGCGACGTGTTCGTGCTGTTCGGCGAACTCTTCGGCCGCGGTTACGCCAGCGGCCTCGTCAATGAAGCGCGCAAGGCCGGCATGGACATCGTCGGCATCACCGTCGGGCGGCGCAACGACGACAACACCCTGCGCCCACTGAACGACGACGAACTGGCGGCGGCCGAAGCCAACCTGGGCGGACGCATCGTCAACGTGCCGCTGATGGCCGGCTTCGACCTCGACGCGCCGGCCGGCGAGCCCACGCCCACCGAACTGCTCAACAAGATGACGCTGAAGAGCTGGGAACAGGACAGGCTCGACTGGGCGCACATCGAAAAATGCCGCGCGCTCGGCACGCGCCGCTTCCAGGCCGCGGTGGCCGAAGCGATGGCGGCGCTCGACGGCCTGATCGGCGACGGCCGCAACGTGCTGTTCGCGCACACGATGGCCGGCGGCATTCCGCGCGCCAAGGTTTTCATGGTCATCGCCAACCGCATCTACAAGGGCCGCGGCGAGCGCTTCATGCCGTCGCAGGCCCTGCTCGACAGCGATCTCGGCAAGCTGATCCTGCAGAACTTCGACGAAGTGTCGGCCAGCACCTTCCAGCATCTGATCGAAGGCAGCGCGGCGATCCGCGCGCGCGTCGAGGCGTCCGGCGGCCAGGTGCGCTACAGCGCCTACGGCTACCATGGCACCGAAATCCTCGTCGACGGCCGCTACCAGTGGCAGACCTACACCAACTACACTCAGGGCTACGCCAAGATGCGGCTCGAGCGCATCGCCCGGGCCGCCTGGGACACCGGCGTCAAGGCCACGGTGTACAACTGTCCGGAGATCCGCACCAACTCCACCGACGTCTTCGCCGGCGTCGAGCTGCCGCTGATTTCGCTGCTGCACGCGCTGAAGCACGAAGGCGGCGGCGCCTGGGCGGAATCGCAATGGCAGGCCTGCCGCGCGTTGCTGGCCGACGGCCACACGCTCGAGGACGTGCTGCAGAAGATCGCCGACTTCCAGGGCAGCGAGGTGATGCAGGGCTTCCGCGACTTCGCCGCCTGGCCGCAGCCCAACAGCCAGGCCCAGGCCGACCTGCAGATCGGTACTTCCGACGACATCGTGCAGATGCACCAGGACCGCGCCGCGTTGATCACCGACCTGCTCAGCAGCCTGGTGCTGGAAGCCTCGGGCACGCTGATCCTGCGTGAAGCCTCGGCGCCTTCGGGGCCGGTGCTGTGGCTGAACCACGACATCGTCGCGCGCCAGTTGAACCAGCTCCACGCCTGAGCGCCCGGCCGGGCGGCATCCGCGCTGCGCCCGGCCTCTGTCCTAGACGCAATGCGGTTCAGTTAACGCGCGCGCCGTCACGGCAGGAGCGGCTTTAGCCGCGAATCAGTCCGTGTTCGCGGCCAAGTCCGCTCCTACGGAAACAAGCCGCGCTTATCTGAACGATATTGGTCCTAGACGGCCAGATCGACCTGGCTCACGGTGCCGACGCTGCCATCCTCGCGCAGGTAGATGCTGCTTGCGCGCATCATCCCCAGGGTTTCGTTGGCGGCATCCTTGAGGCTGAACTGCGTATCGGCGCGGCCGAGATAGAAGGCGCCGACGCCGGCCTCGGCCAGCGTCTGCAGCGTGCCCTCGCCCCGCGCGTCCGGCTGCCATACGCGCAGTTGCGACCACGCCGCGTCGTTCTCGTCGATCCAGCCGTTGCCGTCGCCATCGAGCGCGGCGAGTTCATCGAAGCCGTTGCCGGTGCGCGGGCCGAACAGCTCGCGGCCGTCATCGACACGGCCATTGGCGTTGCGGTCGAAGGCGAGATAGCCGCTGCCGCCGAGCAGCGGAATCTTCTCCGTGCTGCCATCGCCGTCGAGGTCGAAGTCGAAACGGACATCGGACAACGCGGCGGCCGGGCCACCGAAATCGAGCACCAGCGGGTCCTGCAGCCGGTGCTGGTCGCCGCCGCGCAGGCTGACCGACACCGATTCGCTGTAGCTGCGCGAGACCTCGAAGCCGAGGTCGAAACGGATCTCGGCGCCGTCGGCAGTACGGACGACGCCCGAGGCGCTGAAGGCGGTCGTTTCGGATTCGGAGTAGGTGGCGCTGAAATCGTATGCGAAGCCCGGGCCCTGGGGCCGTGCCTGCGCTCCCGCCTCGCCCGCGCCCTGGCCCAGATCCCGCAGGTTGATGCGCCGTATCGGTTTGCCGGTGATGGCTTCGATGAGGCGGATCAGCATCGGCAGGTCGGCATCGCTGTCGATCTCGTCGCCCAGGTCGATTTCGAACACGGCCGGGGTTCCGGCCGCCGCCGCGGCCAGCTCCGCCATCTGCGCCCTGCGCGCGGCATCGGAGATCCGCACCTCCCCGGCGGCCGGCGCGCCGCTGCCGGACGCCACCGATGCCCCGCCATTGCCCCACATCTCAAGCCGTTCGCTGGTCTCGGAAGACTGCGAGAACTGGCGGGAGGACTGCAGTTCGACATTGAAGGCGGCGATTTTCATGGAGGGATCTCGTACGCGTCAGCGGCAGGCTCCTTTAACGGCCGCCGCGC
This sequence comes from Thauera linaloolentis 47Lol = DSM 12138, assembly GCF_000310205.1. Lineage (GTDB taxonomy): Bacteria > Pseudomonadota > Gammaproteobacteria > Burkholderiales > Rhodocyclaceae > Thauera > Thauera linaloolentis. The sequence goes on along the minus strand of NZ_AMXE01000038.1, from coordinate 20,866 downwards.
CAGGAACTTGAGCACGCCCCGTGGCCTCGCCCCCGGATGCCGGCCCGCCGCTCAATCGAGGGCAGCGGCGATCGCGGCGATCGCCGCGTCGCGCTCTTCATCGCCCTGTCCGTCTACCCACTCCGGATGGGCCCTCGCCTTTTCCAGGGCATGAGGCAGGCCGCCCTCGCGCCAGCGCTCGACCACCTCATCGGCATCGGCCTCCGCCGCCTGCACCTCGATCGGCGCCAGCGCGGCATGGCCGCGGCCCTCCAGCGCGGCCAGCAAGCGATACTGGCGCAGCGCGACCACGCGCAGGACGAGGTCGTCGACGGTCAGTTCGCGATGGCCGCGCAGCCTGGCGGCGATGCGTTCGCCATAGTGGCCGAAGGTCTGCCACAACCCGCCAGCAATCGCCCCCAGGGCCGCGGCGGCGCCGAGCGTGAGGCCGCCCGCCATCAGATCGATGCCGACCCCGGCCGCGGCGCCGGCGGCGACGCCGGTCGACAGCCGCAGGCCCATCTGGCGCAGGGTTTCGGGGTTGAACAAGTCGTCGTCCCAGCGCCCGTCGGTCAATGGCAGCGCGCTGGCGCGGGCGTCGTCCGGTCGGAAGCGGTACAGGCGCAGCAAGGCCTCGACGCAATCCTGCTCACGCTGGCGCACCGCATCGCGCAGGCGTTCCACGGCCTCCTGCAGCACGCGCTCAGGGGCCGCCGCCGCGCCGGACTCGACCGCGAGGCGGTCGCGGCGTGCCGCCAGTTCCACCAGCAGTTCGGCCACCAGGCGGCGCGCCGCGGCGCGGCGCTCGTCGGCCTCCTGCGCACGGGCATCGATGAGGCGCTGCAGCGCGGGGCGGTGGGCATGCATCAAGGTGGCGAGGGAATCGAACAGCTCGCGCTCGCCGTCCAGCGCCGGCGCGACGGTATCGAAGCTGACCACGGCGTGCAGATTGAGCCGGGCGAGTGCAGCCCGCCAGTCCGCCACGCGCGCTTCGCTCGACGCGACGAAGTTCAGCACCGGCAGCAAGGGGCGCGCGCAGCCGGCCAGCAGTTCGAGCTCGTCACGGTGCTTGGGCAGCACCGGGTCGCGCGCATCGACGACGTACAGGGCGGCATCGCTCGCCAGCATCTGGCGCAGCACCTTCGCCTCCTGCTCGAAGCGAGCGGGGGCCTCCGGCCGGCCAAGGAAGCGCGCAAGGCGCTCGGGGCCGTCCAGGCGCTCGCCCGGCGCGGCCAGCGCGTCGACGAATTCGAGCAGGGCGATGGCGTCTTCCATCCCCGGCGTATCGAACAGCTCGACGACCGGCCGGCCGCCGGCCATCAGGCGCAGGCCTTCGACATGGCGCGTGGTGCCGGCGGAGTCGGACACTTCGCCGAAGCCCACATCGCGCGCCAGGGTACGCAGCAGCGAAGTCTTGCCGGTATTGGTGTGGCCCACGACGGCCACGCGCAGAACCCCGTTCATGGCCTGTGCTCCGGCTGGCGGCCGGCGAGCCAGTCGCCCGCGGCCACGGCATCGAGGATCAGCGCATCCGGCGCGAAGCCCAGGCGTGCGAGGCCATCGCGCCATAGCGGCAGACGACCCGCGCCATCCTTGCCATCGGCGCCGAGCGCCCACACGCGGGCTTCGACGGCATGGTCGGCCAGATCGGCGATGACGCCGAGGTTGCCGCGGTCGGGCGTGCGGCGCGGATCCACGGCAATCAGCAAGCGGCGCGGAGGCTGCGCCGCGAAGCGGGCGAGCGCCGCGCGGCGCTGCTCGCGGCTGTCGAGGCGGCCGCCATCGAAGGCCGCGTCTCCTCGCCGGCCCTCCCCTCCCCCGCGCGGCACGGCCGGCGGCCAGGCGAGATCGCCACCCAGTTCCAGCGCGACGAGCGCGGGCGCCCCGACGCCTTCCACCCGTGCCGCATGCCGCTCGGGGCGGGGCATCACCGCCGGCTCCGGGTCGCGCACGCCGATGCGCTCGCTGTCGGGCAGCAGCAGCGGCCGCAGGCGGGCATAGGCGGGACGGCCCAGGTCGAGCCGCAATCCATGCAGCCTGCGCGCCCACAGGCCCGCGCACATCAAGGCCAGCGCCGCCCGCGGCACCGCGCCATAGACCAGCAGGGCGCCGATCAGCCAGCCGGCCCAGGCCCTGCGCCCGCCCTCTTCGAGCATCGGCGCGTCGCCGCTGGCCGCGACCGTGGCCGCGTCAGGCACGGGAAAGCCGAGCAGGCCGGGCAGGCTGCCGAGCGCCTCGGTCAGCCACACGAACACGCCCGCCGGCAGGATGGTGGTTTCCCACACGAAGCCGTAGCGGCGTGTGGCGAGCAGCGCCAGCACGCCGGCGGCGGCGCCGAGCAGAGCAAGCGCCCAGAGGGCATGTCCGACCGCTCCCGCCCCCCAGCTCGCAGCGCGGCCGCGCCCGAGCAGGCTGCCCAGCGCCAGCGGCAGGTCCGCCGCCTCGGGCGAGCGATCGAAGAACGCCAACAGCCGCAGCGACAACCCGCCGGGCGCGACGCCGCCCCGCGCCCCGGCGGCGCTGCGCGGCAGCAGCGTCGCCAGGCCCCACAACAACAGGCTGAACAGATTGACCCCCAGCAACCCGCCCAGCGCCCAGACCACATTCACCGCGCGGCTGCCGTCACCCAGCACCCCGGCGGCGGCCCCGAACCCGAGCACCAACGCGAGCACCATGCCTGCCGCCAGGGCCAGCCGCAGCCGGCCATGCCAGCGCAAGATGGCGTCGCGCCAGCCTTCGCGCGCGCCGAGCACCAGGGCGCGATGCAGCACGCGCGCCTCGAATTCGGGCGCGGCGGAGCGCGCGGCGTCGATCGCGGCGCGGTCTTCGAGCGCGCCATGGCGCTCCTCATGGCGGCGCACGACCTCCGCCAGCCAACGGGATTCGAACGGGGTCAGGGACGGGAACGGGGGGGCGGGAGCGGTCAAAGCGGAGCGGAAGGGGACGGCCCGGTCGCGGGCAATGGGTCGACAGCATAACAACGACCGCCCATCGCCCGCATCCGGGGCGCGTCCATGGCGGCGAAAAGCGGAACCACGTCACATCGCCGGCCGATCCGGCCCGCCCGCAAGGACGGCCGATGCTATCTTTATGTCATCGTGCCGCGAACCACCCGCCAGGGCACGACTCCACGCAGGCTTGACCACGATCAAGCCCTTGTTCGCTGCAAGGCTTAGCCTTCGCGTTTGCAGAACTACAGGGGGCACCATGACCACCGACCTTTTCCATTGGAGCAGTGATTTCGACGTCGGCATCCAGGAAATCGACGAACAGCACAAGGAACTCGTCGACCTGCTGAACCAGTTGCACGTCGCCATCCAGGAGCATCACGGCTCCGCGACCTCGCGCCAGATCCTCGACAAGCTGGCGGACTACACCCGCACCCACTTCGCGGTCGAGGAAAGCCTGATGCGGGTATCCAACTATCCGGACTTCGCCGCGCACAAGCAGAACCACGAAGATCTCATCGCCCAGGTCCGCGCCCTGCAGGAAAAACTCGACTCCGGCCAGGCCGCGATCACCTTCGAGCTGCTCCACTTCCTCAAGGTCTGGCTGACACGCCACATCAATGAAGCGGACAAACGCTTCGGCGCGCACTTCATCGCCCACGGCGGCGCGACCCAATGGTCGGACCACGTCGAAGAAGCGATGAAGAAGCGCAAATGGTGGTGGAAGTTCTGGTAATTTCTCCAAATCGACCTTTCATGGACAAACCCATGGCCATCCCGAAACACCTTCTGTTCGCCCTTCTCCTGGGCAGCGGCTTCGCAGCCGGCCCCGCGGCGGCGGCGTCCCCCATGTCCTGTCCGGACCTGGCCGACGCGGTACAGGTCGCAGCCTGTCCGACCGAGGCGGAACTGCGCTACACCTTCATGGGCTTCTGTGGCGACAGCGCCCGCCTCTACGGCGGCGACATCCTGGCCTGCTCCAGCTTCGAGAGCTACCGTGAAGCCAAAAACATCGCGCTGTGGGAATCGGCCGACGGCAGCTTCAGCGGCTACCTGTCATGCAACGTGGCACCGGCCGCGATCCACGGCTCGAAGGCGGTACGCATGCATGCCGAGCGCAAGGGCAGCCTGTCGCGCCTGATATGCGACTACGACAACGACCACCGCCTGGTCCATCGGACCAAGGCAGCGTGCAGGGTCGAAGCGGAAGACTGCAGCGGCGGGGCATGCCGCGCGAGCTGCGACTGATTCCGTCCTGCATCCGGCACCGGCCCGGCCGCTAGGCCGGCGGTGTCCGCTCCGCCTGGACGGACTGCTGTCCGACGAAGCTGTCCAGCAGCGCAGCGACATCAGCGGCGGCCAGATGCCGTGCAATGAACACCAGCCGGCTGCGGCGGTCGTCATAGGGCGGTGTCTGCGGCCAGGCCGGCAGGCTGATCGCCGGATACACGCTGTGCTGCACGCATTGCAGCACGCGCGGCAGAGGGTCGCCGGCGACGTTCAGCAAGCCCTTGATGCGCAGGATGTGTTCGCCATAGACCTGCAGCAACAGGCCGAGCGCATCCGAGAATTCGTACCAGGGCAGCGGCTCGTCGAAGCACAGCACGAAACTGCGCACGCTGGCGTCGTGGCGCCCGCGTGCCTCGCCGGCGGACGCCGGAGCGGCAGTGGCCGCGGCGCCCCCCGCGCCCGGCTTGCGCCACGCTGGAGCATGCTCAGCCGCTTTCCTCGCGGTGGCCACTGCCGCTTCTTCACCCAGCCATGCGGCTACGTCGGGATGCTTGCCGGCAGTATCGTAAAGGCCGCAACCGAAGATCTCGCCCGGCGCGACGGCGCCTGCCGACACCTCGGTCCGGCGGGCCGCCGGATTGAGTTGCGCAATGCGTTCGGCCGCCATCCGGCGATCATCCGCAGCGGCCAGGTCGCACTTGGTCAGCAACAGCCGGTCGGCCATCGCCACCTGGCGCACGGCCTCGGCATGCGTTTCCAGCTGTCCCAGGATGTGGGTGACGTCGACCGCGGTCACCACGCCATCGACGCGGTAGCGCTCGGCAATGAAAGGTTCGGACATCAGCGTATGGATGACCGGCGCCGGATCGGCAAGGCCGGTGGTTTCGATCAGCACCCGGCGCAGGCCTTTCAGCTCGCGCCGCAGCGCGCGCATGAAGAGCCCTTTCAGCGCCTTGACCAGGTCACCCTGCACGCTGCAGCAGATGCAGCCCGAGTCGAGCACGACCAGGGTTTCGTCGACCTTTTCGACCAGGTGGTGATCGACGCCGACTTCGCCGAACTCGTTGATCAGCACCGCGCAGCCTTCCATGCCCGGCTGGCGCAGCAGGTGATTGAGCAGCGTGGTCTTGCCGGCGCCGAGAAAGCCGGTGAGGACCGTCACCGGAATGCGGCGGTCCTCGCTCGGGTCATGCGCCCCGCCGGCGGGCGCCAGGCTCATTGCCAGCCGCCGCCGAGCGCCTTGTACAGGGCAACGCGGTTGGTGGCGTCGGACAAGCGGACCGAGATCAGCTCCAGTTCGGCGCCATACAGGCCGCGCTGGGCGTCGAGCAGGTTGAAGTAACTGTCGACACCGCCCTTGTAGCGCGCATCGGACAGTTCGAAGCTCTTCGCCGTGGCTTCGACCAGGGCACGCCGCGCATCCAGCTGTTCGGCCAGCGTCGCACGCTCGGCCAGCGCATCGGCAACCTCGCGGAAGGCGGACTGGATCGCCTGCTCGTACTGCGCGACGTTGATGTCGCGCTGGATCTCCGCCACGTCCAGGCTCGCCTGCAGGCGCCCTGCCTCGAAGATCGGCAGGCGGATCTGCGGCATGAAGCTCCAGGCCCGCGAACCGCTTTCGAACAGGCCGTCGAGCGACGAGCTCGCGGAACCCACGCTGGCCGTCAGCGTCACGCTCGGGAAGAAGGCGGCGCGCGCCGCACCGATGTTGGCGTTGGCGGCACGCAGCGCATATTCGGCCTGGGCGATGTCCGGCCGGCGGGCCAGCACCTCGGACGGCACGCCGGCCGGCAGTTCGGCCACGCTGGCGATGGCCTCGTTCAGCCCATCGGGCAGCAATTCGGCCGGCACACCGGCGCCGACGACCAGGGCCAGCGCATTCTCGTCCTGCGCTACCAGCGCGGAATAGCGTGCGGCATCCGCGCGCGCGGTCTGCAGCAGCGTCTCGGCCTGGCGCAAATCGAGGGCCGACACGGCACCGGCATCGAAGCTGCGCTGCGTCAGGTCGAAGGACTTCTGCCGGGTGTCGAAGGTGCTGCGCGCCAGCGCCAGCCGCTCGCGATCGGCGGCGAGCCGCAGCCAGGCATTGGCGACCTCGGCCACCAGGCTGATCTGGGCGCTGCGACGCGCCTCCTCGGTGCCGAGATACGTCTGCAGCGCCTGCTCTTCCAGGCTGCGCACACGGCCGAAGAAGTCGAGCTCGTACGAGGCGAAGCCGAGGTTGGCGCTGTACTGGCGGCTGACCGCCGAGTCGCCCGAGGCACTGAGGTCGCCCGGGACGCGCTGGGCACTCTGCCCGCCGGTGGCGGCGATCGATGGGAACAGGTCGGCGCGCTGGATGCCGTACAGCGCACGCGCGCGCTCGATGTTGAGCGCGGCAATGCGCAGGTCGCGGTTGTTGTCGAGCGCGAGCGCGATCACCTCGCGCAGGCGCGCATCGGCAAAATAATCGCGCCAGCCGATGGTGGCGGCCTGCGGCGCGACGGCGGAAGCCTCGGTCGGCACCGCGTGCGGAAAGGTTTCCGGCACTGGCGCGACCGGGCGCTCATAGGCGGGAATCAGGGAGCAGGCGCCAAGCGTGGTGGTCGCAAGCGCGGCCGCGAGACTGCGGATTCGGGTCACGAATATCTCCATGTCAGCGCCCCTCCTGGACGGCCGGAGCCTCGCTGCGAGGCTTGTCCGGGAAGATGCGCTTGATCACGACGTAGAACAGCGGAACGAAGAAAATGCCGAGCAAGGTGCCGGCGATGGTACCGCCAAGCACCCCGGTGCCGATCGCGTTCTGGCTACCGGCACCGGCGCCGGTGGCGATCGCCAGCGGCAACACGCCGAAGCCGAAGGCAAGCGAGGTCATGATGATCGGACGCAGGCGCATGCGCACCGCCTCGAGCGTCGCCTCGACGAGCCCCTTGCCCTCCTGCTCCATCAGCAGCTTGGCGAATTCCACGATCAGGATCGCGTTCTTCGACGACAGGCCGATGGTGGCGAGCAGGCCCACCTGGAAGTAGATGTCGTTCGACATCCCGCGGCCGGTCGCCGCCAGCAGGGCACCCAGCACACCGAGCGGCACGACCAGCATGACGGCGAACGGCACCGACCAGCTTTCGTACAAGGCGGCGAGGCACAGGAACACGATCAGCAGCGACAGCGCGTACAGCGCCGGCGCCTGCGAACCGCTGCGGCGTTCCTCGTAGGAGGTGCCCGACCAGTCGTAGCCGATGCCGGCCGGCAGCCTGCCCATGATGTCCTCGACCGCCTGCATCGCCTCGCCGGACGACAGCCCGGGCGCGGCCTGGCCGAGGATTTCCATCGACGGCTGGCCGTTGAAGCGCTCGAGGCGCGGCGAACCGTAGGTCCAGTGCGAACGGGCGAAGGCGGAGAACGGCACCATTTCGCCGGCCTTGTTGCGCACGTACCACTTGTCGAGGTCCTCGGGGGTCATGCGCGCGGATGCATCGCCCTGCACATAGACCTTCTTGATGCGGCCGCGATCGAGGAAGTCGTTGATGTAGCTGCCGCCCCAGGCCATGGCCAGGGTCTCGTTGATGTCCGCGACGCTGACGCCCAGCGCCCCCGCCTTGGCGTGGTCGATGTCGAGCCGCAGTTCGGCCATGTCCTCCTGGCCGTTGGGACGCACGCCGACGAGGCGCGAGTCCTGCGCGGCCATGCCGAGGAACTGGTTGCGCGCCGCGAGCAGGGCCTCGTGGCCGAGGCCGGAGCGGTCCTGCATCTGCACCGTGAAGCCGCCCGAGGTGCCGAGCTCGATCACCGCCGGCGGCACGAAGGCAAAGGCCATCGCTTCGCGGATCTGCGAGAACGCGCCCATCGCCCGGTTGGCGACCGACTGCACGTCGAGGCCGGGCGCACTGCGCTCGTCCCACGGCCGCATGTTGACGAAGCCGATGCCCATGTTCTGGCCGCTGCCGCCGAACGAGAAGCCGGCCACGGTGAAGATGGCCCGCACCGCGTCCTTTTCATTCTGCAGATAATGCTGTTCGACCTTCTCGATGACCTCGAGCGTGCGCTCCTGCGTCGCGCCGGCCGGCAGCATGACCTGGTTGAACATCACCCCCTGATCCTCTTCCGGCAGGAAGGAGGTGGGCATGCGCACGAACAGCACGCCCAGCACGGCGACGATGGCGACGTAGATCAGCATGAAGCGCACGCTGCGCTTGAGGATGCCGCCCACCGCGCCTTCGTAGCGCTGGGTGCCGCGCTGGAACTTGTCGTTGAACCAGTGGAAGAAGCGCCCGAACAGGCCGCCTTCGCCGTGCTCGTGGCCCTTTTCGATCGGCTTCAGCATGGTCGCGCACAGCGCCGGCGTGAACACGATGGCCACCAGCACCGACAGCGCCATCGCCGACACGATCGTGATCGAGAACTGGCGGTAGATCACGCCCGTCGAGCCGCCGAAGAAAGCCATCGGCACGAACACTGCCGACAGCACCAGGCCGATGCCGACCAGCGCGCCGGTGATCTGCCTCATCGAGCGCTTGGTCGCCTCCTTCGGCGGCAAGCCTTCTTCCGTCATCACGCGCTCGACGTTCTCGACCACGACGATGGCGTCATCCACCAGCAGGCCGATCGCCAGCACGATACCGAACATGGTCAGCGTATTGATCGAGAAGCCGAACGCCGCCATCACGCCGAAGGTGCCGAGCAGCACCACGGGGACCGCAATGGTCGGAATCAGCGTGGCGCGCAGGTTCTGCAGGAAGAGATACATCACCAGGAAGACGAGGACGACCGCTTCGACCAGGGTCTTGACCACTTCCTGGATGGAGATCTTGACGAAGGGCGTGGTGTCGTAGGGCACGACGTACTGGACCCCGGCCGGGAAATAGCGCTGCATCTCGTCAAGCCGCGCGCGCACGGCGGTGGCCGTATCGAGCGCATTGGCGCCGGAGGCCAGGCGGATGCCGACGCCGGCCGCGGGCTGGCCGTTGAAGCGCGCCACGGTGCCGTAGTTCTCGGCGCCGATCTCGACGCGCGCCACGTCCCCGAGCCGCACCTCGCCACCCTGCGTGCTGCTGCGCAGCAGGATGTTCTCGAACTGCTCGGCGGTCTGCAAACGGCTCTGCGCGGTGATCGTCGCCGAGAACCCCTGCCCCGGCAGCGCCGGCGTGCCGCCGAGCTGGCCGGCCGACACTTCGGCGTTCTGCGCCTCGATCGCCGCGCGCACGTCGCCCGCCGTGAGCTTGTAGTTGTTCAGGCGGGCGGGGTCGAGCCACACCCGCATCGAGTACTGCGAACCGAAAACCGTCACCTCACCCACGCCATCGACCCGCGACAGCGGGTCCTGCACCGAGGCCACGAGGAAGTCGGACAAGTCGGTGCCGGACTGGCTCCCGTCCTCGGACACGAAGCCGACGACCATCAGAAAGTTGCGCGCCGACTTGGCGACGGTGACACCCTGTTGCTGCACCGGCTGGGGCAGCAACGGCAGCGCCGTCTGCATCTTGTTCTGCACCTGCACCTGGGCGATGTCGGGATCGGTATCGGCAGAGAAGGTCAGCGTGACCGTGGCCTGTCCATACGAATCCGAGGTCGAGTTCATGTACAACAGGCCATCCAGGCCGGTCATCTTCTGCTCGATGACCTGGGTGACCGAATCCTCGACCGCCTTGGCCGAAGCGCCCGGATAGCGGGCGTTGATGGCAATCGCCGGCGGCGCGATGGAGGGGTACTGGGACACCGGCAACTCGAGAATCGACAGCGCGCCGGCCAGCATGATGACGATGGCAATGACCCACGCGAAGATGGGCCGGTCAATGAAGAAACGTGCCATGGCGGGCTACCTCACTGCGCCGCGGATGCGGCCGGTGCCGGGGCGGGCGCGCTGCCCGCCTCCTGCGCCTGGACCTGCACACCCGGACGTACCTTCTGCAAGCCTTCGACAATGATGCGCTCGCCGCCGGCAAGCCCGCCGGACACCACCCAGTTGGGGCCGATCGATTGCACCGCCTGCACCGGCCGGGCCTCGACCTTGTCCTCCGCTCCCACCACCATCACCACCGCGTTGCCGAGCGGATCGCGCGACACGGCGGCATGCGGCACCAGAATGGCTTCGTTGCGCGTACCCTGCGGCAGGCGCGCGCGGACATACATGCCGGGCAGCAGCACGCCGTCCGCATTCGGGAAGCGGGCGCGCAAGGTGACGCTGCCCGTGCCTTCGTCCACCGTCACTTCCGACAGCGCCAGCCGGCCCTCGGCGGCATACTCGCTGCCGTCCTCCAGGATCAGCCTCACCGGAACGTCGCCCCTGGCATTGGTCTGCAGGCGTCCGGACTCCACTTCGCGGCGCATGCGCAGCAGTTCGGCGCTGGACTGGCTCAGGTCGACGTAGATCGGATCGAGCTGCTGGACGGTCGCCAGCGTCTGCGCCTGATTGGCCGTGACCAGCGCCCCGGCGGTGACCGCCGAGCGCCCGATGCGGCCGGCAATCGGCGACTTGAGCTGGGTGTAGTCGAGATCGATCTTGGCCTTGTCCAGCGCGGCCTTCGCCGCGGCGACTTCCGCCACCGCCTGCTGCAACGTGGCCTGCGCATCGTCGTTGGCCTGCTTGCTGACTGCCTCGATCTTGACCAGGCCGGCATGGCGCTCGGCCTTCAGGCGCGCCACCCTGGCATTCGCCTCTGCACGCGCCAGGCTCGCCTTCGCGCTGTCGTAAGCCGCCTGGTAGGGCGCCGCGTCGATGCGGTAGAGCACTTGCCCGGCCTTGACCTCGCTCCCCTCGTTGAACGAGCGCTGGGTCAGGATCCCGCTCACTTGCGGGCGGAGTTCGGCGATCAGGTAAGGGCTGGTGCGGCCAGGCAGCTCGGCCACCATCGGCACCGCCTCGGTCTTGACGGTCAGGACCGTCACGGCCGGCGCTTGCGGCGCGCCGCCTTGTGCCGCCCCTCCACCGTTTTCCTTGCCGCCACATGCGGCGAGAAGCAGGGCACTCAGCACAACCAGGACGGCAGGCTTGGAGAGGACGTTGCTGGTGTTCTTCATTGGAGCCTCGTGAACTCGAGGAACAGGACGCCAGCAGGAACACCTCGTTCCGCTCTAATCCTGCCCTTTAGAAGGGTTATTCTAGATTGAACGCTCATTCTATGTTAGCCTTTGCTGCGCCGCAAGAACCTTGACCCCGACAGCAGGGCGAAGCCCAGCGAAATCCGACTTCATACCACACGCATGCAAAACACGGATCCGACGACGCCTCCGATCGACGCCTCACGCGCCACCGCCCGCCGCCAGCAGATCCTGTGCGCCGCGGCCGAGTGCTTCCGCGAATACGGCTTTCACGCTGCCAGCATCGCCAAGATATCCAGCATCGCGGGCATGAGCCCCGGCCATATCTACCACTACTTCGAGAACAAGGAAGCCATCATCGCCGCGATCGTGGCACAGGACCTCGAAAGCCTGATGACGATGACGGCTGAATTCCGCGCGGCCGCCAACATCCGCACCGCCCTGATCGAGCGCGCCGCCGAAGGCGTGGCGGACCAGCTCGATCCGGTCTCGGCCGGCCTCAAACTCGAAATTGTCGCCGAAGCCGCGCGCAATCCGCACGTCGGACAGATCGTCCGCGAGGCCGACGCGACCTGCCGGCGCGAACTCGCCATCACCATCCGCGACATCCGCCGCACTGCCGGCCACGAAGACAGTCCTGCCGCCATCGACGACATGGTGGAAGTGCTGGCCTGTCTGTTCGAAGGCCTGCTGCTGCGCACGATCCGCAACCCCGGCCTCGACCACAGCGGCGTCGCGCTGCGCATTCAGACCGCGATCAGCGACCTGCTCAACCAGCCCACCTAAAAGCCCCGGCCCACCGCTCATCCGACCAGCCCCGCCCACCACAGGCGGGCGCGAATGCCCCATTCGGAGGTATAGCCGATTGTCGCCGAGCGGATCCGCCCGTCGCGGTCGAGCACGACGAAGGCGGGTACGCCGTGCAAGCCGTAGCGCGCAGCGATGCGGCCATCGGCATCGACGGCCGTCGTCCAGTCCACACCCTTCGCGGCCAGCACCTTCGCCACCGACGCCTCGTCGCCCGACTGCATCGCCACCGTCAGCACCGGCCAATCGGCCTGCACCGCCTCCACCGCGCCCTGCTGGGCCGCACACACCACGCACCAGTCCGCCCAGAAATACAGCCCCACCGGTCCTTCCGCATGGCCGGCCCGCCACTCCGCCAGGCTGATCTGGCCGCCCGCGGCCGAGGGCGCGGCGAAAGCCGGCGCAGCGCCCTCGGGCACATGGCGCGTCTGCAGCCACTGCATGCCGAGCACGATGGCGGCGATGAAGGCCAGATCCTGCACATAGCGCCGCTTGCGCGGCGGTTTGGGCGGGGCTGGAGGGGTCGAGGCAGAATCGGACATTGCGCGGAAGATGGAAGTGACAAGACACGGAAAGGCGTCAATCGACGACCCAGCGAATACCGTCCGGCTGCCGCTCGAACAAGCGCCAGCCGCCTTCCCGGCTGCACAGCCCATAACGGAAGGGCGTCTCGTCACGCCCCGGCGTGATGAAACGCAGGTCGACGAAGTTCGCGCAGGCCTGGCCCGACGGCCCGTTCCCCGCGTGGTCGAGCACCGGGAACATCGCAAACCAGCGGTAGAAGGCGAAATCCTCGGCACGCCACACTTTCTCGGCCAGTTCGCGCGCACCGTTGCCGCCGAAGCGCTCGCGCACTTCCCATTGCGCCTGGGCCACCGGCAGATAGGGCGCGGAAAGGCGGCGGATGAAATTGTCGTCCGCCGTGGCAGCGAGCGGTGCGCTGCGGCGGGTGTTGATGTGGGCATAGTGGTAGCGCTCGCCGTCGAACACGATCGCCGTCCAGTTGAAGGGCGAAGCCGGCCGTGGCGCGGCATCGATCAGCTCCGCCCGGATGCCCTGCCGCTTCGCATAGGCCCGCGCGGCATCGACCGCCTCGCCGCGCCCCACCGCCTGCACGCCGATCCAGCCCGCCAGCAGCACCAGCGCCAGCGCCGACGGCACCCGGCTGCGCCGCCACAATGCGCTGCCGAGCAGGCCGGAGAGGATGATCCCGGTCAGCGGCAGATCGATGATGAAGCTCGTCCCCCAGCCGAAGCGGCGCTCGGAGAAAGGAGCGAGGATCATCGTGCCGAACTGGGTGATCAGGTCGCCCAGGATGTGGATGAGAATCCCCGCGCACACGACGGCGTACAGGCTGCGCCAGTCCGGCCCCGCTCGGCCGCCGCGCCGCCAGAAACGGGATAGCAGCCAGGCGATCAGCAGCCCCCACAGCGGCAGCAACAGCAAGGAATGCGTCACGCCGCGATGGCCGCGCAGATAGGTCAGCTCCGACACCCAGCCGAGGATGAAATCGAGATCGGGGAAAATCGCCGCGGCCGTGCCCGCGGCCACCATCTGCCACACCGGCGGCGACGGCCGGGATACGGCCGCCGCGCCGGCTGCCGACCCCGTACGCCGGCCGGCCAGCAGGCGGCCTACCAGCGCGCCGGAGAGCGCATGCGTCAGCGTATCCATCCTGCCCCCGAAGCATCCGGACGCGTGCGCCCGCCGCTTGCCGACGCCGGGCGCCCAGCGCCCACCCGCCCGCGGCCTCTCCCGCCGGCCCCGCCATCCGGTCCGTCCGCGCGCTTCGCGGCACACAAGCCTTTCATCGATCCTCCCGATCCGCCGCACGCGACAGCACGCCCGGCCACAACGCCGCCAGCCCCGGCAGCAGTGCATGCCAGTCCGGCGCCGAGCGTGTATCGACATCGAGCACGCGCTCGCGTTCCCCGGCTTCGAGCGCCTCGTGCGTGCTCAGTTGCGCATCGAGCACCACCCGATCGGCCTCGGAGGCATCCGCCCCCGCTGCGGCACGGCGGCGCACGCGCTCGCTGAGGATTTCCAGCGGCGCATCGAAGGCCAGGATCACGAAGGGCACACCGAGCGCGCCGGCAAGTTCGGCGAAGCGGCGGCGCTGCGCCCGCAGCAGGAAGGTGGCATCGACCAGTACCGGATAGCCGGCCTCCACCACGGCATGCGCCAGGTCGGCCAGCCGCGCGTAGGTGCGCGCCGTCGCCTCCGCCGAATACAGCCCGCCGCGCAGCGCCGAACCGCTCGCGGCCTCGGCGGCCAGGCCGAACAGGCGCTTGCGCTCGACATCGGCGCGCACGCGGATCACCCCCCACCGTTCGAGCAGAGGCTGCGACTGGCTGGTCTTGCCGGAGCCGGACAGGCCGCAGGCAATCAACAGCGCGGGCGCGGCCGGCTCGGCCTGCGCGGCGGCGAGCGCGAGATAGCGCCGGCATTCGGCGAGGCACGCGTCCCGCGCCCCGCCATCGAGCTGGGCGGCGCGGATCGCCGCGATCTTGGCACGTACCATCGCGCGGTAGCTCAGGTAATAGGGCAGTACGCGCAGGCCTTCGTAGTCGCCGCAGCGCTCCAGCCAGGCATTGAGGAAGCGCCCGCCGAGTTCGGCGCGGCCGCGCGCCTGCAGGTCCATGACCAGGAAGGCGATGTCGGCGGCGACGTCGGTCCAGCGCAGTTCGGCACTGAACTCGATCGCGTCGAACAGGCGCGGCTCGCCGTCGAGCACGATCAGATTGCCCAGATGCAGGTCGCCATGGCATTCACGCACCCGGCCGCCGGCCAGGCGCGCGTCGAACACCGGGCGCAACGCGGCGAACCGCGCCTCCGCCCAAGTCTCCACGCGGCCAAGTACGTCGAGCATCGCCGGATCGTCGATGCGCTCGCGTATCTGCTCGAAGTTCTGCCGCACCGGCGCATGCACCGCATCCGCGTCGCCGAATCCCCCACCCGGCTTCGCCACCGCCGCCACGGCGTGGAAATCGGCGACATGCCGGGCCAGGCGGTCGAACAGGGCCGGGACGAGCTGGCCTTCGTCCAGCAAATGGGCGAACAGCGCAGCCTGGTCGAAGCGGCGCATGCGCACCAGGAAGTCGATCGGAGCCTCGCCATCCTCCTCCGGCGCGCGCCCCAGCCTCGGCGCACCGGGCGTGCCCAGCACCGGCACCACCGCCTCGTACAACTCGGGCGCGGTGCGCCGGTTGAGCCTCAACTCGGCCTCACAGGCCGCACGCCGGCGCTCGACGGTGCTGAAGTCCAGAAAACCGAGGTCGAGCGGCTTCTTCAGCTTCCAGGCATGCCCGCCGGCCAGCAGCACCCACGAGATATGGGTCTCGATCAGTTCGACCCCCTGCGCCGAATCCGGCAGCACGCCGGGGCGCATCAGGCTGTTCATCAATTCGTCCGCAGCATTCATGGTCGCCCCCGGTCTCCGCATGTTCGTGCCGCAATGGTAGACGGCCACCGTGACACCGCAAGCGGCCATCGGCAAGGCCCCGCCTGGTGCTTCCGGCCCTCGCCAGGGGGCCTGAAGCACCAGGTGTCGCGTTTCTTTACATACGCCCCTCAAATTCGATCGAAAATATCGTTAGTTTCTTTTTTTTCAATTACTTGTTTTTCTGGCACGAATATCGCTCAAGCCATCGCAGGCAGTTCCGCGAAAGGACCTGCCATGAAAAGACTGCAGGAGGTCATGCAATGACGACAATTCGTACCCTCGCGCCCGCCGTGCTGGCCGCGTCCCTGTTCACCGTTTCCGCCACGGCCAGCGCTGGCTTCGTGGTCACCTACGAGGCCGCGGGCGTGACCAACACGACCGCTTCCTTCACGCCGGCAGACCCAGGCGCACCGGATGGCCAGGCCATCGTCGGCGTCGAACGCTTCGATGCCGTGCCCACGGGCGTGCACGCAAGCCATGTCTCGAACTTCGGCGGTAACGGCCACGGCATCTCGGGCACCTACCAGAATCTCAACGTCATCGCTGCAAACCAGTATGGCGGCGCGACCGGCGACGACCGGTACGCGGTCGCCGGCATCAGCGCGACCACGTCCTATTCCATCGACTTCAACAAGGACCTGACCTACTTCGGCTACTGGCTGTCCGCGCTCGATGCCGGCAACCAGGTGTCCTTCTACAATGGCGACACGTGGCTGTATTCCTTCACCCCGACGAACGTACTCGCGCTGGTGGCGGACAAGCCGGAGTACTTCGGCAACCCGATCTCGCCGCGCGTGGGCCAGAATGACGATGAGCCCTACGTCTTCCTGAACTTCTTCGCTACCGACGACACGCGCTTCGACAGGATCGTTTTCGCGCAGACCGTCTCCACGGCGGGCTACGAATCGGACAACCACACCGTCGGCATCTGGGAAGAACAATCCGGTACCGAAGTGCCGCCGTCACAGGTGCCCGAGCCCGGCACGCTGCTGCTGATGGGCGCCGCGCTGGCGGCTGCCGGCGCCGTCCGCCGCCGCGGCTGACGGCCGGAGCGCGGCGCGGGCGGTTTTTCGGCTGGAAACCCGCCCCCGCGCCCTGGAGCGGGTCCCGGCATCCGGTACGCGCTCCGCGCTTCGTGAACGAGGCCCTGGCATAAGGGGCGGCATTGAGACACAATGCCGCCCTGTTTCATTTGACATAGCCGGAAGCCCCCACCATGCGCACCCATCCCGCCTACCGCAAGCTCGCCACCGCAAGCACGCTAGCCGCAGCCGTCTTCCTCGCCGCCGGCTGCGCCACCGAACAGCACCGCACGCTCGAAGTCCCCAAGGTCGCCGCAGCCGGCACACCCTACAGCGGCCAGCGCAGCCTGATCGCGGTCGGCAAGTTCGACAACCGTTCGAGCTTCATGCGCGGCATCTTCAGCGACAACGTCGACCGCCTCGGCAGCCAGGCCAAGACCATCCTGATCACCCACCTGCAGCAGACCGGCCGCTTCAACGTGCTGGACCGTGACAACATGCCGGAAATCAAGCAGGAGGCGGAGCTGTCCGGCGCGGCGCAGAAGCTCAAGGGCGCCGCCTACGTCATCACGGGCGACGTTGCCGAATTCGGCCGCAAGGAAACCGGCGACCGCCAGTTGTTCGGCATCCTCGGCCGCGGCAAGTCGCAGGTCGCCTACGCCAAGGTCAACCTCAACGTCGTCGATGTCGCCAGCTCCGAAGTGGTCTTCTCCACCCAGGGCGCCGGCGAATACAGTCTCGACAACCGCGAAGTCGTCGGCTTCGGCGGTACGGCCAGCTACGACTCGACCCTGAACGGCAAGGTGCTCGACCTCGCCATGCGCGAAGCCGTCAACCGGCTGGTGGAAGGCATCGAATCGGGCGCCTGGCAGCCTGCGCGCTGAGCCCCCGCCTCCACGACGGCCAACACCCGACGACGATGAAGCATTCCTCGATCACCCGCCTCGCGGCCGCCCTGCCGGCCGCGGGCCTGCTGTTGCTGGCAGGCTGCGCCAGCGGCCCCCAGCCGCTTTACTACTGGGGCGAATACCAGCCCGCGCTGTACGGCCATTTCACCAAGGAACAAGGCGCCCAAGAACAGATCGCCGCACTCGAAGCCGGGCTGGAGAAAGCCCGCGCCAAGAGCCTGGCGGTGCCGCCGGGCTACCACGCGCACCTGGGCATCCTGTACGCCGGGAGCGAACAGCCCGACCAGATGCTGCGGCACTTCGAGGCCGAGAAGACCCTGTATCCGGAAAGCGCCGCCTACATGGACTTCCTGATGCGCAAAGCCCGGCAACCCGAGTGAGACCCGACCGATGCCTTCCACCCCACCCGGCCGCCTTCGCCTGAAGGCCGGCCTCATCACGGCCCTCGCCGCGCTGCTCATGGCCGGCTGCGCCACGCAGCAGGCGGGCTACGACTATTCCGCCTTCAAACAGAACCGCCCCGCCTCCATCCTCGTGCTGCCGCCGCTCAACAGCTCCATGGAGGTCGACGCCACCTACAGCGTGCTGTCGCAGGTCACGCTGCCGCTGGCGGAATCGGGCTACTACGTGTTCCCGGTCAGCCTCGTCGACGAGACCTTCCGCCAGAACGGCATGCACAACCCGGGCGAAATGCACGGCGTGGCGCTCGCCAGGCTGCACGAAATCTTCGGCGCCGACGCGGCACTGTACATCGACATCAAGCAATACGGCACCACCTATGCCGTCATCTCCAGCGAAAGCCGCGTCACGGCGGAAGCGCGCCTGATCGACCTGCGCTCGGAGCAGACGCTGTGGCAGGGCTCCGCCACGGCATCGAGCGCCGAAGGCCGCAACTCGAATGGCGGCCTGGTCGGCCTGCTCATCACCGCGGTGGTCAACCAGATCATCGAGACCACCACCAACAAATCGCATCCGGTCGCCGGCATCGCCACCTACCGCCTGCTTTCGGCCGGCATGCCCAACGGCATCCTGTACGGCCCGCGCTCGCCGAAGTACCAGCAGGAAGGCACGCCGCGCTGAAGCGCGCTGCAAAACGACAAAGAGGCGCCGCCTCCCAGGCACGGTGTGACATGAACGACAACCTTCTCGACGCCATTGCACTGACGATCCCCATCTTCCAGGCGCCGATGGCAGGCGTCTCCACGCCGGCCATGGCCGGCGCGGTATCGCAGGCGGGCGGGCTGGGCGCCCTGGGGCTGGGAGCGGCCACGGCCGAGGCCGCCGCACAGGCGATCCGTGCGACGCAGGCGCTCACCAGCCGCCCCTTCAACGCCAATTTCTTCTGCCACCGCCCCGCAGCGTCCGACCGCGACGTGGAACGCCGATGGATCGAACGCGCCGCGCCCCTCTTTACGCGCTTCGGGGCAGAACCGCCCGTGGCGCTGGACGAGATCTACACCAGCTTCAGGGCCGACGACGCCATGCTGGCGGTGCTGCTCGAAACCCGCCCCACCGTGGCCAGCTTCCATTTCGGCCTGCCCCGTCCGGATCAACTGGCGGCACTGCGGCACGCCGGCATACGCCTCGTCGCCAGCGCAACCAGCCTGGCCGAGGCACGGCAAATCGAACAGGCCGGATTCGATGCCGTGGTCGCGCAAGGCTGGGAGGCCGGCGGCCATCGCAGCATCTTCGACACGGACACCGACGACGAACGACTGGACACCGAAGCGCTGACCCGGCTTCTGGCGCGGCAAACACGCTTGCCGGTCATCGCCGCTGGCGGGCTCATGGACGGCCGGGACGCGGCGCGCGCCCTGAGCTGGGGCGCGCTTGCCGTACAAATGGGCACGGCCTTCATCGGCTGCCCCGAAAGCGCCGCCGACACGGCCTATCGCACGCGCCTGACGGAAGGCGGAGACACCACGATGACCTGCGTGATCTCCGGTCGCCCCGCCCGCTGCCTGTCGAACCCATTCACCGAATGGGGGCGGGACATTCCCTCCTCCGCCATTCCCGCCTATCCCTTCGCCTACGCGCTGGGCAAGGCACTCAATGCCGCCGCCAAGGCGGCGGGCGAAACGGGATACGGCGCGCAATGGTCCGGCACCGGCGCCCGGCGCGCACGCGCAATGCCGGCAGCGGAACTGATGGCGCGGCTGGCAGCGGAAATGGGCGGACGGCAAACAGGCTGACAGACAACACCTGCCAGCCTGCAACACCGACCCGGGGCCAAAAAATCAGTGTTTCGCCCGCAGCGTCAGCATGACGCTGCAAGGTTCGCCCCAGTAGGGCTTGCGGCCAGCCTCACCCTGCTCCCCCGCGCGCCCTGAATCACCTCGATCGCCACGCCGATCTGCTGCTTCATCTCTTCGACGTGCGAGATCACGCCCACCATGCGGCCACGCTGCTGCAGGTCGATGAGGGCCTTCATCGCCATGTCGAGCGACTCGGGGTCGAGGCTGCCGAAGCCTTCGTCGATGAACAGGGTGTCGAGCTGCACGCCGCCGGCGTAGGCCTGGACGACGTCGGACAGGCCGAGCGCGAGCGACAGCGAGGCCATGAAGCCTTCGCCGCCGGACAGCGTGCTGGCCGGACGGGCGCGGCCGGTGTAGTCGTCGAACACCTCCAGGTCCAGCCCGGCGGCGCGGCGCGCATCGGCCACGTCCTCGCGCCGCTGCAGCAGGTAGCGGCCGCGGCTCATCGCCTTCAAGCGCAGCGAGGCGGCGCGCAGCACGTCGTCGAGCAGGGCAGCGAGCACGTAGCGCTGGAAGGTGAGATTGCGGCCGTTGCCGCCGTTGGCGATGTCGGAAAGGTGGCCGACGACGCGGTATTCGGCTTCGATGGCGCCGTTCTCGCGGGCAATGTCGTCGAGCATGGCGAGCGTGCGCGCAAGCTTGTGCTGCTCCGCACGGTTGTGGGTGATGCGCGCGAGCACCGCCTCGACCTGCTCGCGGCAGGCGGCGGCGCGGACGTCGAGCGCGACAAGGTCCGGCGCCGCCAGCCCCGCGACGGCCTGCGTGGCGCGTGCAGCGCGTTCCTGCGCGGCAGCGAACTGCTCGTCGGCGCTGCGGATCTGCCGGGCGAGCGCTTCCGTTTGCGCCGCCGGCAGCACGGCGACGCGCCAGGCGGCCTCGCCCGCAGCGGGTGAGGCATCGCCCCCTTCCTCATCCGCCATGCCGAAGCCCGCGGCGCGCAGGGCTTCGGCAAACTGCGCGGCGGCTTCTGCCACGCGCGCTTGGGCCATGCTTTCCGCCACCGCCAGGGTGTCGCGCTGGGCCCGCAGCGCTGCTTCATTGCCGAGGGCGAGCTGCTGCGCCGCCTGCGCGGCCTGCAGCGTGGCATCCAGGCGCTGGCGCGCGGCACGCGCCCCGGCCAGGGCGGTGTCGAGCGCCTGGCGGGACCGCAGGGCCTCGGGCACCCCGCTGCGGCGTTCCTCGGCGACACGCAGCGCGCCTTCGGTCGCGGCGGCGGCGGCGGCGGCCTGACTGCGCGCCTGCTCGAGCGCCGCCGACG